>NZ_DGNK01000032.1:53487-241367 GCF_002388935.1 Hyphomonas sp. UBA4494
GAACACAGCCAAGGTGGGTACAAGAGCCCGAGGTGACCAGAATGGCCGGGTTCAACGACCCGTCAGCCTTGGGACGCAGACGCGCATCATCGGTCTCGGGATCACGCAATGTCGCGACATTCACCGAATCGGCCGCAGCAATCTCAGCCGCTGTGCGGTGGCGCACGAAGAACGGCTTGCCGCCGATCAGGACGCGGATTTCGCCGCCCAGAGGGATTTTGGACACATCGACATCCAGCGCCGAAGCGGCCTTTGTGTCAGCGGCCGGGTTCCACTGGTCAACAGCGGCCCAGGCAAACATGGCAGCGCCGCCAAAGGCGACCGCTCCAGTGGCGATGTGAATGAAATTGCGGCGATCGTCGTCGATCATCTCGCCGTGTTCGTGTGCAGGTGTGTCAGTCACGCTTATCCCGTCCCTTGCGAAGGCAGAAATCTGGGCCCGTCATACAGGAGCCCGCCCCCTTGCACATTGCGGCAAGTGGGCGCGGGTGCCTCCCCATAAACTACTATTGGCAGCGCGTTATCCTGACTTGGCGCCTGTGACAACAGGGCGCTTGCAAGTGTCGCAGTCCTCGCCCCATGTGTCGCGCCATGACAGATGGTGATCTCGAAACGAAGAAGACTCGCGCACGCGACTGGTTCAGGGTGTTGCAGGAAGACATCTGCGCGCGGTTCGAAGCGTTGGAAAATGCGGCGGAACGCCCCCTTTATTCAGGCGAACCGGGACGGTTCGAACTGACCGAGTGGAAACGCGGCGATGGCAGCGAAGACCTGGGCGGCGGCCGTATGGGCCTGATGCGCGGCAAGGTGTTCGAAAAAGTCGGGGTCCACTTCTCCGAAGTCCACGGCACATTCTCTGAAGCCTTCGCTGCCCAAATCCCCGGCGCGGACAAGTCAGATGGCCGATTCTGGGCCTCGGGCATTTCGCTCATCGCGCATCCACGCAATCCGAAAGTGCCTGCCGCGCACATGAATACCCGCATGCTGGTGACCAGCCAGTCCTGGTTCGGCGGCGGCGGAGATCTCAATCCCCTGCTCGATTATCAACGTGATCAAGACTTCGAAGACACGGTCGATTTCCACGCCGCCATGAAATCCGCCTGCGACACGCATCCGGACGCCGATTTCACGCAGATGAAAGAGACCTGCGACACCTATTTCCATCTCGCTCACCGGGATGAGCCACGCGGCACGGGCGGCATTTTCTATGACCGCTTCAATTCGGGCGACTGGGACGCCGATTTCGCCTTCACACAGGAAGTCGGCAAGCAATTCGCGGAGATCTACCCAAAACTGGTCGCCCGGCGCATGAACCAGACTTGGAGCGAAGCCCAACGCGAGGAACAGCTGATCCAGCGCGGCCGCTATGTGGAGTTCAACCTGCTCTACGACCGCGGCACGACCTTCGGCCTGAAGACCGGCGGCAATGTGACGAGCATCCTCTCCTCCATGCCCCCTGTCGTGAAGTGGCCGTGAGGCCCTAGTCTGTCGCGCAATAACGCGCGTCGCCATCCGGCATTTCAATCGAGACTTTCCGCTCCTTCACAAGGGTGAAATAATCCTCATCCTGTGCCGGGCGCAGATAGATGGCGATGCGGGGGTCCTTGAAGGGATTGGCACCATGCTTCAGGCAAGGCCGCGTGGTGACGCTGACGGACAGGCTTTTCTGGCCGGGTGCCTCCTTGAGGCTCAGCATATGCGCGCGGAAATCGTCCATGCGCGGCGCGTCCTTTGGGTGGATATGCAGCCGATGGATCATGAACCCTGCCTTTGCGCGCTTGTTCAGGAAACGGGTTGGCGCGTCCGGCACGGGGACAAGGTGGAACAGCTCTTCCCGGGTCTTGTTCCCCTCTTCCTGCCAGACTGACAAAACGAGCGTTGCTGCGTCCTCAGGCAAGTCGTAGTCATCCGGCGCGCGCACAGCGACCTCGACCTGGCTGGCATCCATGGTTGTCGGATCCAGCGCAGCGAGTTTCGGCAGGCTGGTCACCGGCACGCTTGCGCAGGCAATGGGCAGAAAAACACCTGCGCCGATGACGAAAATCCTTGCGATAATGGCGAACATGCAGATACCCTTCCTTCAATAACTAATTCACGTAAAACATGAATTTTTAATTGGCAAGGACGAATAATGAACGCTCCCACACTCCTGCCTGACCGGACACGCCTCGTCTGCCGCGTCTTGAAATGGCTCGCACTCCTCATCCTCGTCCTGATGGTGGCAGCCTATTTCCTGATGGATGTTTCAACCTCCATCCTGGATTCGGCCTGGGAGGGCCTTCAGCCGCATGTCCGGGAGGACGTCTCTTATTCCGGGGGAAAGAAACTGCTCCTGCATGTCCTGGCAGCGATCGGCTATTTCAGCCTCACCCTGATCGTCATCGGCGCTGCGCGTGTCTTCAGCGTGTTCCAGAAAGGCGTGGTATTTGCGCCCGCCGCTGTCCGGGCAGTGCGCTTCCTGGGCCTGACCATTTTCCTGTTTGCTGCCGTTCAACTGATCCTGCCTACGCTGATTGTGCTCGGCCTGACCTATGACAATGGACCGGGCAACCGGGCACTCACACTTGGAATCAATCCCAATACCGTGATCTTGTTGATGATTGGCGCGGTGATCCTGGTAATCGGTCAGATCCTGACTCAGGCGACCGACATCGCCCATGAAAACGAGCAGTTCATCTGATGGCCATCATAGTCCGCCTCGATGTGATGCTTGCCTTGCGCAAGATGAAGTCCAAAGAACTGGCCGCGGCAATCGGCATTTCCGAGCAGAACCTGTCGCAGCTAAGACAGGGACACGTCAAAGGCGTGCGGTTCGAGACGCTGGACAAGATCTGCGCCGCGCTGGACTGCAAGCCGGGCGATATACTGGACCGGGACGAGGACTAGTCGCGAAATCTCGTCCGGATTTTGGGCACCGACGGAAAAAAACGATGACGATCAGAGCATTGTGGCTCGGATTAACGTTTCGGAAATGACGAAAACTTCATTCGAAGGTATAAGCGTGGTCGATGGTCACCAGTGCGAAAGCCTTTCCCTGGGGGGCAGGGATACTGCTCCTGCTAGCGACGGTGACAGCCGCCGCAGCAGGAGCAGTGATTTCGGGTGGCAATTCCGACCCCTGGTACGCTGCGCTCAGCAAACCTTTCCTCACGCCACCAGACGTCATGTTTGCCCTTGTCTGGCCAATTCTGTTCGCACTGATGGCGGCAGGCGCCCTGCTGGTGCTGGACCGGGCCGGTTCATTTGAACGTGCCGTCAGCCCGCTCGGGCTGTACTATTCGATGCTGGTGTTCAATGCGGGCTGGAGCCTTGCATTCTTTGGCATGAACGAGGTCGCGCTGGCGCTCGGCATTCTGGTGGCGCTTTGGCTGTTGATCGTGGCCATGATGCAGGACTTCTGGCGCTATTCGCACCTCGCCGCCTTGCTACAAATCCCCTATCTGGTCTGGATCAGTTTCGCCGGATACCTCAACGCGTACATCCTGTTCACGAATTGAGGCGCGCGACCAATTCGTCTCGAGTCAGACTGAAATCCGACGCCACCCAGCTCTGCTCCAATGCGCGCAGGACTGCGCCGACATCCGGACCGCTAAGCCCTGCTGCAAGGGCATCTGCGCCGCCCAGCGGAAAGTCCGGCTTCTGCCAGTCGACTGCCGCTGCCTTGATCGTCGTCAGGGCATCCGCTCCAGAAACCTGCGCGGCTTCAATCAAGGCGCGGTCCAGCACAGCACGTGGGCCAAACTGGTAAAACAGACGGCGCAGCGCGTCCGACTGGACGCCAAGAACATGAGTTAGCGCAGGGTCGGCCCACTCGGCCAGTCGGCTGGCCTCGGCATTGGATAGCCGCAGATGCACCGTGACACTGGTCACATCGCGGGCGCGACGGGGAAGCATGGCCATCAAGCGCTGCAACGGATCTGGCGCAAGGCCTGCCCCCTGCTCCACCGAAACAAGAGACGGTAATTCCGATGCGTTCGCGCCCGGCAACACAGCTCCCAGCACGCCCGTCTCTTCCATGGCCAGCATGGCTTCGGACGGATCGGGCGCTTCCATCAGGCGTTTCAATTCCTTCCAAATCCGCTCGGAAGCAATCTTTGCGAGTCCATCCTTTTGCCGCTCACACGCAGCAAGACCCTCCGCATCCATGCCCGCGCCATACCAGGCATTGAAGCGGAAGAAGCGCAGGATGCGCAGATAGTCCTCGCGCAGGCGCTGGTCTGCGTCGCCGATGAAGATCACCCGGCCATTAATGGCATCCTGCACCGAGTTCGGCACGATCTCATGCAGGCGGCCATCGGCGGCGGCGTAGATGGCATTGAGCCGGAAATCACGGCGCTCGGCATCCTCGGCCCAATCCTCGGTGAAAGCGACCACGGCGCGGCGGCCATCGGTCTCGACATCGCGGCGCAGGCTGGTGATCTCGTAGGGGCGGCCGTCATAGATGGCAGTGACGGTGCCATGCTCCAGCCCGGTCGGGATCGCGCGAATGCCGGCCGCTTCCAGCGCCGCGAGGGTTTCATCGGGTTTCAACTGGGTGGCGATGTCTATGTCATCGACCGGCACGCCGCGCAGTTCGTTGCGCACACAGCCGCCAACGAAGCGCGCGCCACCAGGACGCGCCACTTCCAGCGCAGCCATCACGGCGCGTGTGCCCGGCCAGTCCAGCCAGGGCGCGGTCGTCAGATCAGTCCGTGTCATCGTCCGGCCGCACGATCTCCGGTGTGTCGGCATCGGGGTCCGGGGCCAGGATCACCGGCTCTTCCTCCCGGCGCGCGGCATCTTCGGTGTCAGGGGCCGTTGCGCGGATCTCGCCGGCATCATGGATATCCGTGCCGGGACCGGTCGCGCCCCGCGCAGAACGGACGCTGTCGCGTTCGCGAGGAACGCCGACATTGGTCACATCATGTTCGCAAGGATAGTCGCGGGCCGGGATCAGCTTGCCATTCTCCATACGGGCCGGCTCGTGGCAGATGTCGCGTTCTTTCGGCTCCATCAGGATCAGAACGAACCAGGCCACGGTCGCAAGGCCAATGCCGCACAGGAACAGGATGTTGATGGGCCATTTGCGTTTGCCCTCCTGTTCTGCATTCGACGTTGCCAGCAGGTAGAGCCCGAACACGATGAACGGGATCGAGAAGATGAATAGCTCAAAGACGATGCGTCCGGCCAAGGTGTCGTTCCCTCCGATTGTTTCACCTTAGATAAGGCGTGGATGGATTGAACAAACCCCTAAAACCGGGCCGGATCAATCGTCGTACAGTGTATGATACAGTTTCCGTATAATCCCGGCGGTCACGCCCCAGATGCGAAACCCGCCATGCGGCATCTCGTAAAATTGCCGTTCCTTGCCCTTGTAGACGGCTCGGCCGACCTGATGGTTGGCGATATTCATCAGGAAATCGATGGGCGTTTCGAACACGTCCGCGACTTCGGTCGGGTCGGGTTTGGGCTCGAAATCGGCGGGCAGAATCCCCACGACCGGCGTGATGCGAAACATGGTGCCCGTGACATAGGGCGCGCCGCGACCTAGCACCTCCACCTCTGCCGGGTTCACGCCGACTTCTTCCTCAGCCTCGCGCAGGGCGGCGGCGACTTCGTCCACGTCGATCGGATCGATCTTGCCGCCCGGAAAGGCAACCTGTCCGGCATGATTGGCCATCGTGTCCGGGCGCAGGGTGAGCAGCGCGGTCGGACCGGATTTGCGCGGGATGACACCAAACAGCACCGCCGCCGGGCGGATTACCGCCAGTTCTTCTGGCGTCAGGAAGTCGAGGTCGCCATATTCGGTCAGCCGCCCTTCGCCATGGGGCGGGTCAAGCCGGTCTGAGACCCGCGTCAGGAAATCGTCCAGCCCGTTCCAGCTCATGCCGGATCAGGCCGCCGGTCCGAGAGGAAAGAAGAAACCCTGGCTCCACACGCCCAGCATATCTGATCCGTCGGGTGCAGGTTCTGCCATATTGGCCAGTTCGTAGAAGACCGGCCGGACAAGTTTGGCTTCGAGCTGTCCGCGCACCAATACATAGGGGGAAGGCTCTCCGGTCTCGGGATCGGTCTCGACGCGCAGCGGCGCGTCCGGCCCTGCCAGCGTCACATCGCCCAGATTTGTGACGAAGGCCAGTGTCTGTTGCGGTCCGGCCTCGCCCGCCCGCTCGACGCGCACAGCAAGGAAAGGCGCATCGGCCACATGCACGATCACTTTTTCGTAGGGCGTGACGAGCCAGATCGAGCCGTCCTCATCCTTGCGCAGGATGCGCGAGAACAGCTTCACCAGTCGCGCGCGATTAATTGGGTCACCTTCATGCCACCAACTGCCATCCGCGCGGATTTCCATGTTGATGTCAGTGGAGCGCTCAGGATTCCACAGATGAACCGGCGGCAGTTTGCCATCTACCTTGCCATCGGGAAGGATCGCTTTAAGCGTCTCTTCGAGACTGATTGTGGTTGTGGCACTGGAATTCACGTTTTGCTCCGCCATGATCCGGCCTTAGACATAGGTTTGTTTATTCAGATCGAAAACCCGGAGGCGCCCTTTTGATGGCCGATACTGACCAGGTAAGTGATGCAATCATCGCAGAAGCCGAATCCGCCGCCGAAACGCTGGCGCAGGTGAAAGCCGAAATTGCGAAGGCGGTATTCGGACAGGACCGCGTGGTCGAGTTGGCGCTCGCCGCCGTACTGGCCGGGGGCCATGCCCTGCTGATCGGCGCGCCCGGCTTGGCCAAGACACGCCTCGTCGAAGCGATGGGCACCGCGCTCGGCCTCGCCAACCAGCGCATCCAGTTTACGCCGGATCTGATGCCATCCGACATTATCGGCTCTGAAGTGCTGGATGAAAGCCCGAGCGGGCAGCGCACCTTCCGCTTCCTGAAAGGGCCGATCTTCACCCAGCTGCTGATGGCCGACGAGATCAACCGCGCCAGCCCTCGTACCCAGTCTGCCCTGCTCCAGTCGATGCAGGAGCGCCATGTCACCGTGGCCGGTGTGCGCCATGATCTGCCCGCGCCCTTCCATGTTCTGGCGACGCAGAACCCGATCGAGCAGGAAGGCACCTACCCCCTGCCCGAAGCCCAGCTGGATCGCTTCCTGCTGAAGGTCGATGTAAACTATCCCGACCTCGACACCGAGCGCCGCATCCTGATCGAGACGACGACCGGCGACGATGACGTGGTGCGCCCGGCGCTGGACGCCGACCGGCTGATCGCGCTGCAAGGCCTCGTGCGTCGGATGCCGGTGGGCGAGAAGATCGTCTCGGCGATCCTCGGCCTGGTGCGAGATGCCCGGCCGGAACAGACAAGCGACGAGCGCGTCAAGCGGCTGGTGGATTGGGGGCCTTCGCCCCGTGCCGGTCAGGCGCTGATGCTGGCTGCACGGAGCCGCGCGCTCTTGAGGGGCCGTCTTGCGCCGAGCATCGAGGATGTCGAAGCGCTCGCAGAACCCTGCCTCGGCCACCGGATGGCGATGCGCTACGACCCGACCGGCGAGGCACCGAGCCTGACAGATCTGATCAATGACCTTGCGCGGAAGGTTTCGTGATCAGTGCGTAGGCTATTGGGCTTTGGTTCAATTCTCGTTTCCGCGGTCGCGTGCTCAGGCGCGGTACCCCCCCTGACAACGCAGGGGGCTCAAGACTGTGCCGTCGCCAAGTTGAACACCATTGTGACCTACCGATTGATCGTTCAGGAGGGATTGGATGAGGATGGTGAACTCAGAAATCGAAGTCTTCCTGGGCTCGAAGCCGAGATTGAGAGCTACATCGATGCACTGAAAGAGATGGAAGCCCAATCAAATGGATCCTTCTCAACAAAGGATTTTGTGCAGACCCTGTTCGATAAAATGGATCAAATTGGAAGCGATTCAGTAGCTAACGCATTCTATGCTGCAACCTGCGAGTTGCCGCTGTGACTCCCGCCGCCGATCTACGTTCTGAGGCTGAAAGCCTTGCCCGCCAATTGCCCGGTCTGAACTTCAAGGCCGAAGCGAGCGAAGCCGCGCATATCGGGTCGGCTGGCCGACGCCGCGCGGGCACGGGCGAGCATTTCTGGCAGTATCGGCGCTATGCGCAGGAAGACGCGGCCGACCGGGTCGACTGGCGCCGCTCCGCCAAGGGCACGGAATTGTTCGTACGCGAAACAGAACTGGAAACCGCGCGCACGGTGCTGTTCTGGAGCGATGATGCACCGGGTTTCCGCTGGAAGGGCAAGGGCGACTTGCGTACCAAGGCCGAAGAAGCCCAGCTCCTGATGCTGGCCATCGGCATCATGATGTCGAAGGATGGCGAACGGATCGGCATGCTGGGCGCGGGCCGGACGGCCAGCTTTGGCAAGAAGGCCGTGGCGCGGCTCGCTGAAGACCTTGAGCGCGGCACACATGGCCAATTCCCCTCCCCGCCGAAATCAGCGGCAACGATTATTCTGGCATCTGACTTTTACGCGCCGCTCGCCGAGTGGCAGGCCCGCCTTGCGCCGCTTGCCGCGAAATGCCCGGAAGGCGTGCTGCTGGCAATCTCGGCCCCCATCGAGGAAAGCTTCCCGTTTGAAGGCCGTACCAAGCTCAGCCGCCCCGGCGGGGAGGGCGATCGCATCCTTGGCCGGGCCGAGACAATGCGTGAGGCCTATCTGCGCCGCTTTGCAGAACAACGGGACGGCTTGCGCAGACTGGCCACGCAAATGGGCTGGCGACTGGTGACGCATACAGTCGGGCAGTCCAGCCTTGAAGGCGCGGCCCGGCTGAAGGCGCAGGTCGAGACGTTCGGGGCCAAGGCATGACCTCGCTCGGCCCATTCCTGCTCGGCGCGCCTTTGGCGCTTGCCGCTTTGGCCGCGCTGCCAATCATCTGGTGGATCCTGCGGGCAACGCCCCCTGCCCCACGTCATGCGGAATTGCCGTCGCTACAATTGCTCGACGGGATCGAGCCGCAGGAAGAGACGCCCGCGCGCACGCCCTGGTGGGTCTGGCTGATCCGTACGCTGGCGATTGCCGCCGCGATCCTCGGCCTGTCCCAACCCGTCTATGCACCGGGCGCGCAGACCGAGACCGTGGAAGGCACCGGCAGCCTGCTGATCGTGGTCGACAATGGCTGGCCGTCCGCCCCGCGCTGGCCGGACCTCGTCAATGCCGCGACCGCCACACTGGACACGGGCAATCGCGACGCGCCGGTCCATCTGTTGCTGACCGCGCCGCAACAATTCAATCCCGATCCGACCGAGCGTATTTCCCGCGCCGACATGAGCAAGCGCCTGACCTCGCTGAGGCCGCAGGCCTGGGCCCCTGACCGTTCCGATGCGTTGCGGCGGTTGAATGACTCAGGTTTCAAGCCTGACCGCATCTTCTGGGCAAGCGACGGCTTGCAGGGCAAGGGCGGCCAGGCCTTTGCCGCGGAGCTGTCAAGTCTCGCGCCGCTGACCGTCTATGCCGCAGCGCCGACTGGCCCGATCGTGATTTCCGGCATTCGGTCGCAAACAGATTCTGTCAGCGTGACCGCCCGCCGCGCTTCCACGCGCGGCATCGCAACCGGATATGTATCTGCCATGACGATTGATGGTTCAGCCCTCGCAACTGCGCCCCTGGAATTTGCCGATGGGCAGACCGAAGCGGCCGCCGAGTTTACCATCCCTGCCGCAGCACTCGCCCGCGTTGCCCGGTTCAGCGTCACAGGCCAGCAAGGCGCAGGTACGGTCTGGCTATGGGATTCGGCAGATCGGTCGCGCCGTGTCGGCCTCGTCGATGCGGGCAGCATGGCCCAGCCGCTGCTGTCGGACATGCACTATATCCGCAAGGCGCTGGAACCGTTCGCGACGATATCCGAAGGCAGTATCGAGAACCTTGTTGCCGCGTCCCCGGATGCAATCATCCTGAGTGATATCGGGCAGATCCTGCCGCAGGATGCCGAATTGCTGCATGCCTGGGTCGAGGAGGGTGGTGCGCTGATCCGGTTTGCTGGTCCGCGCCTCGCTGCGCAGGGCGATGACCTGCTGCCGGTTGCGCTGCGCCGGTCTTCTCGCGCGCTCGGCGGAGCGCTGGCCTGGGATGAGCCGCAAGCCATGGCGGCGTTCCCGGAGACCTCCCCCTTTGCAGGCCTGCCCATTCCCGGTGACGTGCGCATCAAGCAGCAAGTGCTGGCGCGGCCGGGGCCGGAACTCGCATCGAAGACGTGGGCGCGACTGGCAGATGGCTCTCCGCTGGTGACCGCCGACATGCGCGGCGATGGCACGCTGATTCTGTTCCACACAACCGCCGGACCGGACTGGGCCGACCTTGCCTATTCCGGCACGTTCTCGCAGATGCTGCGCCGGTCGATTGCAGCCGGACGTGGCGAATCCGTCGGCGATGCGGAGGGGGCTTACGCCCCTTTCCTGACCCTGGACGGCTATGGGCGCCTGTCGGCCGCGGGGGCCAATGCCGCGCCCTTGAAGGCCACCGATTTTGCAACGACCGAACCGTCTGAAGCTCACCCACCGGGGCTCTATCGTGGGCCAGCCGGATCGCGCGCCCTGAATGCGGGTGCCGGCAAGCGGCCGGAGCTGATCGCGAACTGGCCAATTTCGGCTCGTCTGCTGGGCGATGCCGAGGCCCGGTCGTTGCGCCTTGCAGGGCCGTTGCTGACCCTTGCTGCCGTATTGCTGGCGCTGGACCTTTTCATCGCCCTGTTCGTGGCCGGACGGCTGCGCCGGTTTGGCAAGGGCGCCGCGATGGCATGTGTGGTGGCTGGTGGCGCGCTGGTCTCGGTGCCGACACCAGATGCGGCGGCCCAACCCTTCCAGTATGAATTGTTGCCGGACGGCACCTATCGCCGGGTGGACAATAATCCGCAGACGATCCGACTGCCGTCCAACGGAAACGCGACCCAGAAGGAGATCGACGCGGCGCTGGAGATGCGCCTGGCCTATGTGGAAACACCTGACCGTTCACTCAATGCGCGTACGCGCGCCGGCCTGTTCGGCCTGTCCAATATCCTGCGCCTGCGCACGTCCGTCGAACCGGCTGATCCCCATAGTGTCGATCTGGAGACCGACGCGCTGGAGCTGTACCCGCTGATCTATCTCAACATACCCGACTCCATGCCGCCGCTGTCGGACACAGCGATTGCCCACCTCAATACATACCTGCGCTCTGGTGGGGCGCTGGTGATTGATACGCGCGCAGGCGGAACGATTGGAACGCAGACCGATGTGACTCGCCTGGAGACCTTGCTGGAAGGGCTTGATGCACCGCCCTTGCAGACGGTGGGCGAAAACCATGTTCTGACGCGAACCTTCTATTTGCTGGACGACTTTCCGGGGCGCTATGCGCAGCGCAATCTCTGGATCGAGCAGGCGGGCGATGCCAGTGCACCGCGCGGCGACGGCGTTTCACGCCTCATTATCGGCGATGCCGACTGGGCTTCGGCCTGGGCCGTGGATGAACAGGGCCGCGACCTCTATTCCGTGGACGGCGGAGCGCAACAGCGTGAAATGGCGAGACGCTTCGGCGTGAATTTGGTCATGTATGTGCTGACTGGAAACTATAAGGACGACCAGGTGCACATCCCGGCCCTGCTGGAACGTCTCGGCAATGGCGACGCAGATGAAGCACCGGATGAAAGCCCGGTCCGCCTTCCGACCCGCATTCCCGATGGAGGGCCGCAATGATTGACGCAACGCGCCTCGGCTTTGAGCCCTTTCTTGGCTGGCCGATCCTGTGGGCAGTCGCGGCGCTTGCTGCGCTGGCATGGCTCGCTTATGCGTTTCTGCGCGGCAAAGCGTGGCTAACGCGAGGGCTGGCGCTGACTTTGCTGGCTGCGGCATTATCGAACCCCTCACTCGTACAGGAAGAGCGTGAGCCCCTGCCCTCGGTGGCGGCGATCATTCTCGACCGGTCCGAAAGCATGGAGTTCGGCGAACGCAAAGCGACGGCCTCAGCGGCTTTCGCCGCGCTGAATGCTGAACTGGAAGCCGACCCATCCCTGGAAGTGCGCATCCTGGAGAGCGATCCGGGGGCGGACGGCACCAATCTCTATGGCGCGCTGGAAGGCCTGATGGCTGATGTCCCCCGCGACCGGATTGCAGGCGCCATCCTGATCACTGACGGACAGGTTCATGATTTGCCGGAACCGGACTCTGACGAACGCCATATCGGCCCCTTGCATGGGCTGATCGTGGGCGACCCCAACCGGGGTGATCGGCGCGTGTCGATTGTCGATGCCCCGGACTTTGGCATCGTGGGCGAAATGGCTGAATTGGTCGTGCGGGTGGATGATCCCGACCTGCCAGACGGTCGGCAGGTGGAGATTGAACTGTCTGTCAATGGCGGCACCCCGCGCCGGATGAATGTGACGCCCGGCGAGAATACGAGTGTACCGATCGAGATTGAACGACGCGGCGAAAATGTCATCGTGGTCGAGACGCCAGAGGGACGCGAGGAGCTGACACTGGCCAACAATCGCACGGCGGCGACCCTTTCTGGAGTGCGTGACCGGCTGCGCGTGCTGCTCGTCACCGGCAAGCCGAACCAGGCGGGCCGGGTCTGGCGCGACCTGCTCAAATCCGACCCATCCGTGGACCTTGTCCACTTCACCATCCTGCGCCCGCCCTACAAGCTGGACTATACGCCGACCGAAGAGCTCGCCCTGATCGCCTTCCCGACCGAGGAATTGTTCGAGGAGAAGCTGGAAGAATTCGACCTGATCATCTTTGATCAGTATGAGCGCCGGGGTGTGATCACCCAGTCCTACCTCGCCAATATGTCTCGCTATGTGACCGAAGGCGGCGCGCTGTTCATTGCCGCCGGCGAGCCGTTTGCCGGGCCGGGTAGCCTGGCGCGCTCGCCGCTGGCTTCAGTGCTGCCTGCCTCCCCTACGGGCGATATCTATACCGGGGAGTACACGCCAGAACTGACCGAGCCGGGCCAGCGCCACGCCGTGACCATGCCGCTGGCCAGCCGCGAATGGGGCGGCTGGATGCGCTATATCGATGCCGAAGCCCAAGCCGGAGATGTGCTGATGAGCGGGCCGCGCGGCAAACCCTTGCTGATCGTGGACCGGGTGGGCGATGGCCGGGTCGGCATGTTGATGACCGACCAGATCTGGCTATGGGCGCGCGGACATGATGGCGGCGGACCGTTTGCCGAACTGATGCGCCGCGTTGTCCACTGGATGATGAAGGAGCCGGAACTGGAAGAGCGCAAGCTGAATCTTGTGGCCGAAGGCGATACAGCGCGCGTGGAACTGCGTACGCTGCTGGACTCGGCGCCGCCGCTCGTGGTCGAGACGCCGGAAGGCAGCTTCCTCGAGCCGCAATGGCGCCAGGACGGGCCGGGCCGGTTCGTGGCTGAGGCGCCGATTGACCAACTCGGCCTCTATCGCGCCGAAGCGGGCGGGCTGGAAGCGGTCGCCCTGAATGGGCCAGCCAATCCGAAGGAATATGCAGACCTTCAGTCTACGACCGAAGTATTGCAGCCTTTGGCCGACGCGACCAGTGGCGGCGTCTTCCGCCTGAATGCCAGCGGCACGAATTTGCCGGACATTCGGCGCACCAGCGCGCGGGGAAATTCGACGGGCGGCAACTGGCTCGGCCTGCGCGAGCGCGGCGCTTATGCCGTGCGGTCGTCTAGCAGCCATCCTCTGCTGCCGGGGGTGATTGCGGCGGCGTTGCTGATTGGCCTGCTGCTGCTCGCCTGGCGCCGTGAAGGGCGGTGATCTAGGGGATCGCCACGCCGATCACGGCACCAACGGCAAGGCCTGAACTGGCAAACTCGGTCACCACGCCCTGTTTTATCTCGCGGGCGAAACTGTCCGCATCGGATATGTCGTAGCGCGCGTAGAAGCCGATTTCGGCCTGCTGGCCAAGTGGCCTTGCCGCGCCAAGTTCGAGGCCCGCATAGGACCGGTCGCCGGACTCGTCCCCGGCATCGACAAAGCCCCCGCGGGCAAAGGCGTAGGTATCCCATGCGCCGGATTTCCAGGAAGGGCCGGCGGAGACTTCGGCGCCGAAATCGCCCAGCGTGGCATCGTGAAACACGGCGAGCGCCGGGCTGTAGGGCAAGTCGGACGTAAAGCTTGCGGCAAGCTCCAGGCTTTCTTCATCCTCTGTTCCCGGATAGGTCAGCCAGCTTGCCGTCAGGTCCATGACGCCGCCCTGGGTGTCGAACTGGTAGCCGATGAAATAGTCGGTCTCGTCCGCAATGGCCGCCTGGTCTGCGCCGATTGGGGTCAAGCGATAGAGGCCGCCATAGAGCGTGCCATGCGCGCCGGTTGTCTCCAGCAGGAGTTCGGATTCCAGTGTCAGCGGGCCGATCTGTTCGCCGCGATCATGGAGCCCGCTGGAAATGGCCGCCTCGCCGATGAGCCGTGTTTCCGCGAGGCTTTCGGTCACGAAGACACAAGCGCTCGCAGCAAGCAGGTTCAGTTTCAGCATGGCAGGCCTCCGTCATTTTCCCCAGTCCTGACGCAAGCAGGCGGGGCGGACAAGGCGGCCGAGGCAAGGCAACGAAAGAATATTCCTTATGCGAATTATAGTCACTTTCACTTGCAAGATGGCTCAGCCCCCTCAGAAGTAAAGCGGGTGAATTTCTGCAATGAAATCCGAGACCTGCACGGCGTGACCCGCCCACGGCGCGGCGGCTCGGGAGGCGGCATGGTGATGCCGCCTTGTGGCGGATTACGCATTTGGCACCGCCCCCTTGATCAGGAGATTTCAGAGCTTGCCGCCAGCGCCAGCGGCCGGAGACGCGGATCCGCGCCCCGGCAAACGGGTTCATATTTCACGACAGGTCAGGACGTGTCGGGCCAATCCGCGACGGCGCGGCTGACAAGGCCTGGCAGGGCGCTGGCCACGCTGCCCAGCTCTGCGCCGAGGCGGAAATTGCCGGCGCTGGGCGGGCAGATGGGACGCGGCTCTTGCCTTGCCTTCATCTGCGCCAGATGGCGGGCGAGCCGTTTGGCGGCAGGCGCCGGATCTTTCAGCAGGCGTTGCAGCGCGATGATGCGCGCGACCAGCGGCGCGGCGGGAACTGGCCCGGCGGCGAGCGCNNGGCCCCCTTCCCCGCGAAGGCGTCCTGCCAGTCCATGAGACAGGCTGTGCGCCGCCCGGTCAGGTTGAGGCGATGGACTGGTCCATAACTGGTCCCAAAAGTGTCCGTAACATCCTCCACATTGTCGGCAAGCGCCGGTCGCGGGGCGGAGGCCGCCGCGCCGGTCGGGTCGGCGCTGGCTTGAGAAAGAGGTGGCAGGTCCAGCGCCGCCGCCATCAGGATGATCAGCCGCCGGACAATCGTCTCGATGGCCTTCAGCCGCCCGCGCACCCTGGCGCGCACGCGCCGCGACACCGAGTCCGGCTCCAGATGCAGCCCGGCCTGCGCCCGCACATCCAGCACCGCGCCCTGCGCGGCCTTGAGCCCCTGTTCGATGAATGCCCCCATCCTGTTCATGCCGGAGAGTCTAGGGGCGGGGACTATCAGACGGATAGAGAATAGACACCTAATCCCAAATTACGAATATCATGGTGTTACATTGATCAAAAAATCAATCTAAGGGTGGGATTATCGAAACTTTCAGCGACACATGCTTATGCCAAAAATAGAACCATCCGAAGTATACGACAAAAATTTGAACTTCTTGCTCGGCTCAGGTGCATCCTACGGTGTACTTCCCACACTTGCGCTTGAGATTAACGAAGAAGGTGAAGAGCCTCACTCAATCGAGACTCTTGCCACCGAATTGGAGCTTCAACAAAAGACCAATCTACATACATTGCTTTTCATGCACTATTACAAGCACTGTATCGAGCCTGCGTTTCTGCTGTCATTTAACGATGAAACGGATGAAAAATCCAAGTCCACAGCACGAACCAACTATAAGAAGTTCCTACAGAACCTAATCAGCGTCCTCAACGCAAAGAAGCAAAAGAAGCGGTGCAACTTATTCACCACAAACTACGACAATTGTCTGACTATAGTTGCCGATGAACTGTTACAATCAGGCGAGACTGATTTCATCATCAACGACGGAGGCCATGGATTCCACAGAAGATTCTTGGAAGCCAGAAACTTCAATCAAACAGTCTATAGGTCTGGAATATTTGGCAGGCATCAAACTGAGCTTCCTCAGCTCAATTTGATCCACCTGCACGGATCAGTTCATTGGTATCGAAATGATCAGAAAATTGAGATCTCCTATGATACTAATCTCTTACATAATCGCTGCTTACCGCAGAACCTGATCCCTGATTTAACTTCTTTCTCCAATACCTTGCTGCAAGAAGGCGCCACAACCGAACAGCTAAGTGAGATCGATGTATCCGAACAAGCAGCAGCACAATTTTGGGATTTATATGGTGTGCTGCCGATTGTGAACCCGACCAAGTGGAAGTTTCATGAAACGGTATTTGAAGAGCACTACTACCAAATGCTCCGTCTACTAAGTTACGAGCTAGAAAAGCCAGACTCAGTATTGATCACTTTTGGATTTTCATTCGCGGATGAACACATACTAAATCTCGTAAAACGCTCGCTTAGTAACCCAACTTTACAATTGTATGTTTGCTGTTTTGACAACGCTGAGCACATCAAGATGGCGGAACTGTTCAAACAGAACCAAAACGTTACCCTCATAGGAACGTCCGAAAACCTCAACTTCTCCAAATTTAATGAAGAAATTTTCAGCCTCCAAACCAGCCCATCTAGCTCCGAGTCAGGCAGCGAAACAGAATGAGTATTTTAGTTGGAGAAGTTATCGGCGTTCATGGAACCAAGGTCACTATACGCACCTTCGACAATTCGAATAAAGAGACTCTCTTCTACGAAGGAAGAAAGCATAAGGGTGTATCAGTTCGCGAACATATCTGCATAAGACGCGGATTCAGAGATATCGTTTGCGTCATTGAAGGTGAATATCTAGACGAACGGATATTCGAAGGTGATGGTGAAAATAGACTCTTCATAAGAAAGGTCGAAGCTAAACCGATTGGCTACTTAGAAAATCAAAAGTTCAACAGAGGCATCAAGTTTTTGCCTATGATTCGAGATTCCGCCTATCTATTGTCTGAAGACCAAATTCAAATGGTCTACAACCGCAACAGCGGCAAGGACTTTGTAATTGGCCGACTCTTGAAAGAAGACATTCCAGTATCACTGCCCTGGCATAAACTATTCAGCAGTCACATTGGGATATTCGGAAACACAGGGAGCGGAAAGTCCAACACGCTGGCTAAGCTGTACACCCTCTTATTTCAGGAGAGAAGGTCTGGTATAGAGGGAAAAAGCGACTTCATCATTATGGACTTCAATGGGGAATATACAAACAATCAAGTCCTGCCTGCAGATAGTAAATCCGTCGTCAAACTCAACACTAGAGAAGCGGAGGACAAATTTACACTCCCTACTGACGTATTTTGGGATGTGGAAACTCTCAGCATATTATTCAACGCCACTACCAACACGCAAAGGCCGTTCTTGAATCGCATGGTGAGTGGAAAAAAGCGATATGAAAGCGCTCCAAACTCCCTAAGCAGATACGTATCATCCACATTCCAGCGGGCATTTACCTCAGAACCCGCGAGAGGCGATACTTTAAACTTACTGAGATCCGTGTCCAGAACGCTTCAATCTGAAGCGCTTGTAGCGACTCTGGATAAAGTAGACTTTAACGGAAACAACGACAGCTTTGACATCGTACACAATCAAACAAAAAAGTACTTCAATACCGACGGACAGACTTACGATTTGGTCCTAAAGCAAATAGTAGACTCATTGGATTTGTCAGACATTAAGCCGTTCGACGAGTTATTGCTTAGGGCGAATTTGCTCTTGATAAATGACCTACTGTACGGAGCTGTGCAGTTTGACCACATACAGCCTTTGCTGAAAAGAATGGAGTCTTCTGTTATCGGATTCCGGAATATTCTTTCAATTGGCTCCGTAGAAGATGCAGCCCCAGTGCTGACAGTTGTATCTCTTCGTAAATGCAATCAGGACGCAAAAAAAATACTCCCTCTTTTGATAGCAAAGCATTATTATAACTATCAAAGGTCTAGAGCCGAATCTCCGCTGACTAACTCATTACATTTGATTATTGATGAGGCTCACAATATCTTGTCGCAGCAGTCGATCAGAGAGCATGAGGCTTGGAAAGATTATCGGCTCGAGCTTTTCGAAGAGATTATCAAAGAAGGAAGAAAGTTTGGAATGTTCTTGACAATAGCTAGTCAACGACCTGCAGATATTTCTCCAACCATAGTTTCACAAATTCACAATTACTTTCTACACAGACTAGTAAACGACCGAGACCTTTACCTTCTCGAGAACACGATTTCGTCATTGGATGCGATGTCTCGCAGCCTTATTCCGCACCTATCTCAAGGCAGCTGCATAGCAACCGGCACATCCTTCGAGATTCCAATGGTGATCCAAGTAGATAAACTGCCTGCGGATAAGGAGCCGGATAGCGCTGATATCCCTTTGGATGTTCTGTGGCGCAATCCCGAGTAATCAAAACCCCCGAAACACCGCTGCTTCGTCTACGGACTTCCGTGTTGAGACGACGGCATTTGCCGGGAAGGTTTCGTCTGGCCAGCCCATGGCGACGCAGGTCTGGATGACCTGGTCATCCGGGATGCCGGCCTCTTCGCGCACCACGGGGCTCTGCATGATGCCTTGGGAATTGATCACGCAGCCGAGCCCGCGCGACCAGGCCGTGTTGACGATGCAATTGACCACGCCGCCGCAATCGAAGGGCGGGATGTCGCCGCCTGCCAGCGCCTTGTCATAAGTGATGACGATGGATACCGGCGCGTCGAACTGGCGGAAGCCGCGCAGCACCCAGTCCATGCGCTTGTCCTTGTCGCCGCGCTCAATGCCCATCGCCTGGAACAGCTGGACGGCGATCTCGACCTGACGATCCCGGTGGACGCCCGCATAGGGCGGGCCCATGCGGAATTCGCGGCTGTCGGGCACGCCGGCGACATTGCGCTCGACATTGCCCTTGCGGATGCGGTCCAGCACCTCACCGGCCACGACATAGAAATTCCAGGGCTGGGAGTTCATCGAGGTCGGCGCGCGCATGGCGATTTCGAGGATTTCGCGGATCAGCGCCTGCGGCACGGGCTTGTCGAGATATCCGCGAATGCTGCGGCGCGATTTGACGACCTCATCATAATTCATGGCCGGGGCCTCCCTTGTGTTCGTTCTGTTGGGCCGGACGCTAGCGCCCCTGCCCCAGCGTCAGAGAAGCGGACTTGCACGAGGCAGGCAAGTTTCCTGATGAATCCGCTGCAAACCCCGCTAGGGTGCGCGCAAACCAAGGGAGGGTTTGAGACATGACATCGATGGCAATCGCAACACTTTATGTGGGCCTGTTCGGCCTGTTGATGCTGGCGCTGAAGTTCCGCGTCGGCCAAGTGCGGACACAAGAGAAGGTCGGCTTCGGGGATGGCGGCAATGAAGCCATGCAGCGCGCCATCCGCGTGCAGGGCAATGCGGTGGAAGACGTGCCGCTGGTCGTGCTGGGCCTTGTCGTGCTGGGGGCGATGGCCGCGCCGGGCTGGCTGATCCATGTGCTGGGCGCGACGTTTTTCGTCGGGCGCGTGCTGCATGCGGTGGGCCTTGGCGGATCCTCAGGCGGCAGCTTTGGCCGCGCGGCGGGCACACTGCTGACCGCGCTCATGCAATTGGCGACCGCCGGGGCCTGTATCTGGTTTGCCGTGGCGCAGTTGCTCTAGGCGGCGGTGACGCGGCCGGAAAGCTGGCCGGCATCTCCCGCAAGGCTTTTCACCATGACGCGGGACTGGTCCTGAGGGCCGGGGAAGATAAGCTGGTGCTTTGGCGTGACGGTAAAGCCGATCTCGCCGAAATAGGCGGGCGCGCCGATCAGGATGGCGGCGGGCCAGCCAGCGGCCTTGCCGGCCTCCAGCGCCTCGCCCGTGACGGTCAGGCCAAGGCGGCTGCCCCGGTGCGACGGGCCAACGGCGACGGGGCCATAGAACAGGGCGCGATCCCGGCTGGGGCCGACTTTGAGTGGCCAGACACGGCAGACGGCAATCACCTTGCCATCCAGCACCGCGACGCGATTCACCTCTGGCAGGGAATGGGAATATTCCCGCAACCGCTCGGCTGTCTTGGCAAAATGGCCCGAGCCGAAGGTGCGCGCGAAGAGGTCTTCGATCGCATCGGCATGGAGTTCAGGGGTTTCGGGCACAATCTGGAGCATGGCGAGCGCGTGTAAGGCGCATTGCCACCCGGTTCAAGCAACAGTTTCTTCCTGCACCGATTTGGACGCAGTGCGTTCGCTGTATCCCTCGTCAGTATTTCACAGAACACCCATAGGGTTTGGAACTGGCGACTTCGACCGGTTCGCCCGCAGCCACGCTCTGCATGGCGGCCGATACATAATTGGTGGCGGTTTCGATATCGGAGACGCGCGCGGATGGCGTGTCGTCAATTGCGCCCTGATAGGCCACCATGCCGTCTTCGGTGATCAGGAACATGTGCGGCGTGGTCTTGGCCTTGTAGAGGCGGCCAATATCGCCGCTCTCGTCAATGATGACATGCTCAGGCGTGGCGCCGCGCCCTTCATTCATGTCGAGGATTTCTGCGCCGGTGCGGTGGCCCTGCTTGCCGGGGGCCGAGGAGATGATGGACAGCCAGACGACATCGCTCTCGGACGCATCCGTCTGGAGGCCCTGCATGTTGGCAGGCGGCACGGCATAATGTTTCTGCACGAACGGGCAGCCATCATTGGTCCATTCGAGGATGACCCGCTTGCCGGCATAATCCGACAGGGAGACCGTCTCACCCGTCGCGGTCGTGCCGGTGAAGTCCGGGGCGATCATGGGCTCGCTTGCATCGGGGGCGGCCTGGGCCGTCGAGGCGATCAGGGCGCCAGCGCTGAGTGCCACAGCGGTGGCCATGCCAGCAGCGAGGGAAAAGTTGCGTCGGCTCATCATGATGCGGGATCCTCCAATATGTCGTGGAGTTCGCATCATGCTCACTCAGACGTGACAAGTCCAATCACAAGCTTTTGAGACAGCACTTCCGGCAGGATTTCCGGCTCGGTCGCTCCGGCGGCATACCAGAGATACATCGGTACGCCCGCCCGCTGGCGCCGCTTCAACTCCTCGGCAATGACCGGGTCCTTGCGGGTAAAGTCCGCCACGAGAAAAGCCACATCATGCGCGGCAAAAGCGTTCTGGACGGCTTTTGACTTGAGCGTCGTCGCCTTGTTGAGCTGGCAGGTGGCGCACCAGGTTGCGGTGAAGTCCACGAAGACCGGACGCCCCTTTGCGGTGAGTTCCGCAACGCGCTGCGGGCTCCAGGCTTCAGTTTCATATTTCTCCGCATACTGGGCGTTGCCCTCCCCTGCCGCCACCGACGAGTTCGCCGTCAGCGCGGGATAGACAAGCCCCGCAATCACGGCGATGGCAGCGACTGCCTTGGCGAGCGTGCCCCCGCCGCGTCTGGCCAGCCAGATGCCGAAGGCGATCAGCGTGCCGCCCGCCACGGTCCATGCAACCGCCGCCGGGCCAGAGACCGCACCAAGCGTCCACAGCAGCAGCGCCGCAGTCAGGAACATCGGGAAGGCGAAGAACTGCTTCAATGTCTCCATCCAGCGCCCCGGCTTGGGCAGCAGGCGCGACAGGCCCGGCACGAAGCTGAGCACCAGATAGGGCAATGCCAGGCCAAGCCCCATGGCGAGGAAGACAATCAGGACCGAGATCGCCGGACGATCCAGCACGGCCCCAAGCGCGGCGCCGAGGAAGGGCCCGATACAGGGCGCACCCACCACAGCGGCGAGCACGCCGGTAAAGAAGGCGCCCATCGAGCCACTGCGCGAGGCGAGGCTGCTGCCGGTATTCTGGATCGATGTGCCAAGCTCGAACATGCCAAGCAGCCAGAGGCCGATGACAAACATGATCAGCGTCAGCACGGCAACGGTTGGGCCGTTCTGCAGCTGGAAGCCGAGATTGGCCGTGCCGGTAGCTTCGCGGATCGCGATGATGGCGGCAGCAAGCGCGGCAAAGGAAAGGAGGACGCCGCCCGTATACCAGAGCCCGTGGCTGCGCACTTCGCTTTCATGGCCGGACGCGACCGCGTGCACCATGCCCATCGCCTTTATGGAGAGCACCGGAAGGACGCAGGGCATCAGATTCAGGATCAGGCCTCCAATCACCGCCGCCAATGCGAGCGCGATCAGGCTTTGGCCACCTGCGCCGGACGATGCCGACCGGGCGGCGATGCCCGCCGTATTCTCGAAGACACTCCCCTGATCGGCGGCAATCGTATAGCCGGCACGGTCTCCGTCCGGGGTCTCGACGACGACAATGCCCTCAAGTGCTGCTTCCAGGCTGTCATCGGCAGGCGTCAGGCTGAGCGTGGCCCCATCGCTGCCAAAACTGAGCGGCTGGTCTGCCGGATGGCTGATTTCATGGCCAAAGGGGTAGAACCGGATGTTGGAGCCGGGATCGAAGCCGCCTTCGGTTTTCAGGCTCAGCTTCCAGAGGCTGCTGCTGGCGTCGATACGCGCTTCGCCATCAAAATCACGCGGCGCTTTCGCGATCCATTTGCTGATCAGCATGCCATCTTCGATGTGCGGCTCGCTGGGGCCGACGGGCAAGGTCAGGCTCACTTCGGCGGTTTCGGGAATGCAGATTTCTTCGCAGATCAGATAATCAGCGAGGAGATTGAGCTGCACGCTGCCCATCGCATCGGCGGGAATGGTCAGCGGAAATGGCAGGACAAGGCGGTCATCATAGCCATAATCCATGATCTCCCCTTCCACGACCGGCAGCAGATGAGGAATGGGCCAGACAAAGGGGCCGATGGAGGCTTCGGTAATGTCACTGCCGTCCAGCACATCGACTTGCGGCGGCAGGCCAGCATCCCCGGCGTTGCGCCAATAGACATGCCAGCCCGCATCGAGGTCCATCTTGATCGCGGCATAGAATGTTTCACCGGGCTCAACGCGTTCGCGTTCGGTAATCAGCTCGACCATGGCCCGGCCCCCATCGACGGGCTGGGCGTAGGCAACCGGCATCATCGCCATCAGGGCGGCGAGAAACGGCAGGATGAGAGCTCTGATCATGAGAGGTCCTTTAGGCGGCATATGTACTGGTGTGCCCGTATGCCTGCGATTGGTCGCAGAATGAAGGGCCTCGCTCAAACGTGATGACACAGTGACCATGGCATGGCGCGCAAGAAAAAAGCGGCTCCGGATGGAGCCGCTTTTCCTGTTCGATGGGCGTGAAGCCTAGTTGACGGGCGCTGCGACCGCCTCGGTCGCCTGAATGCGGACCGCGCGCTGGATCACGACCTGCCAGTTCATCAGCGAAATCAGGTGCGCATAGATTGCGCCGAGGGCACCATTGCTGCGCAGTTCGAGGAATTTCTCGGTTGGCAGCGCGTTCAGCTTATCTTCGGAAACAGCCCAATAGTCAGCGATCTTCTGCTGTTGGCCAACCGGATTGCCCTGATTGTCGCGCGGCTGGAAGGAAACCGTCTTCTGCTCCAGCAGATCCATATCCTTCAGGATGCGACCGAATTCGACGGTGGCCTGACGCTGGCGCTCGAATTCCTTACAAAATTCAATGGCGTCATTGGTGAATTTGCTCGGCTGGCCGTTTTCGAAGAAAGGCACTTCCGGCTGGTTGCTGACCATCGGCGCGGCGCGGTCGACGCACAGGACCAGACGGTCTGAGCCTTCATCAGACGCAAAGACGAATGGATAGCGGCGCACAAAGGCCGGCACGTAATGGTCGTCAGCAACGAATCCGTTATTGTCGACATACAGGTTCTGGCCCTGACGGATGCCCATCACGGCAACTGGTGTGCGTTCTTCGCCGACGAAGATCAGCGGGTAAAAACTCGCCGCTCTTCCGAATTCGGAAACCGTTACCGGTACAGCATGGGACTCCCGCAGGAACGCGAAAGGTTGTTCGATCTGTTTGACGCCAAGGCCAGCATGAGCTTCTGCAGACAGCGGCTGAGGCTGCTTGTAGAACATCACGGTGCCGGAAAGGTTCGGCTGTCCGCCCGCTGGCGGGGTTGCAGGTGTTGTGTTCACGTTGGAGACTCCCGAAATTGTTGCCGGATCGTTACCGGAAATAGCCACAGCCCACAACACCCCAAAGCGTGGGAACTACAGTCAGGAAAAGGTCATATTTCTCCAATGAAACTGCGCTTCCCAGCCTCAATGCGATCTGTTTTCCAAGGCGCTTCCAGCGGACTGGCTGTCCTGTCGCTGGCGGCTGCCTGTACGCCGGCTGTGGACGATGCGGGCACACCCCGCCGGATTGCGCGCCAGGTTGATGATCTGATGGCCTCGATTGCCGCGAATGAACTTGCTGACAATCCGGAAATGGCGACCCGGCTGGGCCTGTCCGAGGACGCCACCGGGTATGATTTCAACGCCTATCTCACTGACCGCTCCCAGGCTGCGTTTGAGCGGACACGCGTCAAACGGCTCGAAATTCTCGAAGCCTTGCTGGCCGCGCCGCGCCCGGTCGAAGGCGGGCAACAGGCCCGGCACCTCGACACGGTTATCCAGGCATATGAGACCGCGGAATCCCTGTTTGTCGCTGGTCATGGCCAGACCGGTCTTGGCCACGCCTATCCCTATGTCGCCGACCATATGCGCGGGGCATATATTGATGTGCCCGACCTGCTGACCGGCGCGCATCCGTTTGGCACCGCTCAAGATGCGCGCGACTATGTCAGCCGACTGGCGCAATTGCCCGGCGCGCTGCAGGACGAGCGCCGCCGCCTTCAGGCCGATGCCCGCGCCGGGATCGTGCCGCCCGTATTCGTGCTGCAGCGTATGCAAACACTGGCGGAAACAATCGGCGCAGGGCCCGCCGAGGCACATTTGCTGGTCACGACCTTCGACAATCTCGCCTCGGGCGCGGATGGCCTCAGCCTGCAGGAGCAAACAGAACTCGCCGCCCGCGTCGACGCGCTTGTGCGCAATGACGTGCTGCCTGCCTATGCCGAGTTCGCCGCCGCGCTGGAGGCGCTGAAGGTCGACGCGCCGGAAGAGCCCGGCGTCTGGCAACTGCCCGGCGGGGATGTCTATTATGACGCCGCCCTGACAGCCTATACGGATGAAGGGATCACCGCCGAAGCCCTGCACGCACAGGGCTTGGCCGAAGTGGCCCAACTGACCGAAGAATTGATGGCCGCGCTGGAGGCACAGGAATTGGTTGAAGGCACGCTGACCGAACGGCTGGCGGCCCTGTCACTACTCGAAGGCCAATTGTACGAAGACACGCCGGAAGGGCGCGAGGCCCTGTTGGCACGCATGCGGACGCATATGGTTCGCGCAGAGACGAACATGGCCGAAATCATGCCCGGCATGCCGCGGACGGGCGTGACGATCCGTGCCGTGCCGGATTTTCTGCAAGCATCTGCCCCATCGGCCTTCTACAGCGCGGCCCCGGCCAATGGCTCGGCCCCGGCCCAGTTCGAGATCAATCTCAGTGATATGACGGACTGGCCGGACTTCATGCTGGCGACGCTGGTCTTCCACGAGACGATTCCGGGGCACCATCTGGAAAGCGCTCTCACCGCAGAGACCGCCAACCTGCCTTTGATCCGTCAGATGACCTGGAATGTAGCCTATGGCGAAGGCTGGGCTGTATATGGCGAAATCCTCGCGCATGATCGCGGCCTGTACACGGACGATCCGCTGGGCCGGATCGGATTCCTGCAATCCATGTTGTTCCGCGCTGCACGTCTCGTGGCAGACACGGGCATGCATCGCGATCACTGGACCCGCCAGCAGGCAATCGACTACCTCGCTGAGACGACCGGGCAATCACCCGAGGCCATGGCTCAGGAAGTGGACCGCTATGCCGTCTGGCCCGGACAGGCAGCGGCCTATTGGGTGGGCGCGCAACGCATACTGGATCTGCGCGAACGGTCCCAACGCGTGCTCGGCCCCGATTTCGATCTGGCAGAATTCCACGCCGTTGTTCTTGGCGGCGGACCACGCCCCCTCTCCCTGCTCGAACGAGATGTGGAGCGCTGGTACATTTCGAAAGTCGACCTGTCGAACTAGGCATTTTGCCACAAACTATCCGGGCTTCGCCTTATTGACGCCATGCGCGGCTTACCATTCTGTCACCTCAAGGACGCAATGAGGAGGGACATCATGCGCATGCGAGGAATGGTTCTGGCCGGAGTGGCCGCCGCCGCAATACTGACGGCTTGTGAAACGAGTGAGACCGGTCAGGCAGGCGACGCGGAGTTGCAAACGGTAACTGTCACGGGCAGCCAGCAGGACTCATCCGCGCCGCCCCCACCGCCCCCTGCTCCGCCACCGCCGCAAATGGTGATGGAATCCCGGGCCATGCTCGGCAAAGCAATGGCCGCACCAGTGATCCTGGCGCCCGCACCCGAATTCCGGGACCAGTATGAGGATGTCGAGCAGAACCCGGTCAAGCTGGTCAGCGAAGAACCGGTCTCGACCTTCTCGATTGATGTCGACACGGCCTCCTATGCCAATGTGCGGCGCTTTCTCGAAGACGGCATCCTGCCGCCCAAGGATGCCGTGCGCATCGAGGAGCTGATCAATTATTTCGACTATACCTATCCCCAGCCCGCCGAAGGCGAGGCCCCCTTCTCGACCCAGGTGAATGTGATGCCGTCGCCCTTTGCCGAGGGACGCGAGCTGATGCAGATCGGCATTCAGGGCCGGGACATTGACCGCGATGCCCGCCCGCCCATCAATCTCACCCTGCTGATGGACGTGTCGGGATCAATGTTCTCCGACGACAAGCTGCCGCTGGCCAAGCAGGCCATCAAGCTGATGCTGGAGGAGATGGAGCCAACCGATACGATCGCCATCGTCGTCTATGCGGGCGCCGCCGGGGAAATCCTGGAGCCGACACCGGTCAGCGACAAACGCAAGATTGTTGCGGCGCTGGAAGAATTGAAAGCCGGTGGCTCTACCGCGGGCGGTGAAGGCCTGCGCCTTGCCTATTCGCTGGCCGAACAGGGCCTGAAGGACGATGCCGTCAATCGCGTCATGCTGCTGACCGATGGCGACTTCAATGTCGGGATTTCCGATCCGGAACGGCTGGAGGATTTCGTCTCCCGCAAGCGCGAGACCGGCATTTACCTGTCCGTGCTCGGCTTCGGACGCGGCAATTACAATGATGCGATGATGCAGAAGATCGCCCAGACCGGAAACGGCACGGCGGCCTATGTCGATACGCTGAGCGAAGCGCGCAAGATTCTGGCCGATGACCTGTCGGGCAATATCTTTCCCATTGCGGATGATGTGAAGATCCAGGTGGAGTTCAATCCGGCGCGCGTCGCCGAGTATCGCCTGATCGGCTACGAGACCCGTATGCTGGACCGGGAAGACTTCAACAATGACAAGGTCGATGCCGGCGATATTGGCGCGGGCACGAGCGTCACGGCGATCTATGAGATCACGCCGGTTGGCTCAGACGCCGCGCAGATCGATCCGCTGCGCTATGGCGACACGGATACGTCGGCCAGCGATCCGTCCGGGGAGTATGCGTTTGTGAAACTGCGCTACAAGGCCCCCGGCGCGGAGGACTCCATCCTGCTGGAGCGTCCTGTCACCCTTTCCGACCGTGTGGCCAGCACAGCCGCCGCGCCGCAATGGGCGCGCTTTGCCACGGCGGTGGCAGGCTACGGCGAGATGCTGAAAGGGGGAGAGGCCCTCGGCACCGGTTTCGGCTGGGAGGAAATCCGAAATCTGGCGAATGGTGCCAAGGGCCCGGATGAATTCGGCTATCGCGCGGAATTCGTACAACTGACCCGGCTGGCAGAAACGGCCGAAGCACAGGCCGCCCTGAACAGGCCGGGTCAGGAAATCGAATAGATCAGGCCGCGATGGGTGCGGCGTCGGCCCGGCTGCGATCCGTTACGCAGACCGGGCTGAAGCCGGCCTCGATATCGTCCACGATCAGGCGCCGTGTGCGCGCATCGAATTCCGTGGCGAGGAAGACCGCCCGCGCGCCGTAGCGTTCGGCATCGGCGAGTGCCCAGATTGGCTGGACGTCGTTTGGCTTACCCGACAATTCAATCGTGCGGATGATGCGCCATCCATATGTGTCCGGAGCGGCAAACAATGCCACGCCTGCCGTGCGCGCCCAAGGCGCATCCAATGGAACGCGTTTGAAATCCCAGGCTTTGCCTGACCGTCCCCGAAATCTTACGTCGATACCCATGTTCATGCTCCGTTCTGATGAGCATGTTCCTATAATGTTCCAGAGCGTTCCGCAAGAATTTTTTAGTTAACAGCGTGTTAATGCATTCGATCGAATTTCACTCAATGACGCGGAAACGGCTGCGGTCGAAAACGCGCAGGACTTGCGCCAGTTCGCGGCCGCGGCGCAGCACCTGACCGGCCTGGCCATAAACCACATACTGGCCCTGCATGTTTGCGAGATGGGGCTGTTTCTCGATCCGCCATGTCGGGTTTTCGGCGTGTCGTCGGAAAATGGCAAAGATCGCGACGTCCTTGTGCATGCCAATGGCATAGTCCCTTGCCTTGCCGGCCATGACCAATCGGCCATAGACGTCGAGAATCGGTTGGAGTTCGGTCTTGTGAAAAGCGATTCGCGGTTCCGGGGGCGTTATCCGGTGCGTGTTTTCAGCCATTTTTCCCTTTCTGGTTTCTCCTGAGACGCGAAAAGGTGGCTGGTAAGCTCGCCTAACCGCGATTTAATGCAAAACGGGGGTAATTGGGGCAGTTTTGCCATGTTTACGCCTTGCGTCCGCCCCCGACGACAATCATCTTCTAATTGTCGGACGGAGGTGTTCAGCAGACACCCCGGACCCATCAGCCCCCCCAGCCCCCTGGGGCGTTTGTTCAGCTTCTGTCCGACAACTTACCCTTCCTTGACAATGAACCTACGCCTTCGTGGACCCATTGGGCCGCGAGACCGGCAATACGTCAAGCAATGGCTTGGCAATTCGCCCGAGATTCCGGCCGATGCCCGAGGCAAGGCTGAGACGCCGGTCGATATAGGTATCGAGCTGTTCATCCGACGGCTGGTCGAGCCAATACATGATGATCGGTGGGATCACCGCCGCCAGCAGGCCCCGCTTGGAATAGCGATTGTAATCCTCTGATGTATCGCCCGCCTCGTCCCAGACCATGTCTGCGATGCGCCAGGTCCGCTGGACCGCAGAGGCCGCGCCCCAGGGCAGCAGGCCCCGAACGGCGGCGCGGCGGACCGCTTCCCGGTTCGGCTCCAGCGCAGCAAGCCATGCCAGAACACCCGCCTTTACGCGCGCGGGCGTCTTGAGGGCCGAGATATCCTGATCCGCAAGCGCCTCGCGAGCCGCCTGCCCCGCCCGGTCAAAGAAAGCGTCAATCAGGTCGGGTACGCCATTTGGCGCCGCCAGCGCCTGTTCGCCCTCGCTGAGGCCTGCCTGTTTGGCGGCCCTGGCCGCTGTGGTCTCTGTCCAGCCATCAAAGGGGACATCCGGCAGCATTGCGTCCAGCCAGCGGAACCTGAGGACTTCGGACGGTGTTTGTGTCATAACTGAACCTGATGGCTTTAAGGGCTTGGCCAATCGGCCAGAGCCGTGATATAGGCCCCGCTTCCGAGGTCTGTAGGCCTCAACCGAATTGAATCGGGGCGACGCCCCTAACGAATGGAGAAGAACAATCGTACAGATCGTCGTCCGCGATAACAATGTCGAGCAAGCTCTGCGCGCGCTGAAGAAGAAAATGCAGCGCGAAGGCCTGTTCCGGGAAATGAAGGCCCGTCAGTACTTCGAAAAGCCATCCGAGAAGAAAGCTCGTCAGCGCGCTGAAGCGGTTCGCCGCGCCCGCAAGCTGGCTCGCAAGCGCGCCCAGCGCGAAGGCATCGTATAGACGCCTCTCCGGATTACCGGTTTCCATAAAAGCCCTGCCAGTTCGCGCTGGCGGGGCTTTTTGCTTTCGGAGTTGATTTGGAGCGTGGTCGCGATCAAGATCATCACCATCGGCAAGCTAACAGTCAGGCACGCACATGACCCTCAATGAACAGATTGCTGCGCACTATCGCCACGGCGATTTGCTGCAGGCAATCGAAGACGGCCTGTCGAATCTTGGACTGGGTCCGAACAGGGTCACGGTCGACGATTTGGGACCGGTTGACGAATTTCATATTGGTGGCCGCATCGCCAGCAAGCACTTTCTCGACCAGCTTGATATCAATGCAGGCATGACAGTGCTGGATGTCGGGTGCGGCCTTGGCGGTGGGGCGCGGTTTGCGGCGGCCACTTATGAGGCTCAGGTCACAGGCATTGACCTCACACCGGAATATGTGGAGACGGGTCAGGTGCTCTGCGATTGGGTGGGACTGTCCGACCGGGTGTCTCTGAGGCAAGGCAGCGCATTGTCCATGCCCTTTCCTGATCGCGAATTCCAGCGTGCCTACATGATGCATGTCGGCATGAATATCGACGCCAAGGAGGCCCTGTTTGCCGAGGTTCACCGTGTCTTGGACTCAGGTGCGCGGTTCGGCATTTACGATATCATGCGAACGGGCGAAGGCGACCTGGCCTATCCAGTGCCATGGGCCGGCGGTCGCGACACGAGCTGGCTCACCGGGCCGGAAGGCTACAGGAAAGCGCTTGAGGCTGCCGGGTTTGAGTGTCTGACTGAGAACAACCGGGGTGCTTTCGCACTGGATTTCTTCCGCAAGATCCGGGAAGCCAACGCGACCCGTGGCGGTCCGCCACCGCTCGGGCTTCACACATTGATGCAGCACAGCACAGCCGAGAAGGTAGGAAACATGGAGGCAAATATCGCCGCAGGCCTCATCGCACCTGTCGAGATGATTGCGGTAAAAAGCTAAAGCGCGCTGCGCCGACAGCAACAGAGATTCAAGCAGTCGGGGCTTTTTCTATTGGAAGAGCCGTTTTCGGTGCCAATCCGTACGTTAGCGAGTGATTGAAATCGCCCTGATCAGGTTGCTTCAATCGCGAAAGACTCTATTCAGGTACTCAGCAATTGCCGGAACCACTCTCTCCGAGCGAGGAGAAACGGGTCAACAAGTTTTGGGGGAACCATGGCTGTACTTCTCTGGATGTTGGCGGCTCTTTTATTTGTCTTACTCGATTTGGCGGCCTATGTCGTCGCGGCTATTGGGTTTCTGACGTTCTTCACTTTTGACAGTCTTAAGCCATATCGGTGGTATATGATTGGCATAGGTCTGGTGGGTGGTCTGATGCTTTTGCCGATTGCCGACCACTTCATTGGCAAAGCAATCCGCTCTGTCACCGCTCTATAGAGATGCGATGTGAATACTCGTCCTGCGGCTTGAACTCTCATCATGCAACCTGCCGCACCAATGCTTCGCCCTAAACCGCCTTCCCTTTCAGGCCGACCATCCGCTTGAGCATGCCGCCCATGTCGCCGATGCCGGCGCCGTGGACGGCGCCTGCGCGGTAGACCTTGGTGGACAGCCACAGGATCAGCAGCGCGAACCCGGCCATCAGGCCCATCTGGGCGAGCACTTCCCAGAGCGGCGGATCATGCGGCATGCGCAGGATCAGCAGGAAGGGCGTGAAGAACGGAATCCATGAGGCGATGTCGACCAATGGCGAGCCGGGGTCCTGAAAGGCGATGAAGATCGCGAACATGGGTAGCATGAGCAGGATCATCATCGGGCTGAGCAGGGTCTGCGCTTCCTGAATCGTATCGCAGAGCGAGCCGAGCGCCATGAAGATCATGCCGTACATGATATAGCCGAGAATGAAGCTGATCAGGCCCGGCACGATGATGGCCGGATTGGCAAGCGTGGCCAGGAATGGCTCGATAATGCTGCCAACACCCGGAATCTGTGTCGCAACCAATGTGCCGCCCGCAAAGGCAAACAGGCCCCAGGACAGCATCATGGTGGAGGTGACCGCGAACACGGCGAGCATCTTGCCCGCCAGCAATTCCGGCAGCTTTACCGAGGTCAGCAGCGTGTCGAAAATCTTGTTCGAGCGCTCCTCAATCGTGCCCATCAACAAGTACTGGATGATCGAGAACACCATAAGCCAGAGGAAATAGGCGAGCCCGCCCGCGACGAACATGGGCGCGCGGTCGGCCATCGTCACTTCGGCGCCTGTGGCATCCTGTTCCTCGATCGTGCGGATACGGCGTGCCGGCACGTCAAAGGCCGCATCATCCACGTTCTGGAGGAAGTCTTCGCCAAGCCCGGCTTCGTTGAGCGCATCGCGGCGGGCAAGGCGCAGCATGGCATCCTGGGCGAGATAGCGCAGCTGGTCGACATTGACGTCATCGCTCCAGTATTCGAGTTCGCCCCCATCCTCTGCCAGCACAAAGGCCGCAAAGAGCGGCTTGTCGCCGAGCGGACCGGAGACCAGTTTTTCACCGAGCAGATAGGGTCGCAATCCGTCAATGGAATCTGCGGGCGCGGGCACCGGGATGAATTTCCGGCTGGCAATGCTGGCTCCTTCGGCGGCGGCGCGGGCTTCATCCTCGCTCATGACGGGCAGGTCCAGCTGTTCGGCAAGTTCGCTTGTACGTTCCGCATTGGCCATTTCCCGGCGCTGGAACTCGGCTTCGATCGCCTCGGCATAGATGCCGCCCGGCTCGATGACGGCATAGTAGCGCACCGGCGAGGATTGCGCCGCAAAACTGGCGAGCGCCGCACCGATGATCATGAAGAGCGGCACAGCCGCCAGGCTCAGCCAGAAGCCCCAGGCCTTTACATAGCCAAGATAGTCACGGCGAAAGATCAGCAATATGTTGCGCATCAGGCGGCCTCATCTTCTGCAAGCGATGCGGCCAGAGCGGCTGCATCTGCCTCGCCCACCAGCGACACGAACACGTCGCGCAGGCGGGCCTCTTCGGGCGCAAAGCCGGTAATCGGTGCGCCGGCCTCAATTGCGGCGCGCAAGGCGTCCTGCGCCTCCCGGCCCGGCGGCAGATCGATCCGCCAGGTTTCGCCATGTCCGGCATCTGTCGTGCGGACCGCCTCGAACCCTTTCGGGCCGAGTGCGCTCGACAGATCAAACCCGTTCTCGACGGAAATCCGCGCCCCCTGCCCCAGCGTGGCAAAGGCCTCCTTCAGCGTACCGTCCAGAACCTTGCGCCCCCGCGCCATCATCACGATACGGTCGCAGAGGCGTTCGGCATGTTCCATGACATGGGTGGAGAACAGGATGGTCGCGCCGCGTGCATGCTCGGCACGGACAAGATCTTCAAGGGCTTGCTGGTTGACCGGATCAAGGCCTGAAAAGGGCTCATCCAGGATCAGGAATTTGGGCCGGTGCGCCAGCGTGGACAGGATCTGGACCTTCTGGGCCATGCCCTTGGACAATTTCGAGATGCGCGCGCGGCTGAATTCCTCAAGGCCCGCAGCGCTGAGCAGTTCGTCAGCGCGCGTCCGTGCATCATGCGCAGACAGGCCCTTCAAGCGTGCAAAATGGCTGATCGTGTCGCGCGCGGTCATCTTCTTGTACAGGCCGCGCTCTTCCGGGAGGAAGCCGACCTGCTGAAGCGCGCGGACATTGGGGCGCGCACCGAACAGTTCCACCTCGCCTGAATCCGGCTCCATGATCCCGAGTCCCATGCGCAAGCTGGTCGATTTGCCAGCGCCGTTCGGACCGAGAAAGCCGATGATCTGGCCGTCCGGCACCTCAAGGGACAGGTTGTCCACGGCGGTAAATGTCCCGAACCGCTTGGTGACAGAGGTCATGATCAGGGGCGATGAGGGCATCGGCATGGCGTCCTTGTAGGCAATCGACGTCAGGTCGTTAGTGTTTGTCGATATGGATTACCCTCAATCGCCCGAAACGCCTTGCCAAGCCCTTAAAGGAGTCGCAGCATCATTCCAGATGAAGACGATGCCTCCCCTTTCAGGACTGGATCGCCTGACGAAAGATGCAGGTGCTGACGGAATCCGGCGCCCGCCTGGTTCCCTTGAGAAATACGCAGAACAGTTGGCCCGGATCGAATCCGCCCTCGCCCGCATGGAAGCGGGGCGCTATGGCCTATGCACAGGATGTGACGCCAGAATCCCGCTGACACGCCTCAAGGCTGATCCGGCCATCGCGACATGCGCCGATTGCAAGGAACCGGAAAACCTGTCGGTCTGAGTGTTCTAAAGGACGAGTCCGAACAGTGCGATGAACAGCTGGACGACCAAGGCCAGCACCACCATCAGCACGACAGTGGCCATCCAGCGGCCACCCAAATTCATGACCAGGCCGGAGACAATGCCGAATACGGTCATCAGGCCGAGGGCAATCATCCAGTTCATGCCAATGGCAACGGCGAGCGTTGCATAGCCAACGGTCAGGATGATGAGCAGGCTGCCCCAGATGCTTCCCACCATGAAACCACCCCAAGTCGCCTTCTGGGCGCTGATGTCCATGTCTCCACGATGATATTCACTGGCAGCCATTTAGGGCACTCCCCGTCAAAAACCTTGTGACCTGCGTAATATATCAGGGCGAAGCAGGGTCAAGCGCGTCAAAGCGCTCCAGTTCAGTTTAGTTGCTTGTTCGATTTGGGCCGCTTGGGCGTCATCGCCCGTGGCAAAGGCGCTGCGGGGATGCCCTCTTCACGCAGGGCTTCCGATTCTTCGGCAGAGGTTTCGCCCCAGATCGGCCGGTTGTCGGTCTCGCCATAGAACATCGAACGAGCCTCGTCTGCGAAGCTGTCGCCGACATAGTCGAAGTTACGCGAGACATGGTCGCGTGCCTTCGCAAGAATTTCCCGCGCCATGGCCGCCTCATCCGGCGCGGCCTTGCGACCGTCGGATGTGCGCACAGACGGCGCCATGATCTGTTTGACCACATTCTCGCCTCCGCACATCGCGCAGCTGACAAGGCCCCGGCTGGACTGGTCGTCGAACGCCGAAGACGACGCAAACCATGCCTCGAAGTCATGGTCGCAATCAGAACAGATGAGCGCGTAACGGATCATGGCTGCCCCAGATTATGCGCCGAGCAGGGAATCCAGCTTCCCGGACCTTTCAAGTGCCATCATGTCATCGCAGCCGCCGACATGTTTGTCGCCGATAAAAATCTGCGGGAAGGTGCGACCGCCCCCAGACCGTTCGACCATTTCGGCTTTTTTCTGCGCATCCATTCCGGCATCAATTTCATTGAAATTGACGTTCTTGGATTTCAGCAAGGAGACAGCGCGCGTGCAGTAAGGACAGAACTGGCGCGTATAGATTGTGACATCAGCCATTGAGGGGCTCCTGAATAGTTTCTTCCGGTTTTATATGGTGACATCCGTTTCCCGCACAACGCGCGCAAGCACCAGCACGTCGACTTGTCGCGCGCCTGCCTGTTTCAGGGCACGCGTGCAGGCCGACAGGGTCGCGCCCGTCGTCAGGACATCATCCACCAGCAGGATACGCTTGTCGTGCACATGGGTTGCAGCGCGGTCGGAGACTTTGAATGCCCCCGCCACATTGCGCCGGCGGGCCTTCGCGCTGAGCCCACCCTGAGTGGGCGTGCGGCGGCGGCGTTTCAGGACATCGACGCGGCAGGACAGGCCGGCACGGCGGGCAATACCCTGTGCCAGCCAGGCCGACTGGTTGAAGCCTCGACTGACAAGGCGCGTATAGTGCAGCGGCACGGGCACGATCAGATCGGCTTCGGCGACCAGTTGCGCCCCGGCCCGGTGCATCCAGCCGGTCATGACATGCAGCCCGTCCCGGCGACCAGACCGTTTGAGATCAAGCACGATGCGGCGACTGGCGGCCTCATAGACCAAGGCGGCGCGGGCCCGGTCCCAACGCGGCGGGCGGGCAATACAGGGCGCACATTGCGCCCCTGGCCCAAGGTCCAGCTCCATTGGCCGGCCACAGCTTTCGCAGACAGGATCGGAAAGGAATCCGATGGCGGCGAATTCGGACGGCGAGAGCGGCCCCTTGCCTGCGCCGCGCTGGCCACTGACGAGGGAGCGTTGGGGCCAGAGAAATTCAGCCGCGCCGCGCATTAGCCCCTTTGCCATGCGGGCCCGGTGGTCCATATCGCTGCTCATGCCTTCCCCGGTCCCCCCGAATTCTGCGCCGCCCCGCCTGTTCGACCGCGAACGGGTGGCCCGTAATCGCAGCCGGGCCGCAGCCAGTTTCAAAGAATATGACTTCCTGAAAGCGCGCGTGTCGAGCGATATCGCTGACCGGTTGGCGGATACGTCTCATTCCTTTGATCGCGCCTTTGATCTCGGCGCACATGATGGCCAACTCGCCAAACTGCTTCAGGCCAGCGACCAGGTCGGGTCTGTCGAAGCCGGGGATATATCGAGCGGCATGGTCGCGATCAGCCGGGCCGGCGGTCTCAATGCGAAGCAGGTCGATGAAGAGGGCCTGCCTTTCCCACAGGCCAGCCTAGACCTGATTGTGTCGGCCCTGTCCCTTCATTGGGTGAATGATTTGCCCGGTGCGCTGGTGCAGATTCGTCAGGCGCTGAAACCGGACGGCCTGTTTCTCGGCGCGCTATTCGGTGCGGGCACGCTGAGTGAGTTGCGAGCCAGCCTGATGGAGGCCGAAACGGAACTAACCGGCGGCGTTGCGGCACGCGTCTCCCCCCTGCCCGGCCTGCGCGATATGGCGAGCCTGATGCAACGGGCCGGCTTCGCCCTGCCAGTCGTTGATCGCGATCAGGTTGTGGTCCGGTACAGATCACCGATGGGCTTGCTGGCCGATTTGAAAGGGATGGGCGAGCGGGCGGCATTCGCAGCCGGGACAATTCGGCCCCTGCCGCGCCGTGTGCTGTTGCGTGCCATGGAAATCTACGCAAATGACTATAGCGATCCGGACGGGCGTGTGCGCGCAACATTTGAAGTGGTGCATATGTCTGGCTGGAGCCCGGCAGACTCCCAACCCAAACCGCTAAAACCCGGAAGCGCCAGGGTCAGCCTCGCCGACGCTGTACGAAGTCACAAATCTTCCTGACGTCTGGTCGCAAGACCTGACGAGTGATCGATCAGGACATTTCCGTTTCAACGGTTGTGAATGTCTGGTTGATGGATGTGGCCACGGCCACGAGGCCGCCCATGATCGCAACGGCGATCAGTCCCACCAGAAGTCCGTATTCCACGGCGGTTGCGCCCGTATCGTCACGCAGGAAGCGGCGTATCATTGTGTTCGAGGCCATCATGTTCGCTCCGAGTCTGTCTAGTTACCCGAGAGCACGGCAAACAGGGGAATGTCTGCCGCAGGCGCCGGATAGAGATGAAGGTCCGATGATCTGACCCAGGCCAAGGCCTGTCCTTCCCTGGGCGAAAGCTCGCCTTCCCAACTCTCCGTTGAGAAAAGTGGCATCAAAAGGTGAAAATCTGGATAAGCATGACTGGCAAAAGTGATCGGTTTCAGAGAGGTCTCGTCCACCATGATGGAGAGTTCTTCCTGTAATTCCCGCACCAGCGCCCGCTCTGGCGTCTCACCTGTCTCGACCTTTCCGCCCGGGAACTCCCAGAGTCCCGCCATCGGTTTGCCAGCGGGGCGTTGAGCCAGCAGGATACGGCCTTCGGCATCATAGAGCGCAGCGGCGACCACAAGCACCATTCTACGCGTCATGTACGATAGGCTCCGTTGATGTCGACATAGCCATGCGTCAGGTCGCAGGTCCAGACCGTGGCAGACGCCTCGCCCACGCCGAGGTGGACACGGATGGTGAATTCCGGCTGGGCAAATACCCCGCCGGCGGCTGCTTCGCTATAGTCCGGCATGCGCCCGCCCGCAGAGGCAACCTGGACATCATCAAACCATATGGCGAGCTGGTCCATGTCTATCGGCTCAAGCGATTTGCCAACGGCCATCACGATCCGTCCCCAATTGGCGTCTCCGGCAGCCATGGCCGTTTTTATGAGGGGCGAGTTGGCAATCGAACAGGCGACCACCTTTGCGGAGGTTTCCGACACTGCGCCTTCGACCGTGATTGTCACGAACTTGCTGGCCCCTTCCCCGTCCTTGACGATGAGGTGGGAGAGGTCGAGGCAGACCTGCTTCAAGGCGGAGGCGAATTCGGCGAAACGGGGATCGTCCCGTGTGGCGATCTCGGCCATGCCGTTGGCGCCGGTGGCGAATACCATCAGCGTGTCGGACGTCGACGTGTCGCCATCCACCGTGATGTTGTTGAAGGTCTGGTTCGTTACCTCTTCCAACAGACCTTGCAGCAGGTCTGGCGCGATGGCGGCGTCGGTGAAAACATAGGCCAGCATGGTCGCCATGTTGGGCGCGATCATGCCCGAGCCCTTGGCGATACCGGCCAGATTGACGTCCACGCCGTCGATCTTGGTCGCAAGCCCTGCGCCCTTGGGAAATGTATCAGTCGTCATGAAGGCGCGGGCTGCGGCTTCCCAGTCAGGAGCCGAAAGCTTGCCCGCAAGATCGGGCACGAATGCGCCGACATAGTTCGGGTCTGGCAAGGGTTCGCCAATCACGCCAGTCGCCGCGAGGAAACATTCCTGCTTTTCCACGCCGAGCGTTTCGGTCAACGCCTTCAGGGTGGCCTCGTTCTTGAGCACGCCCTTGGCACCGGTGAAGGCATTCGAGTTGCCCGAATTGGCGATCAGTGCGCGAGCCTTGCCGGCACCTGACTTCAAGGCCTCCCGACACCAGATGACATCCGCCGACGCGGTATGAGACAGCGTGTACACGCCGGCGCAGTGGGTGCCTTCCTCAAAGCTGAAGAGGAACACATCATCGCGCGTCATGCCACGTGCCGCATAGAAGCCGCGCGAACCGGTGGTCGCGCGCACACCCTTGACGACCGGCAGGTCTGGAAAGCGAGCCGGGGCGAAGGGAGATGGGGTCAGTTTCAAAGTTCACGTCCTTGTTCATCAGATGCGGGCTGCTCTTTGAGGAGATCGCCCTCGCTTTCAAGCGAAAGTGCAGCATCGGGGACAATTTTTGTCGATTTCTCGCCCTTTTCGATCTGCGCTTCGGTGCGCAGGCGTCGCAAGATCTTGCTGACCTGGTTGAGCGTCAGGAAGGTCACGATCTCCGGCCGCATCTCGGCGCGGGTCTTGGGTGGGCTGGTTCGGCGATCCTTCACCTTCAACAGGTGCCAGCCATCGGCAGACAGGAAGGGTTCAGAGACTTCGCCGACCTTTGTGTTGGCGATCACGACCGGGAACGGATCTGCCATATTATTTGGCGCGACATAGCCCAGGTCACCATTTTCCATGCGCGTGGTGGTATCGAGCGAGTTGGAGACGACGAGGCTTTCAAACGTGGCGCCGTCCTGAATTTGCTGATGAAGTGCCCGGGCCTCTTCCTCGGTTTCAATCAAGATATGCGCGATCGAGACTTCGTCGTCCTCCTGCTGGAGGGCGACCTGCTCCTTGTACATGGCCTCGATACTGTCCTCGTTCACTTCAGACGCAACCAGGCTCTCCACGAGCAGATTTCCGAGAATACGCTCGCGGGCAACTTCAAGCCGGCGCTCTGCTGCGGCGCCCTTGTCGAGCCGGCGGTTCAGCGCCTCTTGTGCCATCAATTTCTGGTCGATCAGCTGGTCGAGGACGAGATCATAGTTTTCATCGCCGGGGCCGAACGCGTCGCCCGGTGAAATCAGGCCGCGCGCAACGGCCTCCAGCTCAACTTCGCTGACATAAATCGGATCGCCATTCACCGTGACGGCGGCTGCGGCCTCGACCTGAATGACGGGTTCTTCTTCGACTGGCCGGTTACAGGCAGGGACCAACAAAAGCGCGGAAGCGGCAAGCAGTGCAGGCAAAGCGCGGGAAAAGGGCTTCATAAGCAGCACGGTAAAGTCTCCTTTAGGCTGAGGGCGCTGCATTGACACCCCAATGCGGCGTTCTTAAGTCTGACCCGAACGCTGGTCGAGGGGTTTCAGCCAGCGAGTGTGCTGTGGGAGAACCCACAAATATTCTGCCGGTTCCGCTGTCAGGATTAGAGTTTTGTCGCCCCAGATCAATTGGTGCTACCTGATATGCTTTCTGTTGCCCGCAAGATTTTCGGTTCAGTTAATGATCGCAAGCTGAAGCCGCTGCACGCGCGCGTCAACCGGATCAACGCGCTCGAGCCGATGATGGAGGCGCTCTCCGACGAAGCCCTACGCGGCAAGACGGACGAATTCCGCAAACGCCTCGCCGATGGCGCCACACTCGACAGCTTGCTTGAAGAAGCCTTTGCGGTTGTCCGCGAAGGCGCGCGACGCTCGCTCGGCATGCGCCATTTCGACGTTCAGTTGATGGGCGGCATGGTGCTGCACTCCGGCAATATCGCCGAGATGCGCACGGGTGAGGGCAAAACGCTGGTCGCGACGCTGGCGGTTTACCTGAACGCACTTGAAGGCAAGGGCGTTCACGTCATCACGGTCAACGACTATCTCGCCAAGCGCGATGCTGAGTGGATGAGCCAGGTCTATGGCTTCCTTGGCATGTCGACCGGCATCATTGTTCATGGCATTTCCGACGAGGAGCGCCGCAAGGCCTACGCGTCTGACATTACCTACGGCACGAACAACGAGTTCGGATTCGACTATCTGCGCGACAATATGAAATACTCGCTGGACCAAATGGCCCAGCGCGAACACCATTTTGCCATCGTCGACGAAGTCGACTCCATCCTGATCGACGAAGCGCGCACGCCGCTGATCATCTCCGGCCCGACCGATGATCGGTCAGAACTCTATATGGCGCTTGATGCCCTGATGCCGCGCCTGACGGATGAGGATTACGAACTCGACGAAAAACAACGCTCGGTCACGTATACCGAAACCGGCACGGAAAAGATCGAAGGCTGGTTGACCGAGGCCGGCACGCTGGAAGGCTCCATGTGGGAGCCGGCGAACATCTCCATCGTCCACCATGCCAATCAGGCATTACGCGCTCACAAACTGTATGCGCGCGACAAGGATTACATCGTCAAAGACAGTCAGGTTATGCTGATTGACGAATTCACGGGTCGCATGATGGAAGGCCGCCGCCTGTCAGAAGGCCTGCACCAAGCCATCGAGGCCAAGGAAAAGGTCGACATCAAGCCGGAAAACCAGACCCTGGCGTCGATTACGTTCCAGAACTATTTCCGCCTCTACAGCAAACTGGCCGGCATGACGGGCACCGCGCTGACCGAGGCCGACGAATTTGCCGATATCTACAATCTCGGTGTCATCGACCTACCAACGAACAAGCCGATCCAGCGGATTGACGAAGACGATGTCGTCTACCGCACCGCGAGCGCGAAATATGCGGAGATCGTCAAGGATGTCCGCGAGTGTCATGCCAAGGGTCAGCCGGTCCTGCTCGGCACGGCGTCGATCGAAAAATCTGAAGTCCTGTCGAACCTGCTGACAACCGCCAAAATTCCACACAAAGTGCTGAATGCGCGCCACCATGAGCAGGAAGCCCAGATCGTGGCCAATGCCGGTGTGCCGGGCGCCATCACCGTTGCTACCAATATGGCCGGTCGCGGTACCGACATTCAACTCGGCGGCAATTTCGAAATGCGCGTCGAACAGGAAAAAGCCGAACAGGAAGCCAAGCTTGGCCGCGAACTGACCGAAGGCGAATTGTCCCTGCTGACCAGCCAGATCAAGGCCGATATTGAGGTCAAGAAAAAGCGTGCGCTCGACGCCGGTGGCCTCTACGTTCTGGGTACCGAGCGTCACGAGAGCCGCCGGATCGACAACCAGTTGCGCGGCCGAACAGGCCGTCAGGGTGATCCGGGCAAGTCCAAATTCTACATTTCCATCGAAGACGACCTCATGCGCATTTTTGCGGCAGAGCGGATGGACAATGTTATGCGTCGCCTTGGCATCAAGGAAGATGAGGGCATCACCCATCCCTGGATGAACAAGGCGATGGAAACGTCGCAGAAGAAGATTGAACAGCGCAATTTCGAGATTCGGAAGAACGTCCTCAAATATGATGACGTGATCAATGATCAGCGTAAGGCCATCTTTGAGCAGCGCATGGAATTTATGCGCGCCGAGAATGTCTCCGACACGATCATTGATATGCGCGAAGACGTGATCAACGGCCTGATCGCCCGCACCATGCCCGAGAAGGCCTATGCCGAGCAGTGGGACATGGATGGGCTGGCCGAAGCCCTGCGCAATGATTTTGCCGTGGACATGCCTGTGAAGGATTGGGCCGCCGAAGAAGGCGTTGCCAACCAGGAAGTGGCTGAGCGCGTTCACAATGGAATCGCCAAAGTCTATGAGGCGATCACAGAGCAAGTCGGTCTTGAACAGATGCAGCGGATTGAAAAACAAATCCTGCTTCAGGTCCTCGACATGCGTTGGCGCGAGCATCTCCAGATGATCGACCAATTGCGGTCAGTGATCCATCTGCGCTCCTACGGCCAGCGCGACCCGCTGAACGAGTTCAAGGAAGAAGCCTTCAACTTATTCTACAATTTGCTGAACGAGTTGCGCGCGACCGTGACCCGCTCACTGATGCATATCCGGGTTCAGACACCGGAAGAAAAACAGCAAGCGCAACAGCGACGCCCTGTGCCGCAAGCGCCGGCGCCTGTTCCGCCAATGCGCGAAACCCATCTTGATCCGGATACGGGCCATAATGAGATGTCGAGCGACGACACGCCGCCGCCCGGACCAGCCCTGCATCAAGCAGAGGAAAGCTGGGCCAGCACGCCCCGCAACTCCCCCTGCCCATGCGGCTCCGGCAAGAAGTACAAGCATTGCCACGGCGCCCTGACCACGCAGAAGGCCTAGTCCTTTGGCCCGGCTCATCGTGCTGTCGGGCTTGCCGGGCTCCGGAAAATCTACGCTTGCGAAAGGCCTGAGTGATCTCTCAGGCGCTATCCTTCTCAGGGTCGACGTATTCGAGCAGGATTTGCGCAACGTCAATAGCAGCGATTTTGATGTCGGCGCGCAAGGATACCAAATTGGCTACGACCATGCCCGGCGCCATCTTCTGGAAGGCAAAGACGTAATCGCCGACGCCGTTAATGCGGTGGAACCGGCACGCGAGGGCTGGAGAGCCATCGCTCAGGAAACAGGCACGCGCGTCATCGAGATCGAAATTGTGTGTACGAATGAAGACGAAGCCGCCATGAGGCTGCGCACTCGTGAGACGGGCATCGACGGCTTGCTGCCTACCAGTCTTCAAGAACGCCGCGAGCGTATCTGGGAGCCGAACCCCCAGATTTCAGGAACAGTCGATACGGCTGGCCGACCGATTGCAGACTGTGTGGATGATCTTTTCCACCTCGTAAAATAGATCGGGTAAAGCGCTAAATCGGAACCTCGTAGTAAACGCTGCGTTGACCATGATGAATACTCTCAAGGAGACTCATCATGGGCCGCACGCTCACCGCCATCATCGCTTTCCTCTGCGTCGCATTCGTGATCGCACTCGGCTGGTTCTATCTGCAGGAAGGCTCATTCGAAGGCGCTGGCGCGCGCATGGACGCGACGCTGGAAGATCTGCCCGAGGAAACATCCGAATTTGCGAATGAAGTGTCTGATGCGGCCGACGAGATTTCCGACGAGCTGGATCAGGATGGATCGCCCAACCGGTAACCACGTCACAAGATGACCGCAATGTAACCTTGGACTGGCCCCGGCTGCGCCCCACCTCCGCCGCGACCAGCGGGTCATAAACCGTGTCTCCAATCTTTTTTTGGGGACCCCAAACATGACCGATACGTCTCAACCTCCATCGCCGTTCGCGAGCCTTGTGCCGCAACGGTCCGTCGGCCTGAAATTGCTGCTCGTCTGCGGACTTGCCCTCCTGATGGCCATTCCCGCCCTCTTCATACATTCCGTGGTCCAGGATCGCCGCATGGGCGCGGATCGCGCGCTTGCCGACGTCAGTGAAATGGTCGGAGGCCAACAATCCGTGCTGGGACCGGTCTTGTCCGTACCCTATTCACGCACCCTCGGCCCAAGGCACAATGAACTGGTTTACGGCTATGTGGTCGCTTATGCCGATACCGGCACCGCCTCGGCCGATGTGGATGTTCAGATGCGTACCCGCGGCATTCACGCCATCCCTGTCTTCGATGCCACGATCAGCATGGACGCTGTATTCGATCCGGCGGCCTTGCGCGCCGCCTTGCCCGACGACGCCACCCCGATCTGGTCGGATGCCAGGGTCTATCTCGGGGTCTCGGACACGCGCGGCATCCGGGATGCGATCACCGTCACAGCGAATGGCACGGACTTGGCCATCGAACCAACGCCCTATTACGCGTCCAATGCCGGCAAGTACCAACCTGTGCCGCCCTCCGGTGTGACCCTTGCGGGCGGCCATATTGCTGGTCTCGAAACTGCCACATCACCGATCGCTTTGACCTCCAACATGCGCCTGTCCGGGGCCGAACGCCTATCCATCGCGCCATTTGCAAAGGATACGCGGGTCGACCTTGTGAGCAATTGGAATGATCCCAGCTTCCAGGGCGGCGTACTGCCCGAGCGCCATACGGCAGGCGACGGCCAGTCGGAAGGCTTCGAGGCGCATTGGCGCGTGCCCTATCTGGCCCGCGGCATTGCCGGCGCAGGGGCCAATCTCGACCTTGGCGAACTGACCGAATGGAACCGTCGCGACATGGCTGTCCGGTTCATGAAGGAAGGCAATCCCTATCAGAGCGTCGAGCGCGCGTTGAAATATGCCGTCATGTTTGTCGGCTTCGTTTTCCTCGCCTACTTCCTGTTCGAAGTGACCAGCGCCGCACGCGCCCACCCCGCGCAATATGTCCTGGTCGGACTGGCACAGACGATCTTCTACATCCTGCTGCTCGCCATGTCGGAGCGTATCGGCTTTGACGGAGCCTTCCTGATCGCCGCAAGCATGACCGTGCTGCTGACCGCCGCCTATGCGGCCAGCGTATTCCGCTCACGGCTCTATGGCCTGCGCGCGCTGGCCATCCTGTCCGGCATCTACACGCTGATCTATGTGCTGATGCGGGCCGAAAGCCATGCCTTGCTGGCGGGCGCTCTGGCAAGTTTCGCGGCCATCGCACTGACCATGTACATGACCCGCAACATTGACTGGTATGGTGAGCGGACCTCCGCCCCCGCTGCTTGACATGGAGGGGGAAGTGCCCGAACGCCTAGGCCCTATGATGACGACACTTCCCCCTGTTCGCGGCAAGCTGCTGAAGGACGCGAACCTCGCGCCCTATACCTGGTTCCGGGTGGGCGGGCCGGCCGACTGGCTGTTCCTGCCCGAAGACGAAGCCGACCTTGCCGGCTTCCTGAAGACGCTCGACCCGGCCATTCCGGTGACCGTACTCGGCGTTGGCTCGAATGTGATCGTGCGCGATGGCGGCATCGAGGGCGTGGTCATCCGCCTGATGGGAAAATACTGGGGGAGTGTGGAAGCCGGGGACGATTTGACCCTGACAGCGCGGCCGGGTGCACTGGACCTGTCCGTCGCCAAGACTGCCGCCCGGCACGGCATCAGGGGGCTGGAATTCCTGTCCGGCATTCCGGGATCGCTCGGCGGAGCGACCCGCACCAATGCCGGGTGCTATGGTCAGGAATTGCGGGACGTGCTGGTCGGCCTTGAAGGCTACCTGCGCGATGGCACCCATATCGCCTATCGCGGGCCGGGCCGGGCCGGCAACCTGCCGGAAGCGCAGTTTTCCTATCGACACAGCGACCTGCCCAATGACCTGGTCGTCACCAAGCTGACCCTGGAAGGCAGCGGCACAGGCGCACCAGACGCGATCCTTGCAGAAATCGAAGCCCTACAGGCCCGCCGGGCCGAGACGCAGCCGATCAAGGACAAGACATCCGGATCCACGTTTGCGAACCCCGACCCGCCCGGCACGCCAAACCAGCGGTCCGCATGGAAACTGATTGACGCTGCGGGCTGCCGCGGCCTGAAGGTCGGCGGCGCACAGGTTTCGCCAAAGCACTGCAACTTCCTGATCAATACCGGCGATGCCACAGCCGCAGACCTCGAAGCGCTGGGCGAGCTTGTTCGCGCGCAAGTATGGGACTCTCAGGGCGTAAAGCTGCGCTGGGAAGTGCGCCGCATCGGCCGCATCAAGCCTCCCCTCCCCTGATCGGGCACCGCGAACCTAGAACTTGCCTTCCAGCTGGACTGTGAAGATCGGGCCGAAATCCCGCGCGCGGTCTTCAACGCGCACGACATTGCCAAGGCGATTTGTGTCGTACAATTGCCGGCGGAACGTATCATTCTGGTTCGCGAAGTTCCCGATCATGGCCTGACCGGTCATGCCCCAAAGATCCTTGTGCTCGACATAGGCGAACCCAAATCCTGGGCGCGCCCCTTCCTGCCCTGTCTCGGACAGGCGGTAATACGGATTGCGTTCCCAGCGCTCGAACCCGACACCCCAGGCCCAATCCGTTCTCGGAACATCCTGGCGCATCTCGGCGAGCATCCAGTATTTCGAACTGTCGTTGATCGGCCTCACCTTTCCGGTGAGCGGGTCGCTCACTTCCGACTCGAAATACTCGCCTTCAAAGGACAATTCCGCGCCGGCAAAACCGACTTTGTCGAATTTCAACGTGGCGTCCCACTCCGCTCCGACCCGCCAGGCCGAGTCGAGATTTCCGGGACCGTCGCCCGTCCCGATGGGTACACGGTCAACAATGTCCTCGATATCGGAATAGAAGACTTCGAGCGTCGCGGCGCCCCAGCCGCCATAATTCTTCTCGGCCTGGGCGCTCAGTCGCCAGCTCTGCTCAGGAACGATTTCAGGATTGCCATTCTCGCCGTTCCCGGCACTCAGATTGACCGATGAGACAAAATCGAAAAAGTCCAGCTGCCCCACTTCCCGCTCAAGGCGTGTGACCAGTTTCAATGACGGATCCACCTGCCAGGACAGGCTGGCGAAGCCTTTGGGTCGGGTGAAGGTCCGCACATTGGACGCATCGCCGGACTGGGAAAGTTCCGATATTTCAGCGCCCATGGAAACTTGCCCGGTCACTGAGGGGGAAAGCCGACGACCATGCGTCACGGAGACTTCTCCGCGCTGTTCCTCAACTCGTGAATTTGCGTTCGGCAGAGTCTGCAGCTCCAGCGGACTTCCACCATCGGAACTGGCAAGAGAAGATTGCTGGTCCAGATAGTTGAAGGCTCCCTCCAGCGCGAATTGCCAGTCGTTTCCATTATCAAATGCAAGACCATACTCCGTCCGGAGAATATATTCGCCCTCTTCAATATCGCGCGTGAACAGGCTTTCGGAAATATCCGTCCCATCAACATTACCGCGGAATACGCGGTCAATGATGGGGCTGTCCTCTCGGCGAACCAGGCCGATTGCCTTTAGCCGGCCCGGCCCAAAGCCAAATTCATAATCGCCACCGACTTCCACGAACACTTCATCCTCAGCGCCCTCATACAGGCGCCGCCCCTCTGGCCCGTTAACCGGAAAGAGTTTCGAGGTTTCTTTCCTGTCTGGCTGGAACAGTGTGGTCTTTGCGTTGAGATTTCCGATAGCCCCCGAGGCTGGCGTCCAGCCAACCGATCCGGATACGGAGACATATTCGGCGGCATAGGTGAAGTCTTCCTCACGGCGCTGTATCAGGTCGCCGATGCCGTCGGTGACAAATTCAGGACCGTTGGAGGCGCCGCGCTCCGGGCTGCTCTCAGCCTCGAATGACCAGCTGATATCCCCCTGCCCGCCGGATAGTGTGAGATTGAGGCCGTTGTAGAACGGCGGGAGGTTGTCGCGGAACCGGGCACGCCAGCGCCAAGTGCCTGAGACCGCCCCATCTCCATTGGTGATGACATTCACGACATGCCCGGACAGGCCGGCAATTTCAAAGGCTGACGCATCGACCAGTTCGAGCCGCACAACGCTGGAGGCGGATATCCGGTCCAGCGACTCGGTCGCCCCATTGGACTTTCCAGATACGCGCTGACCATTGATCAGCACATTCCCACTGGCCTGACCAAATCCGCGAGAGCCGTCATCATCGCCCTGGATCGAAAATCCCGGAATGCGCGAAATCATTTCGAGCGCCGTGCGCGGTGCATACTGACTGAAATCGTCCATCGTGTAGATGGTTGCACCGGGTGTGGTTTCCGGTGCCATATCCGCCACAGCCGACAGGGCGATGAATGATGTGGCCAAGCTGAAGCATGCACTGGCGGCAAGCCGTGTGAAAGGGATCACGCTGCGTATCCTCCCCGCAGATGTCTGGAAAAAATCCGGTGTCTCACCACCGCGTCTATGTCGAATATCGATATTGACTACATACGTAGTCTAAATATGGCAACAGGCCCAAACCTATATTTTTTGTCATCCTGCCGAGAAAAGGTTTTGTAGCTGCCACGCTAAGGCCGCTTTAACCCTGCAGACGCGATGTATAGTCAGAACGCCAGCTTGCAGGAAAATCTCATGAAACGTGTTGCCGTGATCTATGGAGGCTGGTCGTCCGAGCGGGACGTGTCGCTCACCTCGGGCAAGCAGATGGCGAGTGCGGCGCGCACGGCCGGGTATGATGTTGTTGAAATTGATGCCGGACGTGACCTCGCTGCGCAACTGACCGATGCGAAACCGGACGCGGTGCTGAATGGCCTGCACGGACCTTGGGGCGAGGATGGGTGTGTGCAGGGCGTACTGGAAGTGCTGGGCCTGCCCTATTCCCATTCGGGCGTATTGTCCTCGGCGCTCGCCATGGACAAGCTGAAGTCGAAAGCGGTCTTCCGGCAGGCGGGCATTCCGATTGCGGAAGACAAGCAGGTCACCCGCGCAGAAGCGGCTGCCGCGCATCCCCTCAAGCCCCCCTATGTGATCAAGCCGGTCGCGGAAGGATCGAGTTTTGGCGTGCTGATCGTACGCGAGGGTGCCAATGGGCCGGCCAAGGAGCTGACCGGGCCGAACTGGCATTATGGCGACCATCTGATGGCCGAGGAATTCATCCCCGGCCGTGAGTTGACCGTGGCCGTGCTGGGCGACCGAGCACTGGCTGTCACAGAGATCACGACCTTAAGAGACTATTACGATTTTGATGCAAAATATGAAGCTGGTGGATCGCAGCATGTGATCCCGGCAGACCTGCCTGCCCCTGTGACCCAAGCCGCAATGGAATTTGCGCTGAAGGCACACCAGGCGCTCGGTTGCCGGGGCGCGACGCGGTCCGACTTTCGCTATGACGACAAGAGAGACCGGCTCGTGATCCTGGAAACAAATACACAACCCGGCATGACGCCCACCTCGCTTGTCCCCGAACAGGCCGCTTTCGTTGGTATGTCCTTCGAACAGCTGGTCGCCTGGATGATCGAGGATGCTTCATGCCAAAGGTAACCCGCAATCAGACTGTGCCAAAGTCCAAGAAGAAGGCGAGCCGCCGCCCTGCTGTCATCATAGATGAAGTGACGGGTGAAGAGGTTCGCGTTTCGTCCGTCGTCTTTGGTTTTGTCATGCTTGTGGCGATTGTCGTGGCAACCGCTGCCTGGATGGGCGGCTCCATATCCCAGGTCGAGAACCGCTTTGCCAGCTTCATGGACGACACGGCGCGCACGGTCGGCATTTCCGTCAATGACGTGTCCATTATCGGACTGGAACAGGATCCGGCCCTCGCACAGGATATTCGCGCCGCCGCCATGATCGAGCCCGGCGAGAACATGTTTCGCGCAGACCCGCATGTCATCCGTCGCCGGGTCGAAGGCACCCACAAGGTGCTGAATGTGCGCGTACACCGGCTCTGGCCCGACCAGGTCGTAATCATCGCGGACGCCGCCGAGCCGGTTGCGCTGTGGCATGACGGCAAGGCATGGACCGTCGTTGACGGTCTGGGTCGCGTCATTCCGGATGCCCGCGCCGATGACCACAAGGACCTCATCCGTCTGGCGGGTCGCGGCGCCGCCAAGGCCGCCCCGGCCCTCGTAACTGCCCTCAAAGCTGAGCCGGACGTCGCGCCGCGCATCGCGATCGCTACCCGCATCAATGATCGCCGCTGGGACATGCGTCTTGTCTCCGGCGCAACGGTCCGCATGCCGGAAGATCACCAGATGGTGGCTGCGCTGGACAGCCTGTCGACCCTGCAGGTGCGCACAGCGCTGATGCAGCGTCCGCTAGAGACCATCGACCTGCGCAATAAAGGCCGGGTCTATCTGGACCCGGTGAACGATCCTGACTTCACAGCACGCAAAGAGGCGGCCCGGAGCTGATGGCAAACGTTCAGGCCCGGCGTAAGCCTCTTGTGGGGTCGCGCACGTCCAGCCCCGTTGCGGTGCTGGACATCGGTTGTTCGAAAATCACGTGCCTGATAGGCCGAAATGACGGCACCGGCCCCCGCAATTTCCAGATCCTTGGCGCAGGGCGCCAACAATCTCGCGGTTTCAGTGGCGGCACGATTACCGACATGCAGGGTCTCGAACGCTCGATCCGTCTGGCCGTCGAAGATGCCGAGCGCGAAGCGGGCGAGCAGATCAATCAGGTCATGCTGGGCATAACTGGGCCGAAACTGAATTGCCAACTGGTCACCGCGACCACCGAGATCGGCGCCCGCGAGGTGACCCCCAAGGACATCCGCCGGGTTCAGGCTCAGGCCATGGCGCAGATCTCAACCAAGGGCTCCGATGTGCTTGCCGCCTGGCCGGTTGCCTATCGCGTGGATGCGCAGGAAGGCGTGCGTGAGCCCGCAGGGATGTACGCAGACACACTCGGCCTGATGCTGTCTGTGGTCACCGCGCCCAAGTCCATCGTCCGGAATCTGGTCGAATGCGTCGGCCGCGCGCATCTCAGCGTCGATGCCCTGATCCCCTCCTCCATCGCCAGCGGTGCAGGCACGCTGATCGACGACGAAATCGAGAATGGTGCCATCTGCATCGACATGGGCGCCGGCGTCACGGCGGTCTCGGTCTATCTGAACGGCTCGCCCGCATGGCTTGGCCTTATCCCGGCTGGTGGCACACATGTGACCTCCGATATCGCGCAGGGCATCGGCACGACATTCGCCGCCGCCGAGCGCCTCAAAAGTGTCTATGGCACCGCCAATCTCGAAGGCCCGGGCCTGGCAGAACGGATTGAGGCCCCTCGCCTGGGTGATGATGGCCGTCTGCAAGCCACCCGGATGGAACGGGGCAAGCTCGCTGAAATCATCGCGCCGCGCGTCGAGGAAATCTTCGAATATGTTCAGCAAACCCTGCAAGGCAGTGGTGTACGCAAAGTACTGCCGCGCCGCGTGGTGCTGACCGGCGGCGCGAGTCAGTTGCCGGGCGTTCGCGACGTCGCCACGCGCATCCTTGAAGCGCAGGTGCGGCTTGGCCGTCCGACAAATGCTGAGTTCCTTGGCGAAACACTGGGAACACCAGCTTTTTCTACAGCTTCAGGTCTGCTACTGTATCCCGAGTTGGGGTTCGCAGACGCAGTACGGGCTGGCATTGCGTCAAAGGAATACGGAGCAGAAGCCCGAAGCGGAGCCGTGAACAAGGCGTTCCATTGGTTGAAAGAAAATTTCTGATGCCAATCGCGAATCACTTAACCGCTTCTTAGCTGCAATGCGTCATTTTAGCGCTTCAGCATGGCTTATGGCGGTAAGGTGAGGACGACGAATGACACATGAACTCAAGCCCAGGATCCTGGTCTTTGGTGTTGGCGGTGCCGGAGGCAATGCCGTCGACAACATGATCGAGGCAAACCTGCAAGGTGTCGAGTTTATCGTTGCCAACACTGACGCTCAGGCCCTTTCCCGTTCCAAAACGGAAAACCGCATCCAGCTCGGCCCGGAAACGACCTCTGGCCTTGGCGCAGGCGCCCGCCCGGACATTGGCGCGAAAGCCGCCGAAGAATCCATGGATGAGATCCGCGAGCGCCTCGAAGGCGCCCACATGGTCTTCATCGCCGCTGGCATGGGCGGCGGAACCGGAACCGGCGCAGCCCCGGTGATTGCGCGGGCCGCGCAGGAAATGAACATTCTGACCGTCGCCGTGGTCACCAAGCCGTTCAGTTTTGAAGGCACGCGCCGCATGACCTTTGCGGAAGAAGGCCTCGCTGGCATCCAGAAATACGTCGACACGATGATCGTCGTGCCGAACCAGAACCTTTTCCGCATCGCGAATGACCGTACGACCTTCGCCGAAGCCTTCCGCATGGCAGATGATGTGCTGTATTCCGGTGTCCGTGGCATTACCGATCTGATGGTCATGCCCGGCCTGATCAATCTCGATTTCGCCGATGTCAGCTCGATCATGCGCGGCATGGGCGCAGCCATGATGGGCATGGGCGAAGCCGAAGGCGAAAACCGCGCTCTCGAAGCTGCCAAGCTGGCCATCGACAACCCGCTGCTCGACGATATTTCGATGCGCGGCGCCAAGGGCGTGCTGATCAACATTACCGGCGGCTATGACATGACGCTGTTTGAACTCGACGAGGCCGCCAATGAGGTGCGCCGCGAGGTCGACCCGGATGCGAATATCATTCTGGGGTCTGCCTTCGATACCGAACTTGAAGGCAAGATCCGCGTCTCCGTCGTCGCCGCAGGCGTCGATGCCGTGATGCCATCTCTGAAGCAGGATGCGCCGGTCGCAGAGACTGTGCGCCAGCCCATCGCAGAGCCGATTGAGGAAGAGCATGTGGAGCCCGTCGCCGAAGTTGAATCGGAGACCGAAGTGGAAATGACTGCAGAAGAAGACGAGCGCCCGAAAGTGATCCTGCACCATGCCTCCCCGCTCCGTTCAGGCGATGTCGATCCGCGGGACGACTTCACGGGACAGTCCCTGCCCGCAGAACATTTTGAAGGCAGTGAAGGCGAAGACCAGATCCAGGCCGACGCCGTTTTCAGCAAGCAGACCGAAGCTCCGGTCGAGGAAGACGGCCGCCCGAGTCCGTCCGGCTTCTCGAACCTTTTCGGCTGGCGCCGCGGCGCTCAGGGCGAGAATGATCACGCTCCGTCTGCGGAATCCGGCTCACAAATCGTATCCTCCCCGGACGATCACCCCGAACCCGCCCCGTTCGATGATGCAGACCTCGAAATACCGGCCTTCCTGCGCCGGTCGGCCAATCACTGATTTCGCATTCAATTGCAGTCTCGGCGAACGCGAATTGTTACAATAAATCACCAATGATTACAGGGCGGAGGCGGGTGTCTTCGCCCGCTTTGTAATACGCCGAAACAACCCGTGTTTTGTATTCTGAAGACATACACCCCAAACTAAGCTCCGAAACTGGAGGTTGGTGTGTTGTCCGGTAGTGTAGAATTTCAACAAACGATCGCGCGGCCTGCAGTATGTGCAGGTGTTGGTGTGCATAGCGGCAAGAAGGCGAAGCTCGTCCTGAAGCCTGCCCCTGCTGGCGCAGGTGTCGTTTTCCGCCGGACCGACGTGAAAAACGGTGATACCGCCATTCAGGCCAATGCCGAATACGTCTCCGACACCCAACTCGGCACCACGCTGACCAATGATGATGGTGTCTCTGTGGCAGTGGTCGAGCATTTGATGGCCGCACTCGCGGGCATGGGCATCGACAATCTCCTCATCGAAATCGACGGGCCGGAAGTGCCGATCATGGACGGCTCCTCGGCAGTTTATTGCGAACTGTTGATGCAGGCTGGCCTGCAACGCCAGTCCGCGCCGCGACGCCGCATTCGCATCCTGGAAGCGATCGAGATTGAAGACGGCCCGAAGCGGGCACGCCTGTCGCCTTCCGACGACAAGTTTCTGACGCTCAATGCGCGCATTGAATATGACGACTCGTTGATCGGCGTGCAGGAGATGGCGCTTAAACTCGCACCAGGCATGTTTGCCCGCGACCTGGCCTTTGCCCGCACCTACGGGTTTGCGCGCGATGTGGATATGCTGCGCTCCATGGGCCTTGCCCGGGGCGGGTCGCTGGAAAATGCGGTCGTTGTGGACAATGGTGAAGTCATGAATCCTGAGGGCTTGCGCTCAGAGGACGAATTCGTGCGTCACAAGATGCTTGATGCCGTTGGCGACATGATGCTGGCGGGTGCACCGATTGCCGGGATTTATGAAGCGGTTCAACCCGGTCACTCGATCAACAATCTGTTGGTCCGCAAGCTGCTCGATACGCCTTCAGCCTGGTGCTGGGAAACCGATACAGCAGACGCAACCCGCATAGACACGCGCCGGTCGGCCGCCGTCTGAGGCGTTGCCCCGCCGATCCCTGAGAAACCTGCTTGGAAAACCCCGCTGGTTCGCGCTAAGCAGGTAGCCAGATCATCACAGCAGAAAGCGCCTGCCCTGCCATGCGACTGTCCTCCAAGTTCCCGATCCTCCTCATTGCCACTGCAGCCCTCACGCTGACGGCGTGCCAGTCGCGCGACAAGCGCCGTCAAGAACTGGCCTATGTCGAACGCCCCGTGGAGGCGCTCTACAATCAGGCGGCTACCGAACTCGACAAACGCGACTTTGATCAGGCGGTCCTGCTATTCAACGAAGTCGAGCGCCAGCACCCTTATTCTGAATGGGCCCGCCGCTCGATGGTCATGACGGCTTTCGCCCATTATCAATCCCGCAATTATGACGAAGCGATCAGTGGTGCCCAGCGCTATCTTGCGCTTCATCCTGGCGGCTCCGAGGCCGAGTATGCGTATTACCTGATTGCGGCGAGCTACTTCGACCAGATCACGGATGTCGGTCGAGATCAGGCAACAACGGAACGCGCGCGTGATGCCTTGGTGGACGTGGTCCGCCGATTCCCAGACAGCCAGTATGCCCGTGATGCCAGCGTGAAGCTCGACATGGTTCGCGACCAGCTGGCTGGCAAGGAAATGACGGTTGGCCGCTGGTATTTGCGTAACAATCAGACCCTGTCTGCGGTCAATCGCTTCCGCACGGTCGTGAAGACCTATGAAACGACCTCTCACGCCCCCGAGGCATTGCACCGTCTGGTCGAAGCCTATCTGACGCTTGGCCTGCGGGATCAGGCGCTCGCGGTCGGATCGACGCTTGGCTACAATTATCCCAATAGCGATTGGTACAAGATGAGCTATCGCTTGCTGACCAATGAAGGGCTGGACCCTGAAGCGCTGGACGCCGAGACCCGCCGCACCCTGTTGCAGCGGATTATTCCCGGCGGCAAATAACCGCCCGTCGGATCAGCCGCCGATCAGTTCAAACCATTCGTCTTCCGTCAGCGTCTGAACGCCGAGGCTTTCGGCTTTTTTCAGCTTTGAGCCCGCGCCCGGACCGGCGACGAGGATGTCCGTCTTCGCTGAAACAGACCCCGACACTTTTGCGCCCAGCGCATTGGCTCGCGCCTTGGCTTCGTCGCGCGTCACCCGCTCCAGTGTGCCCGTGAAGACAATCGTCTTGCCGGCGACAGGGCTGTCCGATGAGGCAGCTTCTTCGGCTTCGACGCTGATTTCTTCAAGCAACGCGCTCAGCATGTCGCGATTGTGGGGCTCCGCCTCGAAATCGACGAGCGCGCCCGCCGCCGCCTTGCCGACGCCATCAATGCCAGTGAGTTCCGCAAAGGCTTCGGATTCCTGTCCGCCTTCGGCTGCGCGCACGACCGTTTCCCAGAAAGGCGCCCAATTCAGGAAATGCCGGGCATAGAGCTGGGACGTGGTCTGGCCGACATGGCGGATGCCGAGCCCGTTGAGAAAGCGCGCAAATGGCACAGTCCGGCGCGCATCGATCGCGTCGAACAATTTCTTCGCTGAGGCTTTTCCGAAGCCTTCCCATTCTTCAAGTGGCGGCAGGCCTTCCGCCTCAATGCGCGCGGCCAATCGGAAAATGTCCTGCGGCGCCTTCACCACGCCCTTCTCCTGAAAGAGCTGGACCTGTTTCGCGCCGATGCCATCAATGTCGAGCGCCTTGCGGGAGACGAAATGCTTCAACCGCTCGACCGCCTGCGCCGGGCAGACGAGCCCGCCCGTGCAGCGACGGCGCACATCGGCCTCGCCCTTGTCGTCGATCTCGCGCACAGCGGCCGATCCACAGACCGGGCATGTATCCGGCATCGCCCAGACCTTGCCGCCGCCATCCTGCACCACACGCAGGACCTGCGGGATGACGTCCCCTGCCCTCTGGATTTCGACCGTGTCACCGGGTTTTACGCCAAGCCGCGCGATTTCGTCTTCATTGTGAAGCGTTGCATTCGAGACCACAACGCCGCCAACCGTAACGGGCGTGAGGCGCGCAACCGGCGTGAGGGAGCCGGTGCGGCCGACCTGGATGTCAATCTCTTCCAGCGTCGTGGTGGCTTTCTCGGCCGGGAATTTGTGAGCAATGGCCCAGCGCGGTGCCCGGCTGACAAAGCCAAGGCGCTGTTGCCAGTCGAGCCGGTTCACCTTGTAGACCACACCGTCAATGTCGTAGCCGAGCGTGGCACGCTGCTGCTCGATGTTGCGGTAGGTTGCGATCAGGTCGTCCACGGTCGCAGCGGTGGCCATCAGGGGATTGGTCTGAAATCCCCATTCTGCAAACTTGGCGACCGCTTCACTTTGCGTTTCCGCGAAGGGCGCACTTTCAGCCGCCCAGGCATAGGCAAAGAAATTCAGCGGCCGGGATTTGGTGATCTCGGTATCAAGTTGGCGCAGGCTGCCGGCGGCTGCGTTGCGCGGATTGGCGAAAGTCTTGCGGCCCGCCTGGTCTTCGCGCGCATTGAGAGCCGCAAAGTCGGCATGGCTCATATAGACTTCGCCGCGGATCTCTATGAAATCGGGCCAATCCTTGCCAGCCAGTTTCGTCGGGATGTCATCCAGTGTCAGTGCGTTCGCGGTGACGTCTTCGCCGACCAGCCCGTTTCCGCGTGTTGCAGCACGTTTCAATTTGCCCTTTTCATAGGTCAGGCTGAGCGACAGTCCGTCAATTTTCGGCTCGGCGGTGAGTTCCAGTGTCTCGGACTCGTCCAGTCCGAGGAAGCGCCGGATGCGCCCGGCAAACTCGGTGACGTCTTCGTCTGAAAACGCATTGTCGAGCGACAGCATGGGTGCGGCATGGGTTGCCTTGGCAAAACCGTCCTGCGCCACGGCGCCGACCCGGTCGGACGGGCTGTCTTCGCGTTTCAGCTCAGGGAAGCGGGCTTCAATGGCGAGGTTGCGTTGGCGGGCGACATCATATTCGGCATCGGTCAGGACCGGCGCATCTTCCTGATAATAGGCGGCGTCAGCTTCAGCGATAATGGCCGCAAGGCGCGCGAGTTCAGCGGCCGCCTCGTCCGGCGTCAGATCCTCGACCGGTGTTGCCTCGCTCATGCACCCTCCAACAACCTCCCGGCGGCTGCGCGGGCCTCAGCGGTAACTTCGGCGCCTGACAGCATTCGGGCAATTTCTTCCTGCCTGCTGCTGTCATCTAGCCCGCGTATGCGTGAGCCGCCAGCCCCATCCTGCTCCTTCTCCACAAGCCACTGGGCTGAGGCGGACGCGGCCACTTGCGGGCTGTGCGTGATGGCGAAGACCTGCCGGGCCTGGCCCAGCGAGATCAGGCGTTCGCCAATGGCCGCCGCCACCGCACCGCCGACGCCCTGATCCGCCTCGTCAAAGATCAGCGTCAGCGCAGAGCCTGCTTCGGCGAGGGCGCATTTCAGGGCGAGCGAGACGCGGGCAAGTTCGCCGCCGGATGCAATCTTCCGAAGGGGGCCAAAGCCCGCGCCCGGATTGGTCTCGGCGTCGAATTCGACCCAGTCGATTCCGTTCGGGCCGCCCTCCCCCTCTGCCAAAGGAGTGATTGCAACGCGGATGACCGAGCGACCAAGTTTCAGTGGCTTCAGCTCGCGCGCGATGGCTTTTTCCAATTGCGACGCGGCCGCCTGCCGGGCGGCGCTCAGTTTGCCCGCCGCCTGATGCCAGTCGGCCCGGGCAGATGCTTCAGCCTTGCGGGCAGCAATCAGCGCGTCTTCGCCCGCTTCAACCAGGTCGAGCCGATCACTCAATGAAGTGAGCATGTCTGGCAGGAGATCGGGATCGCAGCCATGCTTCCGGCCCGCTGCCCGCAAGGCGAACAGCCGCGCCTCGGCGCCGTCCAGTTCAGCAGAATCATGATCGACAAGCCGTTCGAGCTGGCTGATCGCGCCTGCTGCTTCGCGCGCTTCAATCAAGGCCCGCTCGACTGCTTCGGCGGCGGCACGTGCGGCAACCGGCAGCGTGTCCTGAGAGGATTCAAATCCCGGCAAGCGGCAAATCCGTTCGGTGGCACGCGCCGCCTTGGACAAGGCATTTTCCACGCCGGACTTTTCCAACACATTTTCGGCTTCACGCACGGCCTCGGTGACGCGTTCCGACTGCATCAACAGGGTCCGGCGCTCTGTCAGGATGGCCGCTTCGCCTTCCTGCGGATTCAAGCTGGAGAGCTCGGCCACAGCCTCGGCCAGCCATTCGCGATGTTCGATGGCTTCGGCATGCGCGTCTTCAAGTTCCTGACGCCGGGCGTTGGCCTCCGCCATCGCAGCATGAGTGGTCTCGCACATGTCCAAAAGCTTTTCATTGCCTGCAAACTGGTCGAGCAAACGGCGGTGAGATGATGGCTTCAGCAGGGTGGAGGCCGCGTGCTGGCCGTGAATCTCGACCAAGAGGTCCCCGATCTCCGACAGGAGCGCCGCGCTGACCGGCTGGTCATTGAGAAAGGCGCGCGCGGGGCCGTTGCGGCGGATCACGCGTTTCATGGTCAGGGTCTCGTCCGGCGAAGCGTCAATGCCTGCTTCGGCCAGTGCAGACCAGACTGGATGGCTGACCGGAGGCGAAAACTCAACCGCCACACTCGACTGGTCCTGCCCCGCCCGGATCATCGCGCGGTCGGACCCGTGCCCCATCGCAAGCGACAGGGCATCGAGAATGATGGACTTGCCCGCCCCGGTCTCCCCGGTCAGCGCCGTAAACCCGGCGCCCGGTTCGATGTCCAGGCGGTCAATCAGGACGAAATCACGTATCGACAATGAAAGGATCATGGCCAGTCTCCAAAGAGTCTACTGGCCATGATTTATCATTAGAACAAAACCGGAACAAGCCCGATTTTCACAGGCTGCCTAAAGTGGCATGCAGGTTGCGCGCAACCAGTCCTTTACCGGCCCGTCCAGACGGTCGGCCAGCAATTCGTAGACTTGCGCGTGATAGGCATCGACCCAGTCCCGCTCGTCCTTTGTCAGATGAGCCAGATCGATCAGGTCCCGCGCCAGGGGCGCAAAGGTCAGGCATTCAAAGCCATACATGTCGAGCTCGCCACCTTCGATGGCCGCCGGTGGCGTGACATATTGAAGGTTCTCGATCCGGATGCCGTACTGTCCGGCGCGGTAATAGCCCGGCTCGTTCGAAACGATCATGCCGGTTTCCAGCGGCACGGAATTCCACGCCTTGGCAATGCGCTGCGGGCCTTCATGGACGCCGAGATAGACGCCGACCCCATGGCCGGTGCCGTGCTGGTAGTCGAGCCCGGCCTGCCAGAGCGCATGGCGCGCGAGAATGTCGAGATGGGTTCCGGTCGTGCCTTTCGGAAAGCGCACCATGGCCAGCGAGATATGCCCCTTCAGGACCAGCGTGTAGTGACGCCGCATGTCCGCGCTCGGATCACCGATGGGAACCGTACGCGTCACATCTGTCGTGCCGTCCAGATACTGTCCGCCACTGTCGACAAGATAGAGGCTGCCACGTTCCAGCTTGCGGTTCGAGGCTGTCGAAACGCGGTAATGCGGCAGCGCGCCATTCGGCCCGGCACCGGAAATTGTCGGGAAGGACAAATCGTTCAGGCCGCCAAGGTTTTCGCGGAATTCCTCCAGCTTGATGGCGGCGTCGATCTCGGTGATCTCGCCGCTCTGCGCGTCCGTATCAAGCCAGTGCAGGAAGCGGGTCAGGGCCACGCCATCACGAAGATGGGCGGCGGCCGAGCCTGCGAGTTCCTCGTCATTCTTGCAAGCCTTGGGCAGAGCGACCGGGTCGCGTTGGCGTACAGGCGTTGCACCAGCCTGTTCGAGCTGGTCAAAAAACCAGGCTGAGGCCACATCCGGATCAACGCTGACCGTCTTGCCTTTCAGGTCTGCAAGGCCCTTTTCGAGATCGGACAGCGGGCGCAACGTGACACTGTTGCCAAGATGCTGGCGGAGCGCGTCGGATACTTTCACTTCATCAAGGAAGAGGTCAGCTGACCCGTCTGCGAACAGAATGGCGCGGCCGAGCGGCAGCGGCGTGCAGCTGACATCACCGCCGCGAATGTTGAACGCCCAGGCGATGGATGCGGGAGACGTGATCACAGCCGCGTCGAGCTTTTCGGCTTTGAGATCGTGGCCAATCTGCACACGCTTTTCGTCGTGCGCGACGCCTGCAAATTTTACCTCATGCGGCACGACGAGCGCGGCGGGCTGGTCTGGCCGGTCGGCCCAGGCGAGGTCGATAGGGTTGTTCACGACGCTGACCAGTTCAGCGCCAGCCGCCTTGGCGGCCGTGCCCATGGCCGCGACATCGTTCGGGCTCATCAGTTTCGGGTCATAGCCGATGCGCTTGCCGGTCATGTCCTGCGATTTGAGCCAGCCGAACGGGCCGGGCTCCGGCACAGCCTGAACTTCCCAGAGATCCGGATCGGTCTGGTCGGCGACCTGCAGCGTGTAGCGGCCATCGGCGAAGATCACCGCGCGGTCTGTGAAGACGAATGCAGAACCGAACGAACCGGTAAACCCGCTCACCCAAGCCAGGCGCTCATTGGCGTCAGGCAGGTATTCGTTCTGGTATTCATCATCATGCGGAACATAAAGGCCGTCGAGGCCCTGCGCGGAAAGCTGTTCGCGAACGAGGGGCAGATGCGCCCGGCCGTCCTGCGGACCGCCCTTGATATCAAATGTCTGTCTCATGTCCCCTACTTAGTGCGAAAGCGTGGTTTTGACCATAGAAAGCCGCATCGTAGCTATGCATTTATTCATGCAAATTTCCGCTTTTCTATGCTTTTTTGTTTATGCTTTTACGCTACATAGCGCCCATACAAAAAATTGTGCGCCGCACAATACAAAAAGAGGGACGCACTATGAGACGTCAAAACACAATTACTGCGCCAGAAATGGCAATCCTCAACGGCCAGGGCCGTTCGCTGATGGTCAACGAGATGGCTGAGCCAGCCTTCGTGAACGCGCTGCAGAGCGCCGAAAGCCAGCGTCCGCAAATCCTGGCACGCCGTTCTGCGCGCTGGGCGCGCCGCGCCGCTTTCTGATCCTGCAGGGCTTAACCCGGCTTCCGGAACACCAGCGTCGACCACCCGTCTTCGCGAATACGTGTCTGGAAGTCGAGCCCACGGGACGCAAAGGCATTTCGGACTGGCGGCGCTTGGTGGTGCAACAGTCCTGACAGGATAATTGTGCCGCCCGGCGCCGTGAGAGACGCAATATCCGGTGCGAGCCCGATCAGGGGCCGCATCAGGATGTTCGCAAACACGGTGTCATACGGCCCGCCCTGACGAATGCGCGGCGTGTTCGCACCGGTGACATGCAAGGCGGTGAAGCCGTTGACATGATTCTTGCGGGCATTCTCATTCGCCACACGCACGCTATCGAGATCGATATCCGTACCGATCGCCGAGGATGCCCCCGCCTTCAGGGCAGCAATCGCCAGAACGCCGGAGCCCGTGCCAAGGTCAAGCACCTTGCCGATGGACCGGCGGCGGCGCACATCATCCAGCGCCAGCAAGCATCCGAGCGTCGTGCCATGATGGCCCGTTCCAAACGCAGGGCCGGCCTCGATCAGCACGGAAATCTTTCCCGGTGACTGGCGCGCAAGGGCGTGGCTGCCCGCTACAACGAACGGTCCGGCCTTGACCGGTGGCAAGCCTTCGAGTGACAGCGTCACCCAGTCCTGCTCGATCACCTGTTCGATCCGCGCGACAAGATCCGGCGCGGCTTCTTCGATAATGACAACGCAGGCTTCGGCGTCTTCGAGCGTTTCCGCGAACGCATCGAGCCGCCAACTGGTCCGGCTGTCCTCCTTGGCATCAACCGCGCCCGCTGGCGACGGATCGGCCCAGGCCAGCGCGTCCCACGCCGTTTCAACTGGCGCCCGCGCGCCTTTTGCACTTATCTGATACATGAGCGGCGCTTAGCAGGCGGATGATTTCTTGGGAAGGACACAAAGATGGTGCGGATATCTCTCATGGCAGTTGCCATCGGCATCTCCTTATTGGGCGCTTGCGAAACAGCGCCCGATCCGAGCCCTGCCCCAGCCTCCGAGATGGTAGACGCTCCGGCCCCTGTGGCGCCATGGCGTGAGGTGGCCCCTGAAAATCTTGTGGTCCTGAAAACGGTGACAGGGGATGTCATGATCGAACTCGCCCCTGAAGTCGCGCCGCAGCATGTCGCGCAATTTCGCGAGGCGATACGGAGCAATCTCTATAATGGCGAATATTTCTATCGCGTGATCGATGGCCATGTGGCGCAGGCAGGACTCGAATTCGAACACCTTCTGGAAGATTGGGCCGAGCTACCGCTGGAAGCCGAGCGGGCCGTGGACGCAGACGGCTTCGTGCCCCTGGGCAATGAGGACCTGTTCGCCGGTCAGGTGGGCCACCGGAATGGCTTCGCAGTTGGCCGAGAGAGCGGACAGGAATGGTTGCTGCATTGTCCCGGCGCCCTTGGCATGGCGCGCAATTCCCCGCCGGAGACCGGCTCGACCGAATTCTTTGTTCCCATCGGTCAGCGCCGGTATCTTGATCGGAACTATACGATATTTGGCCGGGTCATTTCGGGCATGGCCCATATCAACCGACTGGAACGCGTGGAGCCTACGCCCGAGGACAAGATAGAATCCTTCCAGAATCCGGACGCATCCGAAAAAGCATTTGCGGCGCGCGCGCAGGCCCTCTCCGCCAATGAGATCCTGTCTGTCGGGCTCGCAGCTGACATGCCCGAAAGTCTGCGCCCACGCTGGGAAGTCATGGCAACGCCCGGCGCAGAATGGGAAGACCTGAAGACCTCCAAACGCGATTACAGCATCTATGATGCCTTTGTGGTTACACCTCCAAAGCGCGTGGATATCTGCACACTCCCTGTCCCTGCGAGACAGGTGCTCGTTGATTGACGAACCGTTCGAGCTTCGTCAGAAATGACGAAAAAACGGGGAGTGAAATGCTGAAATCAATAAAAGGCGCTGCACGCGCAGGCTTAGTTGTGGCCGCCATCGGGGCACTCGCCCTGCCCGCCCATGCCGATACCGGAGACACAGCCTGGATCCTGACCGCCACGGCGCTGGTCCTGTTCATGACCCTGCCGGGACTTGCCCTGTTCTATGGCGGGCTCGTACAGGCGAAGAATTTGCTTTCAATTTTCATGCAGTGCTTTGCCATTGCCTGCCTGGTCAGTCTGGTCTGGCTGGTGTGTGGATACTCCATCGCTTTCGGTCCGGGCGCGACGGGCTATCTCGGCGGGTTCGCGAAGAGCATGCTTGCAAACGTCACCGGCGCGCCACTCGACGGGCAGACCATTCCCGAACCCTTGTTCTTCATGTTCCAGATGACCTTTGCCATCATCACCCCGGCGCTGATTGTCGGCGCGTTCGTGGAGCGCGTGAATTTTGCGGCTGTACTGATCTTTTCCGCGCTCTGGCTCGTGCTCTGCTACGCGCCTGTTGCCCATTGGGTCTGGGGTGGAGGCTGGCTGGCCCAGCAAGGCGTGATCGATTTCGCAGGGGGTATCGTGGTGCACACGACAGCCGGCATCTCCGCACTCGTCTTCGCACTGATGCTGGGACGTCGTAGCCATTTTCCAAAGGATATGCGTCCGCCCCACAGTCCGGGATTCGTGATGCTTGGCGCGGCCATGCTCTGGGTCGGCTGGTTCGGCTTCAATGCTGGCTCGGCCCTCGGTGCCAATGATGGCGCGGCGCAGGCCATGTTGGTCACACACATCTCGGCCGCCACAGCATCACTTGTCTGGATGCTGATCGAATGGGTCAGCTTTCGCAAACCCACACTCGTCGGCATCGCAACCGGCATGGTCGCAGGCCTCGCGACGATCACCCCGGCGGCGGGATCCGTCGGCCCGGTCGGTGCCATCATTATCGGCATCCTGGCCGCAGGCGTCTGCTACGCAGCCGTTGGCTTGATCCGGCAACGTCTGAAGATCGATGACAGCCTCGACGTGTTCGCCGTGCATGGCGTTGGCGGTATTCTCGGCAGTTTGTTGATCCCATTCCTCGCAGCCGCAGGTCCGCTGGCGCCGGGACTGGAGATGTCCACCGGTGCGCAGTTTGGTGTGCAACTGCTCGGTGTAGCAGTCGTCGCCGTTTATTCGGCCATCATGACCGGAGCGATCCTGTTCGTCATCAAGCTGTTCATTCCTTTGCGCGTTTCTACCGAGGATGAGGAGAACGGCCTCGACTCAGCCACTCATGGTGAGTCCGCCTATCACTTCTGAATGGTATCGCGGCGGCGCGCTTGACAGGCGCGCCGCAGCAAACCACGGCTAGAGCAATGACCGATACGCCCCCCTTTGAAACGAGTGATAATCTTTCAGGCCTGCCGGAGATCCGCCATGGATTCTTTGGCCGAAAGGGCGGTGTTTCGGGTGGTCTCTATACCAGTTTGAATGCCGGGGAAGGCTCAGGGGATGTGCCGGGCGCCGTCGCGACCAATCGCGAGCGAATCCGCACCGCCATGTCCGCGCGCGCGCTGCTCTCCTGCTACCAGATTCATTCAGCCGATGTGGCACATGTCACCGAACCGTGGAGCGTGCGCCCGGAGGCCGATGCGATGGTGACGAAAATTCCGGGAATCGCCCTGTGCATCCTGACGGCCGACTGCACGCCGGTTCTGTTTGCCGATGCCGAAGCGGGCGTGATTGGTGCGGCGCATGCGGGCTGGAAAGGCGCCATCGGAGGTGTGCTCGACACCACTGTTGCGGCGATGATTGAACTTGGCGCCGAAGCTGGCCGGATTCACGCGGCCATTGGGCCCACGATCCAGCAGGCAAGTTATGAAGTCGGCCCCGAATTCCGAAACACTTTTCTGGACGCCTCCCCCCATAACGCGGCCTTGTTCTTGCCCGGCAAGGGAGACCGGTTTCAGTTCGACCTGCCGGGCTATTGTCGACAAAGGCTGGATGGGCTTTGCGTCCACAGCGTTCACGATACCGGGCTGGACACATGCGCGCTGAAAGACTCCTACTTTTCCAACCGGCGGCGCAATCAGCGGGGCGAGCCAGACTATGGCCGAAATGCCTCAGTCATCATGCTTGCGCTGTAATTTTCTGAAAAAGTCGTAAGAGTCCGGTTGCGACTCGCCGCCCTATGTTACAAAAGCGACACCAATTGGGCAGCACGGGCGCTCCATCATGAAACTGCTTTCCTGCAACGCAAACCGGCCATTGGCGGAAGCCATCGCCGATTATCTTGACACGCGCCTGACGCGGTCTGAGGTGAAGACCTTCTCGGATCAGGAAATATTTGTCCGCATCGACGAGAATGTCCGCGGCGAAGATGTCTTCGTGATCCAGTCCACGTCCTACCCCGCCAATGACAATCTGATGCAATTGCTGATCTGCATGGACGCGCTGAAGCGCGCCTCGGCCCGTCGCATCACCGCCGTCATCCCCTACTTCGGCTATGCCCGGCAGGATCGTAAAACGGATGGTCGTACGCCCATCTCCGCCAAGCTGGTGGCAAACCTGATCTGCAGCGCGGGCGCCGACCGCGTATTGACCGTCGATCTGCATGCCGGCCAGATCCAGGGGTTCTTCGATATTCCAACAGACAACCTGTTCGGCAGCCCCGTCATGGTCGATGACATCAAGGAGCGCTACGGGAACAAGGATCTCATGGTGGTCTCCCCGGATGTTGGCGGCGTGGTGCGCGCCCGCTCGCTGGCCAAGCGACTGGAGGCCGACCTTGCCATCGTCGACAAACGCCGCCCCGAAGCTGGCAAGTCAGAAGTCATGAACATTATCGGCGATGTGTCCGGCAAGCGCTGCATCATGCTGGACGATATGTGTGATTCCGGGGGCACGCTGGCAAACGCCGCCGCCGCCCTGAAAGAGCATGGTGCCAAATCGGTTTCTGCCTATGTCACGCATGGCGTGCTTTCAAACAATGCCGTTCAGAGGATCGAGAAATCGGTGCTGGACGAATTGGTGATGACCGACTCGATTCAGCCGTCCGAAGATGCGATCAAATCGGAATCTATCCGCATCCTGCCCATTTCCCCGCTATTGGGCGAAGCCATTCGCCGTATCGCGAACGAGGAAAGCGTTTCGAAACTGTTCGATCGCTAGGACTCACTAGTCGACTTCAGGCGCCAGCCGATTCACCAAATACCGGACCGCGCCGAGGATCAACAGGATGCTCGTCACCAGCAAACCCGCCAGCACAGCCATCAGCGTGGCAATGGCGTAATACGACATCACATACCAGTTCGTCGGGATATCTTCGAATTCCCCGATTGGAATGGATGAGAATGTCAAAAGCGCCACAGCGCTGCACAGGCTGATCGTGGCGAACCAAGCAATCATGCGCACGCGCTTGAACAACCAGATGCCGATGTCGGCACTGCTGTTGTGCATCATCCCGAGCATGGTGAGCATAAGGGCAAGGATCGTGGCCGACGCGCTGGCGATAGCCGATCCGAAATAGAGGGACGAATCCGACAGCGCCTCCACAAGGCTCACCGCCTCGGATCGGGAATATATCTGACCGACGAACAGACGGTGGATTCCAAACAGAGCAAATGTCAGTACACCTCCAATGATTGGAGTGGATTTCCCGACCGGTTTGGGGTTTGCCATGATCGAGAATCCTCCTGACAGCCGACGCGCCTGCTACTAGACGCGTCGGCGGATCAGAAAGTTCCAAGCATCGTCATCCAGTCCGCGCTAAGCGATACAGAATTCCATCGGATATGTGATGCCTTTGACGTCGACAGGCTTGCCTGCCTTATTGGTAAGCGGTTTGAACGTCGCGCCCTTCAGTGCTGCCGCCGAAGATTCGAAGACCGGATCGGTGCATTCTGCAAGTGTATTCTGTGGAACGCCATCAGCACCAAGATCGAACAGGACCATGCAGCCACCACTGAGTCGTTTCTTGGCCGCGTCGGCAGGATAGGATGGCCTTGGATAATTCACAGCCTCAGGCGTCCAGTTTGCGTTTAGCGACAGGCCAGCAAGCTTGTTCTCGGCCTTGGATGCATCCAGCCTTGCCAACCAGACGGCAGACTTTTCGCGCGTGTCGGCCCAGTTTGCGATGACCTCGCAACCGCCAACTTCACCTCGGATCTCCTCAAAAGCCACATCGCGCTTGATTGGTGCCAGCGGTGCAGCCGGGATGGAGGCAGGCTTGGGCGCGGCATCCGGCACAGGAGCCGCGGGGGGCTGTGGAACCTTCGCGCCGGAATTTGCCATGATGAACAGGGAGTCCGCCAGGATGAGCCCGGGCTCTGCCATCGGATCGACCGCCTGGCCTGCGCGCCAGACTTCAAGGTGCAGGTGTGGCCCGGTGGCTTGGCCGGACTGGCCCAGCGAGCCGATCACAGTACCTGCGGAGACGGATTCCCCCAGTGACACTTTGATATCTTTCAACTGCCCGAAGCGGAGCACAGTCTCACCCGCAGCGATTTCGACGAGATTCCCGTATCCGCGTGTCATTTCTGCGCGGGTCACGATTGCTGAAGTCGGCGCATAGATCGGCTTGCCCTCTTCCTCTGCCAAGTCGACGCCCTGATGTTGTTTCAATTCGCCTGAGACAGGGTGTTTACGCACGCCAAAGGCGCTGGTCAGCTTCGCCTTGTCCAGCACGGCATGACTGTATGTAACCGCGTCGGTCGGCAGCGCGGCGGCGCCCCGGATCAGTGATCCCTGCGCCAAGGCGAGCGGGGTCGCGAGCGCCAGCGCTGCCGCGACTGCCAAGCCAAGACGTTTCGGCCGGTGGTGGGTCTCACTCAGGAGTTGGGTCAAGCGCATTTTGAGGGTTCCTTCTTTCTTGAGCGTGAATGCTGCAACCGGCAGGATGAGCGCAGGCCGGGCAAGACGCGCCACCTGGGTCAGGGCGCGGGCATAGGCGATCCGGTCACCCGTCAGCTCGGCGGTCTCTTCATCGACGATCGCCTCGCGCCAATAATCAAGGCGCTCGCGCATGGCCCAGGCAAAAGGAGAGAACCAGAATACATCTGCGACCATACGTTCAAATGGGCGGGTCAGCAGGTCACCCCGCTTCAGGTGAACCAGTTCGTGTACGATGATTTGTGGTGTGTGTTGTTTCGAGATGAGCGCTGCCGGTATGAAGACGACCGGGCGCACGATACCGGCAAGGAAGGGCGCACCCCGGGGGATAACCCGCACATCCGGCACGCGCCGCAATCCAATCGCGTCGGCCCAGTGGCGAACCGGGCGGATGACCGGACGGGATGTCTGCTTCAGGCGCTGAAGTCTGGCCTGCCCCACAGCCCAACAAACCGCGCGCACGAACCACCCGGCAACAAGCGCCGACAGCACCAGTTTCGCAACCGGCGGTATACGGAATTCTGTGGTAGATTCTTCAACAAAGACGGCATCAGACTGGACCGTCAGCGCATCCATGACCGGCAAGTCCGGCAAGGCCTGTGCGGCAACTTGCGTCAGGCCCGGCATGAAAGCAGATGCCAGGAATGGTGCGAACATCAAAGCTGCTGCGCCGCGCCATATGGCCTGAGCCATCCTGGGTGAGGGTTTGAGCGTGCAAAGCGCGGTGGCGAGCAGCCAGAGCGCCGCGCTCCAACCAAAGGCGAGTGCGATCAGTCCGAACAAGCTCATGCCTTGCCCTCCGTATCGGCCGCCGCCGCGTTGATGATGGCGTCGAGTTCGTCAAGTTCGGCATCGGAGAGGTGTGGACTTTCCGCAAACAGGGCCGCAGGCAACGGCCCGTCCATATCCAGAACCTGGCGGGCGAGATGACGGACCAATCCGCCCAATGTGGCGGTCCGGTCTATAGCGGCGGCATACACTGCGATGCCATGCATGTCCTGACGGCTGACCCAGCCCTTCTCTTCCATCCTGGCAATGACGGTGCGGGTCGTCGACGGCTTCCACCCCTGCCCCGGACCGATGGCATCATGCACCTCACGTGCGCTTTGCCGGCCATGTGACCAGAGATGCTTCAACACGCTGAGTTCGGAAGGATTGGGCTGGGACATGCAAATCTCGCTATCAAAGTCACATGTACGCTACAGTTGTAGCGATCCAGTGTCAAGCGAGTCCTTTTGGGGGCTTCAGGCTCCCCATCCGTTTCAAAATTCCAGATAATTCGGAGTTGTTATTCGACAGTCCAGCCGCGCGGCGTGCGGCGGGCGTCAAGAATGATCGGCTCTTCAGCCGTGTCGCGCGCTTGCGGGCGGATGCCCTTCCGGCCCGCATACCGCATGAACAAGGCCGCCGACGCCAGCAAGACGCCCGCGATAGCGGTCATCACGGCTAGCAATCCGGCAAACAGCACCAGCAAGAGCCCAATACATAGCTGCGCCACAAGGCTGACCGCACTCGAAAATGCGTCTGCAATATTGAAACGGCCGGAACTGGAAGCTGCTTGGGTCATGAATCTCTCGTTTACAGTGCAAACATGGCGCCAGTGCTGCGCTCCGTCAATGGAATGGCATGCCGATACTATGTGAATTCGCGGAAATGCCTCAATCCGACCGGATCAGCAGACCGCGTTCGGTCCGAATTTGCGCATAGGCGGCTGTAATCGATGCCGCCTTGGCATGCGCGGCATCCTCGAATTCGCGTGGTGCGCCCATTTGCACCACACGGTCCGGATGGTGATCAGACATCAACTGACGATAGGCGGCACGAATATCGGAAAACTCTGCATCATGGGAGACGCCGAGAATGTGGTATGGGTCGTCGCTATCCGGGCCCAAATGGCTGGCCTTGATCCGGCGGAATGTCAGCTCATCAAAGCCGAAGGCATCGGATACGGTGCGCAAATAGTCCATCTCATCCGCTGTCACGACGCCATCCGCACCCGCGATTTGGAACAGGCCGTCCAGCACGCCTTCCAGCAAGCAAGGGCGATCTCGGTATTTCCGGCCGATCTTGCGAGCGTAGCCTTCATAGCCGCGCACAGTCTGGCGGGCGATATTGAAGACACGGCGAACACTGTCGGCATCTTCAGGCGCGGCGCGGAAGACGCGCGAAAACACCATGATTTCCTGATCCGATACGGTGCCGTCAGCTACGGCAAGCTTTGCACCGAGCCCCACGACCGCCGCAGTAAACCCGACATCATTCGGATCTGGCGCGCACGCAAAATCAGCCCCGTCGGCAAGCATGCCGTCAGAGTTGTCAGGATCGAACAGGCGCCGTCCGCCCTCAAGCACTCGGGTCCACAAAGACATCTCGGGAAATTCTATACCCTATTTTGGCAATTTTGGGAGCGCGGCATGCTGACAGTTGCGTGAAGTCCTGCTCACACTTGCAAAGATGAATTCTTTTTTAGATTCTGATCCTCCGGGACGGACGACCCGTAAAGGGTGGCATCGATGGATATGGTTCCATCGGAAAATTTCTGAATTGGGACACCCCTAATCATGAAACGTCTTCTCACGCTCACCGCTGCTTTCGCCTTCCTGGCCGCCCCGGCCCTCGCAGAGACCTGTCAGTATTCCAAGGATCGCATGGCTAGCCATGTCGAGGCCGAGCTCGTCAAAGGCGAATGGTCCAAGATGGATATCGTCGACACCGCCGCCGAAGCTGGCCAGTTCAACACGCTACTGGCTGCCGCGACTTCAGCTGGTCTGGTCGATGCCCTGAAGGGCGAAGGACCGCTTACCGTGTTTGCGCCAACCGATGCTGCCTTCGCCGCCCTTCCCGAGGGTACGGTCGAAACCCTGTTGATGCCGGAGAACAAGCACCAACTTGCCGACATTCTCAAACTGCACGTGATCGCTGACAGCAAGGTGACCTCTGACCAGCTCGCCGGAAAGACACTGACCGCAAGCACGTTGAATGGCGACGTAGCAATCGATGGCACCGACGGCGTAACGGTGAATGGCGCCACCGTCGTGAAAGCCGATGTCATGGCCTCCAACGGTGTCATCCATGTGATCGACCAGGTCCTTCTGCCTAAAGGCTAAGGTGATCTGCAAAGCGAAGCGATGCTGAAGGCCTGCCCACATATCGGGGGCGGGCCTTCTCTACTTTGACTGCGCCTCAACCGAGGCTCTCAAGGCGGCGATCTCTGATCGCATCTCCTGTATTGCCGAAAGGACGGCGGCGCGCTCCTTCTCGGCGGTCATGAGTTCACCTTCCAATTCTCCTTCGATTTCGTCGAGTCCCTCCTCGATGATCGCCTGTTGTTCGGCCGCGAGCGAATCCACAATCAGGGCGATGAACAAGTTGAGAATGGCGAAGCTGGCGATGAAGATGAAGATCAGGAAGAACATCCAGGCATAGGGATTGCCATCATCAATCACTTTCTGGACAACTTCGAACCGCCAGCCATCCATCGTCATGACCTGGAAAAGTGAATAGGCCGAACGCGGCAGATCCCCGAACAGTTCGGTGACCTCTTCATTCTCGGTATTGCCGTACATGTTGGTCGCCATTACGGCGGCAACATATGTGATCAGCGCCAGCACTGCGAAAATGGCGCCCATGCCCGGCAGGGCCTTCATCAGCGCCTCGGTAATCCGGCGCATCATTGGAACGATATGCAGCAATCGGAGAATCCGCAGGACCCGGAGCGCACGCAATACGCCGAATGCCTGAGTTCCTGGTATCAGCGAAACGCCAATGACGATGAAGTCAAACCAGTTCCAACCCCGCCGGAAGAATTGCAACCGATAGACTACCAGTTTCAGCAGGATCTCGACCGCAAAGACATATGTGATCGTCTGGTCAACTGCGTCGAGCGACACGACAAGGCGCGCGGGCAGTGTCTCGCGATAGGTCAGCACGCCAAGAATCACGGCGTTCACGATGATCAAGGCAATCACTAGATGCCGGAACCATGGCCGCTCGATCACGCGCTCCAGCGCAAAATTATGGGTTTCAAAGTCGAGTGTTGCGCGTTTCATGGTCTGTGCCGGTTCCCCTTCGGTCATGAGGCCACACGGCGTTTTGCCCGTAACTGGGCCGACTGCCAAGGCTTGGAATGGCTTATGTCGGCGTCATCGCAACCCGTTAGTCCGCTGACGTGGTTGTGTCGGAAATGATCACCCAACCGCCATCGATCTTGCGCAGGACCAGCGTGTACAATCCGGACGGATTATCGCCTTCGACTTCGAGCATCCAATGGCCATATGCGATGGCGGCATTGGGCGACAGAATTTCAATCTCATAGTCGGACGTCACCAGCGTGCCCATTTTTTCAGGCGTGTCGTAGCGCGTTTCATAGCGTTGAAGCGTTGCGTCCCACCCGCGCGCAATGTTGCCGCCAGACGCAAAGCGCAAGTCGGGAGACTTCCAATATCCGTCCATGAAGGCGGGTATATCACCGCGATTCCAGGCTGCGTCTTGCGCCTCAAGCATCGCCGTGATGGCTGCCTCCTCCTGAACTTCCCACGCGACGCTCGCCCCAGTCGGTTGGGCTGGAACAGTCCCGCAGGCCGATATGACAAGGGGCATGACGAACGCAATCAGGGCTGAACGCATGAGACTTCCTCCAGTATTAATGAGGTTTACCCGGCCGATACCGACCGCTTGAGATAGGTTTGACGGCCCCACTCTATGGCACTGAGTACGACCGCAACACCCCCAAGCCAGAAGGTAATGATGAACACGTCATAGAACCCGTTCTGTTCAATCATCTCGCCCAGCCAAGGCCGGCCCAGCGTGCCGATCAGCATTGTGAGCGAGGCCAGCAAAGCATACTGAACGGCGGCAAAACGCGGATTGACCACTGATGTAAGATAGGCCGTCATTGCGACGAGCGCGAAGCCGCCTGCAATGTTCTCCGCAAAGATCGTCACCATCAGGCGCGCCATACGCTGGCCCTGGTCAGAGGCAATTGCCACTTCCTCAGGCTGGAGTTTTGCGGCCCAATCCGCAAAGGTGATCAATGGCGCATCAAGATGGGTGAACGCCAGAAAAGCATCAACCGTCGCCGCGCCAGCCGCCAAGTCCGCATAAAGCAAATTGGTCGCAGCCGCGACGATCCCACCAACAAAAAAGACCGGCATCCGGCCGAGCACCGCGATCAGCGTCGCGCCGATGAGCGAGCCGAGAATGGTCGCCACAACACCAAAGAATTTCGAGGCGATGGCTACATCGTCGAGCGTATGTCCCAACGCATCAAGGTCTGCGCGCAAATAGAAAGGATAGGCAAACGAGCCCCACACCGCATCGGTGAACCGGTAGGTCAGTGCCAGTGCGAGCACGAGAATGGTCCACCAGCCGAGCCGGGAAATGAGTTCCATCAATGGGTCGAAGATCGCCCGAAACAGGGTGGCCAACAGCTTGTCGCCGCGGCTCTGTCCCGCCACCAGCAAGGGCGCCTCTGTCGCAACAGCCTTTTGTGTGAACACCAGCAAGGCGGCAACGACGGCTGGCAGGACCACGGTCAGCAAGACAATGACGGGCCCCTGTTCGGAAACGAACACCCGCGAGGATATGTCTGCGCCCAAGGCTAGTTTGCGCACGACAAAAGTGCCGATCATCGTGAAGCCGATGAGCCAGCTGAGTGCGACGACGATCACGGCCGGAAGAGTAACTTTTCTGCGCAGCGAGGGCAGGAAACTCATACGGCTCGTATCAGGGCGGGAAGAAGATTCCGGTTCCGGCGCGAGCAAACTGCCCAGCACGGTCAACGCAATGAACACCGACATCATCACATAGGATACGGTCCATCCGACACGCGCGGCCACCAGCAAGGCGAGAAAGCCGGAGATGAAACCGCCGGACTTGTAGCCGAACTGGTAGAGGGCGGACATGAGGTCCTTGTCCTCTTCAGAGCGCGCCACTTCGATCCGCCAGGCATCAAGGATCAGATCATGGGTCGGTCCAATGAGCGTGATCACGAAACAGATCAGCGCCACGAGGCCAATATTTTCCGGTGGATTGCTAAAGGCCAGGATGATCAGCAGCAAAGCGATCACGGATTGGCACACGATCAGCCAGGATCGGCGTCCCCCGATGCGCAGAAATGGTACGTTTCGAGCGCGGCCAAACATGGGCGCCCAGAGATATTTGAACGAGTAACCCAGAGAGACCAGCGCGAGCACACCGATCGTGTTTGTGTCGACGCCTTCCTGAGTGAGCCAGGCCGACAAGACACCAACCACCGCGCCATATGGTATGCTGGCAGCAAATGACAGGATGAGCATAGCCGCCATGCGGCGATCCTTCAGGGCCTTCAGCGCGCGGACAGCGCGCGATGGCTCGCGAATCTCAGGGGGCGTTGGCGCTGAGGTGTCGCTCATGCAGCGCCTTCGTGCCGAACCGGCGCGCTCGTCCAGTGCAGCGCAAGGCGACGGAGTGCCTCGGCATCCAGAGGCTTGGCAGCCACGCCGTTTGCCCCAGCCGCGCGGGCCTGGCGCTCGATGTTCGGATTCATTTCCGCAGAGACAGCCAGCATCGGAACGTCCGACCCGTTGTCGCGAATGCGGCGCATGGCTTCAAAGCCGTCCATGACAGGCATGCGCAAATCCATCAGGATAAGGGCGATGTTCATTTGCGTTGCAGTCTCCACAGCTTCGCTTCCGGTGGAGGCTACAGTGACGGTAAAACCGGCCGATTCCAAGGCGCGCCTTGCGATCAGTGCATTTACCGGATTGTCATCGGCAATCAGCACATGTCCTGCCCCTGTCTTCTGCTCCGGCTCGTCTATCGCCTGCTCACCTGATTGGACGACATAGACACGTTCTGCAATCGAGGATGCGCGCAGCGGTCGTACCAGCCAGCCTGCACAGCCCAGACTCCGAAACCGCTCGATCGCGCCACGGTCTTCGGGACGCAGGACCACCAGGGTTGGACGCTGGCAGGCAAATTCTCTGACGAGCTTTTCGCGTAAATCAGCGCCAATCAACAATATATCGACGTGACCGGGCACACGCCCCGCGACTGGGTCGATCAGAAAAGGCCTGGCCTTGGACCCGGAAAGCGCAGACGCGGCTGCAAGCGTGGTGGCGGCAGGAAGACCGACGAGTCCAACGGTCATGTCGAGTTGCGGAAGGTCATGCGTGGACGGCATGTCTGCACGTGCCAGGGGCAGGAATATCTTGAAGGCGGTGCCCAGGCCGGGAGCACCATCAATGTCTACCCGTCCACCCAGCAGCTCGGTCAGCCGCTTGACGATGGCAAGGCCAAGCCCGACTCCGCCATCATTGAAAGCATCCTGCGTGGCCGATTGTTTGAACGCGCTGAACAATTGCACGCGATCCGCTTCAGCTATGCCGGGGCCGGTGTCGATGACACGGAATTCGAGCCCATCCGTTCGAGCCGCGATATCCAGCAGGACCGAACCCTGGCGCGTGAACTTGAGGGCGTTGCCCACCAGATTGAACAAGATCTGTCGTATACGACCTGCATCGCCGGAATAGGTCGGCATCGGCAAAGGCTGCGCGCGAACAGCAAGGTCGAGCCCTGCCGCATGCGCACGCGGGCTGAGCAGTTCGATCACTTCACGGCCCAGACGCACCGGGCAAAAATTTTCGACTTCCAGTTCCACTGCAGACGCATCGAGCCGGGCATAATCCAGCACATTATTAAGCAAATCGAGCAGGCGCCCGCCGCTCATCTTGATCGCCTCGGCATATTCGCGCTGCGCTGGGGCCAGTTCGGTCTCAAGCAACAGGGAAACTGTGCCGAGAATACCGTTCAGGGGCGTGCGAATTTCATGACTCGCCGTTGCCAGGAAGGTGTCTTCCGGCTTGGCGGGATTTGCGGGAGGCTTTTGTGAGTCTGTCATCGGGCAGCAGACTTATCGCAAAGCCTTTAGCATTCATTTAACCGACCATGCTCCCGGCTGCAGCGCCGCGCGCCGCAGATACGGCTGTTTCGGGCATGCCCGGCGGACGATGCCGATAGGATAGTGCCTCAGCGACATGAAGCCGCCGCACGCCGTCACAACCCTCAAGATCTGCAATGGTGCGTGCCACTTTGAGCACCCGGCTGTAGCCCCGCGCGGTCAGTTGCAGCCGCGAAGCGGCATCCGCCAGCAAAGCGGCACCAGCCTCATCAGGCGCTGCCGACTTTTCCAGTTCGGAAAGAGGCGTGTCGGCGTTAACCGATCGGATCGTGTCACTTGCCATATGCCCCAGCCGCTCTGTCTGGATGTCACGCGCCCGGGCGACGCGCACGCGAACTTCTTCAGAGCCTTCCGAGGGCGGCGGCAGCGCAAGATCAACGGCGGTTACTGGTGGCGTGTCGTAGTAGAGATCGATCCGGTCCAGGAACGGACCGGACAAGCGGGCCTGATATTGCTGTGCACAGCGGGGACCCCGCCGACAGGCGGCTGCGCCGGGCCCTCCCCCACACCGGCATGGATTCATGGCAGCGATCAGCTGAAACCGCGCCGGATACCGCACATGCCGGTTGGCCCGCGCCACCACGGCTTCGCCCGCCTCAAGCGGCTGTCGCAAACTGTCGAGCACCGTTGCGGGGAATTCCGGCAATTCATCAAGAAAAAGCACGCCATGATGTGCGAGCGAGACTTCCCCGGGCTTGGCCTTGATTCCGCCCCCGACCAAAGCAGCCATTGAAGCCGAATGGTGGGGCGCGCGAAAGGGTCGTCTCCGCGAGAGGCGTCCGCGCTCCAACAAGCCCGCAATCGACTGAATTTGCGAAACTTCCAGCAATTCCCGTGCAGATAATGGCGGCAATATGCCGGCCAGTCGCTGGGCCAGCATGGACTTTCCCGACCCAGGCGGGCCGCAAAAAAGGAGATTGTGCCCCCCGGCGGCCGCAATTTCGAGTGCGCGCTTGGCACCTTCCTGACCTTTCACATCGCGCAGATCCGGTCCGGCGGGCGGGGTTGCCAGTTCGCCCGGCTGGGGAGGGCTGATAACAGCGCGGCCAGTAAAGTGATTGATCAGGGCAATCAGGCCTGTTGCGCCAATAACACTGCCGCCTGCCCAGGCTGCTTCAGCGCCGCAAATCTGTGGGCAAATGAGTTGTAAATCCATGCCTTCAGCGGCCATGGCGGCTGGCAGGACCCCGAGCGTTTCGCCCAGCGCGCCATCAAGCGAAAGTTCTCCAATGGCCGCGTAGGCCTCCAACTGGTCTGGTGGGATCACGCCCATCATGGCGAGCAGGGCAAGCGCGATGGCGAGATCATAATGGCTGCCTTCCTTGGGAAGATCAGCGGGGGCGAGGTTCACGATGACCCGTTTCGGCGGGAGTGCGAGCCCAAGGGAGGCAAAAGCGGCCCGGACACGTTCACGGCTCTCGCCAACCGCCTTGTCCGGCAAGCCGACAATATGAAACGCTGGCTGGCCGCCGGTCATCTGGACCTGCACGTCCACGGGCTGGGCGTCTACGCCCTCAAATGCAAACGTCGTAACCCTGCAAACCATCTCCAACCCCTGTCAGCATGGGGCAAATGGTTAACAGAATATTGCGAACAAAGAAAGAACAAAATTCCGAAAAGTTGAACCTGCTTTATATCAGGCGTCGAGCATGACCGCGCTAAGCGCTTCATCCAACACTTCCAGACCGGCGCCCTTACGCACGGCTTTCTCAGAGAGTGTTCGCCGCCAGAGGCGCGCGCCGGGCTGTCCGTTAAAGAGGCCCAGCATATGACGGGTCATCGCATGCAACCCGACGCCCTCTTCCAGACGCGCTGCCATATAAGGCCGGTACGCGTCGAGGGCTACCTCTGGTGAGACAGGCTCGCCGACCCCGAACAATGCGGAATCCACCGCGCCCAGCAGGGCTGGGGATTGATAAGCGGCACGCCCCAGCATGACGCCATCAAAAGTATCGAGGTGGTCGCGGCAAGCCTCGATTGTGGTGATGCCGCCATTCAGGATAATGGTCAGGTCAGGCCGCACGGCCTTCAGGCGCGCCACAAGGTCATAATCAAGCGGCGGAATATAGCGGTTTTCCTTCGGGCTCAGGCCTTTAAGCCAAGCCTTGCGCGCGTGAACGGTGAAAACCTCGCAACCTGCCGCGCTGACTTTCTCGACAAAATCGAACAGGGTTTCTTCCGCTGGCAAATCATCAATGGCGATGCGGCACTTTACCGTGACCGGGATGGACACGCGGGCTTTCATGGCGTCAACGCACGCGGCTACTTCGTCCGGCCGCGCCATCAGGCAAGCTCCGAACGCGCCTGATTGAACTCGGTCAGACGGACAGCCACAATTGATGTTGACTTCGTCATAGCCGAATTGCTCGGCGATGGCTGCAGCCTCCGCCAGTTTTGCAGGTTCATTGCCACCCAGTTGCAGGACGACGGGATGCTCGGCTTCGGAGAAGCCAATCAAGCGGCCGCTGTCTCCATGGATGACGGCATCAGCCGTCACCATTTCAGACCAGAGCAGCGCATGTTTCGACAGGCTCCGATGGAACATGCGGCAGTGCCGGTCCGTCCAGTCCATCATGGGCGCGATCGAAAACTTGTAGGAAAGGCTGGTTGGCATCGTCAATGTCAGGTCCGGAAGTGCATATACGGGCTCATTCCGACTTCTAGCGGAAACAAGCGGTGTGTGTATATTCTTGGCTGTAATTGGATCATTTCCCGCGCTGATCCGGTATATCACTTGCAGCCTGACTGATATGATCCAACTCGACATTCCCTCATCTCAGACCCGCACGCCGGAGCAGCCGAGCATCTCGGCGTATATTCTGGATCATTCGGAGGTACAGACGCAGTCATCGGTCCTCACAAATACCGAGTACGCGCGCCTTGGAAAGTTGTTCGATCCAGACATACGTCTTGATCTGGAACGCTCATTCGCAGCTGTGCGAACCGGCCTTTCAAATCATCTCGGCCAAGCGAAGGCGGATATAGTTCTCGAACATGATACGCTCGGGGCGCCTTCCCTGCGAAATATGCGGGAACTGTATCTGTCGATTTCTCGCACCGGGGGCTGGTCTGCCTTCGCCACCTCTCATGACAAAGCGGTCGGAATTGATATCGAAAAGGTTCGCGACATCGATTGGCGACAGATGCTGCCGATGATGTGTTCGGCTTCGGAGCGAAAGATATTCAGCGGTATCGCTGACGACGATCTCCTCCCATTCTACAGGCTGTGGACGATCAAGGAGGCCATCATGAAAGCCGCCGGTCAGGGATTCCGCATGGGGGCACCGACGATCAATCTATCCGCAAGCCTCATCCTTGGTGAGACTTCCCAGGGACAAGTATCGCATACGGATCGCATATTCGACATTTCGTGCTTCCTGCACGGAGACATTGTCACTTGCGTTGCGAGCGAGTGCGCCTAGCCTTCGTCCACCAGCGCAAGGCTGTAGGGACCGACTTCGTAAACACGCAGGCCATCCCGCCACAGGCTTCCTCGTGCAGTGACCAACCAGCCCTTGTCGCGTTTCTCTATGGAAACAATCTCCATCACGGTAACGACTTCCTTCTTGTCCGGCGTCACCTGTCCGCGATAGCTCCATTTGAACGGTGCGCCGGTCGCAATGGTTTCAAAGTGCGGGTCGCTCATGCCCTCATCCAGTCCCTTGAGCAGAATGGCGCGCGCCAGCAATTGTGCGAGCGCATCAAGGCCGAGCGACCCCGGCTGGACCGGATCCTGATAGAAGTGCGCCTTGAAGTACCACGCATTCGGATCAACTGCTTGGCGGCCCCGGATCAGACCAAGCCCGGCCTCTCCGCCGGTCGGGTTGAAATAGTCGACCGCGTCCAGCATGCGCATCTTGCCGCCTGCAAGGCGCTTTTCAATCATGCGCGTCTTCACTTTTTCGCCCGGCAGGTCGAACGCAGCAGAGAAATGCGGCTTGGCCGACAGGCCGGCCTGGCGCACGAGCGCGGCAGTTGGAAAGAATCCGAACTGGGTCGTCAGGTCCAGGACAGGTTCGCCTGAGGCTAGCGTGACCACAACGCTGAAGGTCACAATGGTCATCGGTCCGACACGGGAGAAGGCCGTCAACTCGCTCTCAACGACCATAGTCCCATCGTCTGGGCTGAGCTCGCGATGCAGGACTCCATCGCCTTCGAGATTTCGGAATTTCAGATTACCGGACAAGGCAAAACCGCAATGGCTGGCGAGCCACCCACACGGCTGCAGCGCGATCTCCGACAGGACGGCGAAGGGCATGGCCCCATTCCTGTTGTCCTCGAAATACCAGGCATCCGTAGGAATGTCGTATTCGGCGCGAACTTTTGCGCCAACTTCCTGCACGCCCGGCCGTGTGGACACGTCGATGACCCGCGTCATCATGTGATATGGCTCTTGCGGCAGTCTGGGTACGATGCCTTCGGAATCGAACCGATCATACATTTCGCCAAAGGCCGCCGATGGCGCACCATTGGCGCAATCTAGCAGCGCATCATGGTCACCCCGACTCTCCCCCATCGGCCCGGTTCGGATCGGTGCTTCGGCGACGCGTGGTGCTGGCCAATCACGGCGCAGGCGCAGGCCGAAGCGCGGGCAATAGAACACCTTCTTGCCGTCACTGCTTGCCAGAAGGGACGCGTAAACTTCCGGGGTTTCTCCATCAATGATCTCATCGATGAAGACCTCATAGGTCACGTCGTGGTCCGTATCCGGAATGACCTGCCCCCGGCAGACGAATTGCGCCATATGGCCCGGCATCGGTTCGAAGACATACCCGTCACGTTCGGTCAGCAGGCCCGCGGCCGCTGCATAGAACTCCAGTGTCTGTACGGCGGCCTCAGCCATCAGCGTCCCCGGCATGCAGGGGTCATTGTGGAAATGACCCTCATAGAACCAGGCATCGACCGGCACATGCGCGCGGGCTTTCAAATATCCCCTGCCCCACGGCCCGCCATGGGGGTCAAAGGCTTCGACATCATCGAAGAGAGCCAGCCTGTCGTCCGGCAGACGGATCGGACGTGACTGCGCGGCCGCCAGTTCGAACCCGTCGCCAAAGCATGCCCAGGCATTACCGACCCGGTAAGCGTCCAGATCCTTGGCACTGAAAGCTCGCTTCCGGCTCGCGCCCTCGGCGGCAAATGGCGCGGGGTCTGCGGTAGGCGGTGCATCCTTGGCGGGGTCCCACATGACGCCCTTTCCGGAGGCAAGTTCCTCATCGCTGAAGAAGCCGGCCTGACCGTTTCGCACGGAGAAGACGCGGCGGTCGCCCGCCATACAATCATACTGGAAGAAAAACATGCGGACACCGGCGAGTGTCGCGTGCCCGGTGATCTCGATCTGGAAGTGTAGCGTCTCACCGGGCTCTGGCAGGCCGCCCTCATGGAATGTGATTTCGCACCCCAGAAGGCGATAGACCCGGTCATCCTGGTTCTTGAAGTCCGCCCCCATCCAGCCGATCAAGGTCAGGTCAGCTTGCCCGCTTTCGATCAGCGGACCGGGCCGGATCCGGCCATCATGGATGAACCATTGATCCGGCTTCAAATCGGTTTCGGTCCAGATGATGCCGGTACTCTCGACTCCGGCCTCTGCATCGATTCCGGTGATCCGGTCGATGAGCAGTAAAGGGGGCGCTGGCAGGCGCACCTGACGAGCATATTGGTCCTGCGGTTTGAATGCGGCGCCGAAGAAGTCAGACATCTTCTCACGCGCGGATTTCTCGATCTCGGGATAGTTCCAGTGCGGTCCTGCGGGTGATCGCGGCAGAAGTGGCTCTGTTCCAGCAGTCACCTTGCGCGGCGCGGGCAGCGGTCGGTCTGCCGGCGGCGCGGGGAATGGCACCTGCGTGGTGCTGACTTTGGAATCGCATGGCGCAGGATAGTTCACGGCGGCCAAAATCGGCGCAACCGGCATCCGGCTTGTTGGGATTAGGGCCGGAACAATAGGCCTGGCGTAAGGGACATCGCGTGTCAGCGCCCAGGGCGCAGGCCGCACGCTCCTGTTGCGCCTCCCGTCCTCCAGCGTTCCTGCAATGAGCTTCATCTTGGGAGCGCGCCCGTCCGCGAACAGGAAGGCGGCGAGGTCGGCGACCTGTCCCAAGTCCGCTGTTTCAATGCGGTCGGTGGCGACCGCCTTGTAGTCCTTGCCTTCAAGGATATTGCCAAGTGCTGCGGTCAGCGTGTCGCGCGGGCCAAGCTCCACAAAGGTGCGCACGCCATCTTTCCATGCCTGTTCGACCGTAGGCGGAAAATCTACTGTATCGATGGCCTGCCGGGTTAGCATATCTGCCGAGGTTTCGCTGGTCGGCTCATAGGCGGCATTGACGGCATTGGCGTAGAGACGCACCCCGCCCCCATCATGCATCTTGCGTGTATGCAGCTTGCGCCACGTCTCCGCGAAGGGTTGCATGGCCTTGGCATGCACAATCAGATGCTGGTGCATCTTTGCGCCGCTGCCGGGCCCAAGAGATTCGCAGATCTTGCGACAGGCCTCAGCCGGGCCACCGATCATGCAGTCTGTTCGCGAATAGATGATCGTGATCTCGACGCCGGTATGTTTGGCGACTTCACGCTTCACGGCATCAACCGGCGCCTGGACACGCCAATTGGTCCAGTCCGCCGGGACGTTCGGGCCCCACGCCTCTTTTGCCGTTTCGAACTCGCCGCCGATATGGCGCTCATACATGGCGGCATCGGAAATCTCGTCCAGCAGAGCGCCGGGATCACGCCAGAAGCCGAAAGCGAACAGCGCGTTGCTCTCGCCAAGCGACAGGCCGAGCGCCGCATCCGGCTTGAGACCGAGAAGGTCCAGCAACAGGATTGCGTGTGCCTGGCTCATCAGCGTGCCAGCGCACAATTGTTCAAATTCCGTCAGGCTGGCCTTGGCGAGCAGTGGCGCGATCTCATCCGCCTTGTCGAGTTTGGCGAGTCGCTGGCGCAATTCCGGGAAGGCCGAGAGCAGACCACGTCCCATGCGGGGATAAACGGCCGCAGATCCAGTGAACATGAAGGCGAGTTCGCCCTCAGGCTTGCCTTCGCCATAGTGGACGCCGTCGCCGACAGGGGCTTTGCCCTGCTCCAGCATCAGCTGCGCAGAATCCAACTGTTCCGCGAGCGCTTCCTCAGTGGGCGCCACTATCGCAATACGGCATTTACCCCTGCCCCCGGTCTTGCCGGATGCCATGCGCGCGGCGAGCGTCGCTTTGTCTTTTGCCGAGGCCCAGAACAGGAAGGGTGTCGGCCGCAGCGCATCTGGTATGGGCACCGCATCTGCAGGATCGAATGTGACGGAGCCAACGGTGTTGAGCTGCGTTGCTGCAACCGAGATGTCGACCGGAAGAGACGTTTCCCGGATGTCCGGCACCGCGCCTTCCGCCGTAAGCACCTGTCCCCGTGCGCAGAGCTGCGCTTGCAGGGCCAGTTCGAATACGACCGACGCGCAAGGAGCCTTGCCGAATACGCGATTTATAACGCCTGTTTCGGACGCTCGGCCCTTAGACCAGTTGACGTCATGGAGAGACCCGAAATTCCGATCCGATGCGGCTTCAGCCTCGTCTTTTCGCTTCAGGACGATGGCCGCAGCTTGGTCGCCAGGTCGCACTGTAATGCCGATATCTGCGAGCGCAGCGGTACGAACCGGTTCGGTCGCAAAGTCTGCTGCGGCCACGATGGCCATATCCAGCTGACCCAAGCGCAGCGCTTCGACGGCGAGGTCCAGCGCGGCAAGGCCGGAAGCCGCCTCGGCAGACACCGAGAACCCCATGCCCTGGAAATCATGCGCATAGGTCACGCGATTGGCGGTCATGTTCGCCATGGCACCTAGAACGGTGGCTGCATGAAGCGGTGGCGCAATGAGGGCCTGCGCAGTGGCAAGCTCCTCGGAGTTCCGGGGTAATCCTGCCAGATTTGCCAAGCGTTCTCTTAACAGCCAACGCGCCGAATCTGACGCACAGCCCATGCCGGTAAAAATGCCCACCCGATCGGATGCGACAGGCTTTACCGATTGCAGCGCTTCTTCCACCACATCGACAATGGCGAGTTGCTGAGGTTCCGCCTCAAGCAAATCCGTTGGCGGAGTTCGCGCAGTCTTCGGATCTGCGCCCACCTTTCGGCAGGCTGTGGCAGGCTTTATCGGCTGGTTCATGATGCGGCGCGTGACGGCGTCCGCCCCGCGGTCAGAACCCGCCAGCAGGCCTGTCCCGCAGATCACGATGTCCTGCTCGGACAGCTTGGCCTCCCGCGCCTCAACCAAATCCGATTCCGGATCATACTGGTCGAGGATCAGATGCGCATTGTTGCCGCCGAAACCGAAATTGCTGATAGCTGCGCGGCGAATTCCGTTACGCGGCTCCCACGATGCGGCCTCCCCCAGAACTTTCATACCGTTCCGGCTAGCAACTTCGATCAGGTTACCTGTAATCGGTGTAGGCGGCAGGGCTTCGCGCTTGAACGCTTCGGTCAGCTTGAGCAGGCTGGCCAGGCCCGCAGCCGTGATGAGATGCCCTGTATTGGCCTTCAGGGATCCGATGGCGAGATTTTTGTTGCCCGCGAACATGTCCGCCGACGCCTGCACCTCGACACCGTCACCAGTCGGCGTGCCGGTCGCATGGCATTCCAGATAGGACACGCTCTTCGGATCCACGCCCGCCATTGTGTATGCGCACGTCATGGCTTCAGTCTGGCCCTCCCCGGACGGGGCGAGCAAACCCTTGCGCCGACCATCATTCGAGAGGCCGATGCCCCGGATAACGCCGTGAACGACATCCTTCTTCTTCACATCAGACAGACGTTTCAGGACAACCGAGACCGCTCCTTCAGATGGCACTAATCCGTCTGCGCCCTTCACGAAGGGTCGTGACTGGCCGGTCGGGCTGAGTGCCTTCAACGCCTCGAACCCGATATGGAGGATCAGATTGTCGGCCGCGTTGACGCCAACAACGACGGCGCAATCAATCGCCTGCGATTGAAGCCGTCGACAGGCGATCTCCAGCGCATAGAGCGATGAGGCGCACGCCGCATCAAGCGAGAATGCTGGACCGGACAGGCCGAGCGTCTGAGCGATCAGTTGGGGCGGAAGAGAAGCATTGAACGTCGCAAGCGGTTCCGAAAGCGCCTGCCCCGCCCAATGGCGTGCGGCATAGTCTGCATGCGCCGCGCTTGGGTAGGAAAGATTGGCCACAAAGACACCTGCGCGGCCCTTTCGGACCTTCGGACGACGTGCGTTGCTCCACGCATCCAACGCGGCATGAACGGACCAGGCGCAAACCGGGTCGATCCTGGCAGCTGCGCGCCACGCTTCCGGAATACGATCCTCATCGAAGATATCCTCGAATCCTTGCACCGTTCCGGATACATAGTTTCGGGAAGCTGCACCTGCTTCCGAAAGCCCAAGCCGCTCAGAAGGCACCGGGCCGTAGACCACGCGCTTGTCAAAGACGAGATCGCCAAGCTCCGCCGGGCTCATGGCCCCCGGCAGCACGCAGCCTTGGCCGACAATAGCAATCGGCTCAAATCGGCAATCACCCGTCATCCTGCCCACTCATCCCCGATCAATAGTTCGATTTCTTGCCTGTCTCCCTGAAGAATCTGGTCAGCAAAGATGCGCGCGCCATCCTGAAGGCCAATCAACGAAATGCCGCGTGTCGCGAAATGTCCCGCCAGTGTTGCGTCGACCATGCCGCCATCCCAAGGGCCCCAACAGAAACTCTTGACGATCGCGGCGGGCAGTTGCGTTGCGAGCTTCCGCGCGACGGCGCCAAGCCAGGCATTGGCCATCGCATAGTCGCTCTGCCCCGTATTGCCGAATATGGCGGATGCGGACGAAAACAGGCCGACATGGCGCAGCTGCGAAAGGTCGATAGCGGCGATCAGGTTTGCCAAGCCTTCGACCTTCGGCCCGAAGACATATTCCACATCTTCTCGCGTCTTCTTCAGGGCAAGCCCATCTGCCAGCACCCCTGCCCCATGCACGAGGCCAGTAATCGGCCCGCACTCAGCCGTAATCTTCTGAACGGCGGCGAGAACGCTGTCGCGATTCGACATGTCTACCTGCAAATAGACAGCCCCCGCCCCTGCCGCCGCGATGACGTCCAGCGTGTGACGAATTTCCTGTCCTGCCAGCAGCGCGCGCGCCTGACGATCAATGGAAGGCAAGGCAGGCTTTTCGCCGCGCGCCTTGGCTGCGGAGATCAGCGCACCCCGGACAAGTTTCACGTCGTTTGATGGCTGCAATCCTTCTGGCCAGGGCGTGATGCCGGACCGGCCTGCCAAAATAAAGGTCGATCCCGCTTGTCGACGCGCCAGTTCGGATACGCAGGCTGCGGTCACACCGCGCGCACCGCCCGGCACAAACCAGACGTTTGTATCTGTTGGAGCGGCCTGCACCAGCCCAGGTGCGGCGCCGATCTCCATCACCGATGTACCCGCCGCATCAAGATCTGCCTCGGGAGCATTGGAAGCGACCGCGCCAAGTACCAGTTCAGTCCGGGCGTTCAGCGACACGCCAGCAGGAAGTGACCACGTTACTATGGACCGATCAGGCCATTCCTGACGGAGTGTACGCGAGAGGCCTTTCAGACCGCAAAGCTGCGCAAAACCGCCAGCGCCCGCATGCTCCAGAATCACAATCCGGGCACCGCTCGCATATAGCCGCTTGCAAATGTTCAGAACCTGCCAGTGTCGTTCCGTTACCGGCAAATGCGAAAGGCCTTCGGTTACGATCACCGTTTGAACACCCTGAACGCTCTCGCCGAGAAGGCCCGCCTGCGCACCTCGTCCGGTGAGCGCCTGAACCAGTTCGGTTGCGATCTCCAATGCCCCAGCCGATACGGCAAACGGCCCCCATGCCGAAAGATCCTGAGCGGCCACCCAGGGCTGCGCAGACCCGGGCGAGACTACCCGAACGAAACTCTCATAGGTGGGAACCGGACCGGCCGGCGGGCCGGGACGGGAGAGCGCAGCGGGCGCCCCGCCGCCCCTTACGCAAAAAAATCTGCGATGGCCCGGATGGTGCGAAGGTCCGCCAGCACTTCGGGATCGACTTCCGGCAATTCCGGATGCTGGTCACGCAGGGCCGACAGGATTTCGACCTGCTTGATCGAGTCGACCCCAAGTTCTCCTTCGAGGTCCATGTCATCTTCGAGCATGTCTTCCGGATAGCCGGTCTTCTCCGCGATCAGGGCCCGGACCGTGTCGGCCGTAACGCCGCCATTGGACGAGGCCGTCACAGCCGCCGGAGCCGCACTCATTGCTGGTGCAGGCGCCGAGGCGACACCCGACGCGTCGATCATGCCCGCAATCGCGGCAATCGTGCGCAACTCCACGAGCTGTTCCGGATCAATCTCTGGCAGGCTTGGCATGCGTTCGCGCAGGGTCGACAGGATCTCGACCTGCTTGATCGAGTCGACGCCGAGTTCCCCTTCGAGGTCCATGTCGGGCTCGAGCATGTCTTCGGGATAGCCGGTCTTCTCGGCGATGATGCCGCGGACCAGGCTGATGGAATCTCCCCCTGATGCAGAGGGTGCTGGAGCCGGAGCCACCACTGGAGCAGGCTGAACGGAGGCTTGTGGCTGGGCCGCGGGTACAGGGACCGCCATCGGCGCGGGAGCGGCTGCAGACTCTACTTCACGATAGGCGCCATTTGGCTTCACATCACTGACCGAAGGCTGTGGTTGGACCGGCGCCGCTGGCGCTGGAGCAGGAGCTGGCAAGGCAACGGGCGCGTGAATACGTGCGGGTTCGAGGGGTGCCTGGCCCGCCATCTGGGCGGCCATATTCAGGAAAGCCGAATGCGCTGTCGACATGGCAGACATGTAGTCTGCATGGCGCAGGGAAACTTCATGCATGATCCGCTCAGAGACTGTTGCAGCGGGCGCAGCGGAGGAACGGGGCTGCACGGCGTATTCAGGGCCTTTTGAGGATGCGTCTTGGGTCATGGGACTGCCTGTCTGTTCTGGAAGGACTTTGTGCTCGGGGCGTGGGGAAGACTGCGCCTGAACGGGATTGCTGGTGGATGGGAATTGCGCGGCTGGGTTCTCCAGCACTGCTGGCCTTTCCGGATTTGATGGAGCGCGGCCTGCCGCACCATTCGCCGGAGGGTAAGGCTTGTTGTAATTGCCGCCGGAAATCTTCACGGCGTGCCTGGAGGGCGCGGGCTTTGGCGGCTGGGCCGGAAGCTCTGCAAACAGGCCGGCATAGTCGAGGTCGATGCCTGAGGCGCCGAGCGTTGCGATGGCAAGGAGGAACTGGTTCACGCCATTGCGGCGTTTGTGATCCAATGAGATCGCAAGATGGGGTTTGCCAGCCAGAATATGGCCGACCAACCCCGTGACTACACCGCCAGGGCCGACTTCCACGAACACGCGGGCTCCGGCCGCATGCATCGCCTCAACCTGTTCACGGAAACGAACCGGCTGGATTAGCTGATCGGATATGAAGTCCGGAAGATCTGCGACCTTGGCGTCATATTTCTGCGCCGTAGCATTCGCAAAGACATCAAGCTTCGGCGTGCGCAGTTTCTGTTTTGCAAGCACTTTGGCAAAAGGCGGCACGGCTTCGGCAACAATCTCCGAATGGAAGGCTGTCGCCACCGGCAGCATGCGAGCCTTCAGGCCAAGCGCTTCGCACTCCAGTCTTGCCTTTTCAACAATGTCTTGCGCACCCGACAGAACGACCTGGTCCGGCCCATTGTCATTGGCAAGTACGAGGCCTTGGCCGATCTTCTTCAATACCGGTGCTATTGTCGCGGAATCTGTCTGGACTGCCAACATGGCGCCCTTGGTGTTACCCGCCGCCCTGGCCATGAGCGCACCACGCTCCGCAGCCACCGTGAGGGCCGTGTCGAAATCCATCACGCCAGCCAGATGCAGAGCCATGATCTCACCGAAGCTGTGGCCTGCGGCCATGTCTGCCTGCAAGCCGAGCTGTGACAGAAGGCCCAGCTGCGACAAGGCCACCGCTGCGATGGCTGGCTGAGCATGCTGCATTTCCGTCAGTGTCTGGGTCTGCGCGCCGAAATCAACCTGATCGAAAGCCGCTGGCGGGAAGGACAATTTGTCGAGCCTCAGCTTGCCCGTGCGCTTGTGGCTGGCTGCCTGATCCCATACTGCCCGAGCCTCCGGGAACGCCATGGCCAGATCAGAGCCCATTCCGACATATTGGCTGCCCTGACCGGAGAACATGAAGGCGATCTTGCCATCCACAGGCGCATCGAATGAGGCAAAGCAATCGGCCTTGAACGGACGAATACCTACCTCCCCTGCCCGAATCTGGCTTGCGAGACTCTCCGACTTGGTTTTGAGATCGTCTGCGGTTTCAGCAATGATCGCGGCTCGTGCTGGAGCTTTCGATTCGAAGCCCGCATGTGTTTGTGAAGCGGCGTACGCCAGCGATGCGTCATCCACGCCGAATGCGCTGGCCTCGATTGCTGTCGCAAGGGCATCGGGCGTTTCTGCGCTGAACAGGAAAAGTTCCGCCGGAAAGACCCGGTACGGTCGTATTGCGGTTTTGCCGACATATTCTTCCAGGGTCACATGGTAATTGCTTCCACCAAACCCGAATGAGCTGACTGATGCCCGGCGCGGTCGCTTCTTTGTCGTGATCCAGGGACGGGGTTCGGTGTTCAGGTAAAAAGCACTGCTTTCCTTGATGACATCCGCAGGCTCCTCAACCTTGATCGTGGGCGGAAGGACTTTACGACTGAGCGCGTTGACGGTCTTGACGAGACTCGCAACGCCAGCAGCCGCCTTGGAATGTCCCATTTGTGATTTTACGGATCCGAGCGCGCACCATGGTTCGTCTGATTTGACTTCACCGAACACGAGATGCAGGCCGTCCAGTTCTGCCTTGTCACCAGCCTTGGTGCCTGTGCCATGCCCCTCCATCAAGTCGACAGCTTCCGGACCATATCCGGCCTGAACATAGGCACGTTTAAGCGCGCGGGCCTGTCCCTCAGGAACCGGTGCATAGATCGCCGTCCCCTTCCCGTCCGAGCCGCCACCCAATCCACGAATTACCGCATGTATCGTGTTGCCGTCGCGCTCGGCATCGTCCAACCGGCGCAGCGCCAGCATGCCAATACCTTCCCCCAGCATGGTACCATCGGCACTATTCGAAAACGGTCGGCAGTCGCCCGTCGACGACAGGGCCGGTGTTTTCGAGAAGCACATATACATCAGGATATCGTTCAGTGCGTCGACACCTCCGGTCAGGACCGTATCGCTGTCTCCGGCGCGAAGTTCGTGCAGGGCGATGCTGAGGGCTGACAGGCTGGAGGCGCAGGCGGCATCGGTGACCATGTTGCTGCCGCCCAGGTCAAAGCGGTTGGCGATCCGCCCGGCCACGACGTTTCCAAGCAAGCCAGGGAATGTTGCCTCCTGCCATTCGACATAATGGTTCTCGATCCGCTCAGCGAGTGCGACAACCTCGCTTTCTGGCATGCCCGCCTCGCGCATCGCATTGACCCAGACCGGGCGCTGCAGACGGCCTGCCATATGAGCGGTCAATTCAGTTGCGGACGCCACGCCGAGGATCACGCTGGTGCGGGATTTGTCGATCCGGCCTTCACTGTCCCGCTCGATATCCTGTAAGGTCGCATAGGCCGCGATCAATGCCAGCAATTGCGCAGTGTCGGTCCCTTCCATCGTTTTGGGCGGGATGCCGAATGTCAGGGGGTCGAAGGCAACTGGATCAATGAACCCACCGCGCCGACCGTACGTCTTGTCCTTCGCCAGCGGGTCGGAGTCATAATAGTCATCCACGAGCCAATGGCTTGATGGCACGTCGGACAACAAATCCCGCCCTTCGAAAATATCGCGCCAAAAGCCGGTCACGTCTCCCCGGCCCGGGAAGATTGCGCCCATGCCCACAATGGCAATCGGAGTGGCAGCTTTTGAGCTCATGATCTGCTGGCCTTGTCATTCATCGTATCAGAGAAACTTTCGAGGCGTGAAGGAGAACGCTGAGGGTGGCACGCCAATCCCACAGGCGCGCATCTGTCCGGCGCGTGTCAGACGCGTCGCGCCCTCCATCAGGTTCAGGGCGATCTGGCGGATTGTGCGGTTCTCGATGGGCTCCAGAAATGTGCCAGCGACCCATTCATTGAACGCACCCTGCGCCGGGCCGCACCAGATCTGGTAATCGGAAACGCGGTCAGGAGCACCATCACGCGCCCATTGAGCCCCCATGAACAAATAGCGACGCGCAACGAGCGCGAGCCGCTTGTTGCCATCGGTTTCGGCGCGGGCCGCCTCCTTTGGATTCGACTCCGTGATGAAGGTCCACGTCTGCTCCCAAGCGCTCTGGAAGGATTCCCCGAGCACGCCTTCCAGCCAGTCGCGATCTTTCTGGTCCATGGTTTCAAAAGACATACCAGACTTGTAGAGCGCGTGCAGCTTGCGTGCCCGCATCGCGAAGAGCGTACCGCGCTTCAGCACCTGCACTTCGACGCCTTGCTCAAACATGTCGGCCGCAGGAGCCATGCCGATATCAGCCGGCCCTGCCTTGGCCAGCAATTGTCGCGCAGGTTCAGACAAGCCGGATTCTACGGCGGCCTGATTGATGGAGCCAGTCAACACATATGCTGCGCCCATCTGAAATGCTGCGGCCACGCCATGTGGCGTCGCTATACCCCCGCCCAGGCCGATACGGATCGCATTTGCGTCTATGCCTGTTTCTGCAGCGACACGGTCTCGCGCCAGGGACAACGAGGAAAAGAGCGGAGCGGCAGAACGATTGTCTGTGTGACCGCCACTGTCAGCTTCGGCGGTGATATCCAGCGCTACTGGTACTCTCGAAGCAAGTTCGGCCTGCTCGGCAGAAATGCTCCCTTCAGAAACCAACGTTTTCAGTATTTTGTCGGGCGCAGGCTGCATGAACTGGGTGGCAACTTCCGCGCGAGAGACCTTGGCAAATACGTGGTTGGCGCGCTGGACCTTGCCGTCCGCGCTGCGTGTAAGACCGAGCGCTGTATAACGGACGATGTCTGGCGAAAGCCTCATATAGGCTGAAGCCGACACCCGCCGGACTCCCATTGCCAGAAACAGATCGACGACGCGCGCTTCATAGCCCGGCTGTTGCGGAGAGTGGATCAGGTTCGCGCCCCAAGCAGTTTGCCCCGGTGCGATACCAGCCTTGATCTCGCGCACGCCTTCTTCAATGGTTTCAGGATTCAGCCCCGCGCTGCCGTAGAAGCCAACGCATCCCGCGCGAACGGCTTCTATCACCATCTTCGGCGTCGCAATCCCGCGGGCCATTTCGCCGACGACATAGTTGAAGCGCGCGCCATGCGCTTGCGCAAAGGCTGCATCCCCCAACCATTCAGGATAAATTGCAGGAAGTGTGACAGAACGAGCGCCCTGCTCTTCCGCTCGCAGGGAACCGTCGCGAACGAATAGCCCGACATTCTCACGAACACGGTCCAGAACCTGATCCACCGACAGACTCATAAAGCCTTCCTGCTTGCTGACCCCGATTTCTTCGAGGACGGACGTGACTCGTACATTTGAACACAGATAAAGGAAACGCACCTCCTAAGACGTGTCAAAACCTTCTACTGTGTTCCGTGAGACAGACTCAGCTCTCTCCCTCCAGAAACTACTGTAAAGCAGCAGCCAATGAACGCAACCTGAAATAGATATTTTTTCAAATTCTATTCTTGGTTAATTTTTGTCGGGATATGGCACACCTGCCAAGCGCCATTCTATTTGGGTGCAAAGGCAAGGCCACAGACGATCCCAGCATTCACCATAGAAATGCCACGAAATCAGGTTTTTCAGGCGGAATCGGGCTGTTAAGGGAACTATTCAATCATCCTTGCGTCCCGTTTTGGGACCACCTAGTGATCGGATAGCTATCGCCCGCATGCCTTGCATGTTAGGTGACGAAAAATGCCGATCCTGAGGCAAGAGGAACGAATTCTCGTGAAGTATCTGAGACACGTCTTGGCCGCAACGGCCGTTCTTTCACTGCCCATAGTTTCCGCCATTGCGGACAGTCGCGACCGCTCAAGCGAACCGGCAGTGATGGGCTATGTCGAGAATGTTTATGTCGGCAAGCTCGGCCTGGAGATGAAGGGCAAGCTGGATACCGGCGCTGATTCAAGCTCTGTTTTTGCCCGTGACGTCCATATCTACAATAAATCTGGCAAGGATGACTGGGTCCGGTTTCGTCTGGTCGGCAAGAATGGTCGCACAGTGCGATATGACCAGAATGTCCGTCGCTTCGCGCTGATCAAGCTGAAAACCGGCGGAACCATCCGGCGTCCCGTCATCCACTTGCCGCTCTGCATCGGCGGCGTCAGTGGACTCGCTGAAGTCAATTTGGCTGACCGCGAGGATTTCGAGTACGACTTCCTGGTAGGCCGCGAGTTCATGGCATCCCGCGTGCTTGTTGATTCCTCTTCGACATTCATCGCCGAAGGCAGCTGCGAAAAAGACGACAGTGAATAGTTTTACACATACCCGACTACTTGCGCTGGTTCTGGCCGCCATCGGTCTCGGCATATTCGCAACCAAAGTTCTGCAATTGGACTATCCCCTGACGCCCGGCGAACGGACGACCACATGGGATTTCGAAATCTACCTCGATTTCGACACGAGCAACCAACCCGTCCGACTGGAAACCTATATTCCGTCGAACAGTGAAAACCGCAGGGTGTCTCAGGAGCAATTCTACAACGGCGCCTTTGGTCTGCGCCTGAATGCGCGCGAGGGTGATGGCCGGACCGCGATCTGGACTTACCGCTATCCGAATGACCGGAAAGTGCTCCGCTACCGCGCGCGCCTGCTCGGCGAAACGCTCGCTAGCCCCTTGCCGGAAAGCATGCAGCGCAAGCTGCGCCGCGCCGCGCCTGAAGCCGAGAATGACCTTGAACGGCAAGCCTTCCTGGTCTGGTCGACAGATCTGCGCCGGCGATCCGCTGACGATGAATCTCTCGCCGATCTGGTGTTGGAGGAGATATTCGTGGACGGCGATGTCGATGAGGTGGAAGCGCTCTTGTCTCCCACACTCACCCGTCAGATCGCCCGCCTTGCGCTCGCACGTGATGTGCTGACAAGTCAGGGAATTCCAGCGCGGGTTGCTAATGGTGTTTACATGGATCAGGCACGCCGACGGGCCGAAATCCGTCACTGGCTTGAATACCATGCCGATGGAGCCGATCGACGCTACTTCCCCGGCCCGGACCCCGAAGAATTTTTCACGATCTGGCACGGCACGAATGATTTCATTCGCGCGGAAGGCATTTCGGACCTGGACCTGCAAGTCAGCCTGCAGCCGGTAAACGCAGACGTGGCGGATGTCATGCAGCGCGTCGCCAAGGCAGAAGGCTCGGCCATGCAATGGTTCTCCTTCAACCGACTGCCCATTACCACTCAGCTGGTCTATCAGGTGCTCGTCACCATCCCGGTTGGCATTCTGATGCTGGTCTTCCTGCGTCAGTTCATCGGGCTCCAGACACTCGGCACGTTCATGCCCGTCCTGATCGGAATTGCGTTCCGTGAAACCGCTCTTGTGAATGGCGTGATCCTGTTCACCGCACTGATCGCGCTGGGCCTCGCTGTGCGCTTCTATCTAGAGAAATTGAAGCTGTTGCTGGTGCCGCGATTGGCGACGGTGGTTGTGTTCATTGTTATCTGTATGGCTGTGATCGCACAGATCATGGCGAATAACGGTCAGCGCATCGGTCTATCGATCTCGCTGTTCCCCATGGTCATTCTGACGATGACGATCGAGCGTATGTCGATCGCATGGGAAGAATACTCGGCTACAGAGGCCATCAAGCAAGGCATTGGCAGTCTCATGGTGGCGGCAGCATCGTATCTGGTGATGACCAACACGCATGTCGAATATCTGATGTTCAATTTCCCTGAACTCCTCTTGGTGATCATGGCGATCTGCCTGCTGATGGGGAAATATACCGGCTTGCGCCTCAGCGAGTTGATCCGTTTCCGTGAACTGGATGACCGGAAATGATCGGACGCTACCGGGCATTGCGACGTGCCGGACTGCTCGGAATCAACGAGCGGAATGTCCGGCTCGTCAATGAGCTCAATCCGAGGCGACTGATCCGGCTGGTTGATGACAAGCGCGAGACGAAGCGACTTGCGAACGCAGCCAATATTCCCACACCGGAACTCTATGGTGTGATCGCCAACCCGTTCCACATGCGCCATCTGGAATCCTATCTCGACAAGCCGGATGGCGTGGTCATCAAGCCCGCCAATGGCTCTCAGGGAAATGGGATTCAAGTGCTGATGGAGCCAATGCGTGGCGGCTGGCGCCGTTCCAATGGGCAGCGCGCCCTGCTCGAAGACATCCGTTTCCATGTCAATAACATCCTGTCGGGCATGTACAGCCTAAGCGGCCAACCGGATGTGGCGATGTTTGAGTACCGGGTGAAGTTCGACGAAATCTTCAATCCGATCTCATTCGGCGGCGTACCGGATATTCGGATCATTGTCGTGCGGGGCATTCCTGCCGTGGCCATGGTGCGTCTGCCGACCGCAGAATCTGACGGTAAGGCAAACCTCCATAAGGGCGGCGTTGGTGTCGGATTGGATCTTGTGACCGGCAAGACACTCAGCGGCATGCAGAATGGCAAAACCACTGACATCCATCCTGACACGGCAAACCCGCTGCGGAATTTCTCGGTGCCACACTGGGACACAATGCTCGAAATGGCAGCAAAGGCCTATGATGTAACCGGGCTCGGCTATCTCGGCGCCGACATCGTACTGGACAAGACCAAGGGGCCGCTCCTGCTGGAGCTCAATGCCCGTCCCGGCCTGGCGATTCAGGTCGCCAACCGGATCGGCATTCGCCCCCTGTTGAACGCGACTCTGAAGGCAGACATTGAGGGCCTGGATGCACTGGCCCGTGTCGAGCTCGCCAAGAGGCTCTACCGCAACCATGTCCCGGAACCGACCTTTTAGGCCAAGTCAGAATTCATAGTCGGGCAGCGAGTTGAAAGCCAGTTTCAGCGCGTCTCCCCAACGCGAAGAGATCGCCGTGAAATAGGGATCATTCTCTTCGACGCGTCGCTTCTCAGTGACTTTGTAAATGTCTTTTTCGATCGTCTGCAGATCAAGCGGCATCCCCACCGAGAGGTTTGCCTTGAGTGTTGAGTCAAATGAGACGTAGAGCAGTTTTACCGCTTCTTCGAACGTCATGTCCGGGCTGAAGGCTCTCAGCAGGATCGGTCTGCCATATTTGGTCTCGCCAATCTGGAAGAAAGGCGTTTCGTCGCTGGCCTCAATGAAGTTGCCTTCGGGATAGACTAGGAACAGACGCGGCTCCATCCCGGAGATCTGTCCCCCCACGATGAGCGTCGCGCCGAAAGCCGCCTCTGATTCCGGCCCTCCATCGCCCTGCGTGCGGATGACCTCCTTCACCGTGTCTCCGACCAATCTGGCAACCTGAAACATTGTATCAGCTGCCATGATACTGGGGTTTCGTTCTTCCGGTGCCTTCAGGCGCTCATCCAACAGGCTGATCACGGCCTGCGTGGTTGCGAGGTTTCCCGCAGTCAAAATGGTGATGACCCGCTCGCCGGGCACCTCCCATGTGAACATCTTCTGGAACTTCGAAATGTTGTCGATGCCCGCATTGGTGCGAGTGTCCGACATAAAGATGAGCCCCCGGTCAAGCCGAAGCGCAACGCAATACGTCACTTGATGATTCTCCGATCAATATCTCGACTAACTTTACTGCTGGACTTGAATGGAAACCACGAGATTTTCCGCACCCGCGCCATAGACCAAACCTCTGATGGGGGCCGCGTCGCTGTAATCCAAGCCAGTCGCTACCTGTATGTAGCGCGCATCCGGGCTAATACCATTGGAAACATCAAACCCCGTCCATCCAAGGCCATCGACCCAAGCCTCCGCCCAGGCATGGCCGGCGTCCTGGTCCACCCTGTCCGTCATCATCAGGTATCCGCTGACATAACGCGCAGGATAGCCAAGCAGGCGCGCGACCGTGATGAATATGTGCGCATGGTCCTGACAGACCCCCTGCCCCTGCTGCAGCGCATCTTCTGCAGTGGTGCGCGAGTCTGTCTCATTGGTCCGGTAGGCAACCTTGTCCGCAATTTCCACCATCAACTCATGCAGGACGCCAATATCTTGTGACGGGCTTCGACTGAACTTGCCAGCCAACGCCCGCAGTCCTTTCGCCGGCATGGTGAGCTCGGTCGGGCGCTGGTAAAGCCAGAGGGGTACAAGCTGACTGTGCCCCCCCATGACACCGGACGTGTCATGCGTCTCGACCTCACCTTTTACACTGACCGACACGCCCATGACGTTCGGCTCCAACTGGATCAGATCCACCAGATTTCCATGATGGTCGGTATAGCTTGTTTCCCAGTGCGCCCCTTCAATCGACACGTCCCAAGACAGGATTGATTGCGACGGAAGGCTGATCGGCCGTTTGCGAACCTGCTGGAGCGCATAGGACACGCCATGTTCGTATGTGTAGGTCGATGAATGATCTACGGTCAGTCGCATATCATCACTCCGCGAACCTGAAATCTGTTTCGATCTGTGCCGAGAGGGATGCATTCCGCCTCAGGAAGTCCGACAGGAATTCGTGCAACCCGTCTTCAAACACGCGCTCAATCGTCGTGGCCGTCAAGCTCGCCTCAAGAGATTCGGCAAGATCATGGGTCCCCAGCCGTTGGCAATATTGCCGGAACAAACAATCCAACTGGTGGGTGATCGTGTCGTAGCAGTAGGCCAGCGAGCGCGGCATACGTGTGTCGAAGATCAGGAAATCGGCTATCGCTCGCGGCGTGATGTTGCCACCATTCAGCCAGTGAAAAGACCGCTCTGCCGAAGCCGACCTCAGGATCATCTCCCATTGCACATTGTCGAGCGACGAGCCGACCGAGGCGCTGGACGGTAGCAGGACGTAGTATTTTGTATCGAGAATGCGCGCCGTATTATCAGCGCGCTCAAACATGATGCCCAGCAAGATAAAATTATAGATGTCATTGCGGAGCATAGTGCCTGTGGTCGCGCCTCTTACCTGCGCGCCCTGCTGGCGGATCATGGTCAGGATTTCTGGCAGGTCCGTCTCGGATGGCGCACGCTTCAACGCATCGCGCACGGCCATCCAGAAGTCATTGATCGCTTCCCACATTTCCCGCGTCAGCGCGGTGCGGGTCATGCGGGCATTTTCTCGCGCCGCATGCAGCGTTGACATCACGCTGGACGGATTGCTGCGATCTCGCAGAGCGAAATCGGCAACCTTGTCGCCCGTGATTGTGTCATGACGCGCCAGATAGGCATCACAACAGCCGGCAGTGACGAGCACAGATCGCCACTCCTCCTCGCCCGGTTGGGTCCGGGTGAGCGCCATGCGGAAGCCCGCCTCGACAAGGCGGCTGGTATTTTCGGCTCTTTCCAGAAGCCGGGCCATCCAGAACAGACCCGATGCAGTCCTGCCCAGCATGACTTAGCCCTCCTTCAGGACCCAAGTATCCTTGGTGCCCCCGCCCTGGCTGGAGTTCACAACAAGCGATCCCTTTTTCATGGCAACGCGGGTCAATCCGCCGGGCGTCACCTCAACACCATCAGATGAAACAAGTACGAATGGGCGCAAGTCGACATGGCGAGGTGACAGGCCAGCTTTCGTCAGCACAGGCACCGTCGAAAGGGCCAATGTAGGCTGGGCTATATAATTGGATGGCTTGGCTTGAAGCTTCTTTCGGAAGGCAGCGATTTCCTTCTTGCTCGCTGCGGGCCCGACCAGCATGCCATAGCCTCCGGAGCCGTGAACTTCCTTGACGACGAGTTCTTCCAGATTCTCCAGCACATAGGACAGGGAGTCTTTCTCCGCACAGCGCCAAGTCGGCACATTCTTCAGCAGCGGGGCTTGCCCCGTATAGAATTCGACGATGTCGGGCATGTACGAGTAGATCGCCTTGTCGTCGGCAATGCCGGTGCCCGGAGCATTGGCAATTGTAATGCCCCCAGCCCGGTAAACATCAAAGATGCCCGCCACGCCCAGCATGGATTCCGAGCGGAAATTCAGTGGATCGAGATAGTCATCATCAACTCGTCGATACAGCACATCAATGGTTTCGTAGCCTTGCGTGGTTCGCATTGCGACCCGTCCGTCGACGACGCGCAAGTCATGACCTTCGACAAGCTCAACGCCCATCTGGTCCGCCAGGAAGGCATGCTCGAAATAGGCTGAATTATGGATGCCAGGTGTAAGGATCGCCACCGTGGGTCGGCCCGAGGCCTGTGCCGGTGCAGACCGTTCGAGCGAACGCCGCAGCGCCATCGGATACCCCGAAACACGCTGCACCGACATCTGCGCAAACAGTTCCGGGAACATCTTCAGCATGGTCTCCCGGTTTTCCAGCATATAGGACACGCCAGAGGGCGTGCGGGCATTGTCCTCCAGCACAAAGAATTCGTTGGGGCCGGTGCGCACCAGATCAATCCCGACAATATGCGTGTAAATCCCTCCCGGTGGATCGAAGCCGATCATTTTCGGAAGAAAGGCGTCATTCTCGCGGATAAGGTGTTCCGGCAGGCGACCGGCGCGGACGATCTCCTGTCGGTGATAGATATCGTACAGGAAAGCGTTGATCGCCTTGACCCGTTGCTCGATGCCGCGAACCAGCAAGGCCCACTCGCTGGCGCCGATAATGCGCGGCACCAGATCGAACGGGATCAGCCGCTCGTCAGCTTCAGATTTTCCATAAACGTTGAAGGTGATACCGGTTCGCCGAAAGAAGGTTTGCGCATCCCGTGATTTCTTCAGCAGAGCCGAAGGGGTCGTGTTGTCAAACCAGCCATTGTATCCGGCATAAGGCGCGCGCACGCCTTCGCCAAATCCATGCATCTCGTCGAATACGTCCTCACCATCAGCCATAAACCCAGCAACGCACAAACGCTGGATAGTTTCAACAAACTCAGTCAGCGCTCATGATGATCAACTGCCTGCGTTCGTATAAACTGCGCAATATCAGGTAACCGCTGCCCAAGGCTTGCTCAGCAGGGCCGCAGAATTGATTATCCCGACCATGCAGTAGGTTTGAGGAAAGTTCCCCCAAAGCTCGCCGGTCTCTGGATCAACATCCTCCGACAGCAATCCAACATGATTGCGGCTGGCAAGCACGCTTTCAAAGATTTCGCGCGCCTCCTCGACGCGCCCCACCCGGTAGAGCGCATCAATGAACCAGAAAGTACACGCCGTGAAGGCAGTCTTCGGTTTTCCGAAATCGTCCTCGACCTTGTAGCGATAGACATGGTTTCCCATTCGAAGGTCGCGGTCGACAGCCTCAACGGTTGCGACATAACGCGGATCGCTTGCCGGGAGAAAGCCGATCTCTGCCATCAGCAGGACAGAGGCATCAAGGTCGGTGCCACCAAAGGCCGCTGTAAACGCGCCGACGTCTGCACTCCAGGCCTTCTCCAGAATGGTGGCGTGAATAATGTCCGCCCGCTCACGCCAGTAGGCTGCGCGATTGTCGAGTTCGAGCCGCACGGCAATACGCGACAGGCGATCGCATGCTGCCCAGCACATGATCGCCGACGATGTGTGGACATGCGCGATGGTCCGGAACTCCCAGATGCCTGCATCCGGTGTGTCATAGACCGCGAATGCGCGCTCGCCCACGGGCTCAAGTTGTTCAAACTCGGCGATGCCGGGCTGCGCAAGCAGCCGGTGATCGAAAAAGGATTGCGCGACGCCGAGCACGACCTGGCCGTAAACATCGTGCTGTACATGTTCGGCGGCCTGATTACCCCGACGCACCGGTCCTGAATCGCGGAAGCCCGGCAAGTTCGGTGCAAGGTCTTCGGTCAAGTCAGCCTCGAGTCCGATCCCGTACACAGGCTGGATGTGACCGCCTTTGGAATGGGCCACAATATTCCGCACCCACCTCATATAGTGTTCCAGCGTCCCCATGCCTGAGAGCCGATTCAGCGCTGTCACAGTGAAATAGGCATCCCGGATCCAGCAAAATCGATAATCCCAGTTGCGTGAAGAACCTTCATGTTCCGGAATGGACGTGGTTAGCGCCGCCACAATGCCGCCAGTCTCTTCGAACACGCACAGTTTAAGTGTTATGGCCGCGCGGATAACCTCATCCTGCCACTCGAACGGAACGGCAAGGCTCCGCGCCCATTTCGCCCAATACTGACGCGTGCGCTCCTCCCAGTCGCGTGCGATGACACTCGGGGAATCTGTCAGCGATTCGTCTGCCCCAAGAATAAACGTCACATCCTTGTCCAGGACGAAGCTTGTTTCGGTGAGAATATAGGAAACCGGCGCGTCAGTCGTGACTCGGAATGAAAACTCTTCATCGACGAACCGCACATGATTGACACCGCGTATGGGCTTGAGCCGACGCCCTCCCCAGTCCGTTTCCGGCGTCAGGGAGATTTTCAGCTGTGGCGTGCCCGCGATAACTTCAAACCGTCGCACCAGACTGACGGGCCGGAACGTGCGACCCTTGCGTTCAAACCTCGGAGCAAAGTCGACGATCTCCAGGATGGCACCATCTTCAGACTCCATACGCGTGCGCAGGATGGCAGTGTTCCGGTCGTAGGACTGCGTACGCTCGGACAGGCCCTCCATCCACACACTGAATGAACCGCCACCGCCCAAAAGCTTGTTGAAGACGGGCTCCCCGTCAAAGCGTGGCAGGCAGAACCACTCATAGTCACCGCGCGCATTGATCAGGCCCGCAATGGTTCCGTTGCCAACAATTCCCAGATCGAGACTCATACTTCTCCCAACACTTGTTCCAGATAGGTAGCGACGTCGCGATGAGACGCCAGCCGATAGTTTGCCGCGCTCTCGCCTTCCCCGACCTTGATCGACCAGCCACCGAGCTTATTGGCTACAAGGAAGGCGTCTTCATCTGTCTTGTCGTCGCCAATCATCACCGGCAGGCGCCCAGCGAACGGCGCAGTCTCCATGGCAGCTTGCAGGCAAACGCCCTTATTGGCCCCACTCGGCTTTGCCTCAAGCACCATCTTTCCCGACTGCAAAGAGTAATCTTTGTGCTGAGAAATTACGCTACTGATTTCGTGAGTGAGTTGCTCACTCTTTTCAGGTGCCGCACGATAGTGGATTGCGAGAACCGGCCCTTTCTCTTCCAAGCGTACACCATCATGCACGTCCACGACGGATGAGATGCCGGAGAGCAGAGACTTGGGCGCGGACGGCACACCTTCGGTCATTGCCGCGCCGGGCGCGGCTGATCTCAGGCCATGATTGCCGAACCTCCAAAGCGTATCAGGCACACGTTTCGACAAATCTGTCAGGTCACGGCCAGAGAGAATTGCCAATGCACCATCGAGCTTTTGAGAGACGCGCATGAGAACCGAATCCAGACCTGACGCCAGAAACACGGCATCTGGATCATCCTGAAGCGGAGACAGCGTTCCATCAAAATCCAGGAACAAGGCGACACCCTGGTCAAGCGCCGGCGGCATGACAGAGGAATTACTCATGCAGGAACGCCCTCAAACGCCGTCATGAAGCGGTGGCGCCACCAGTTGATGTCCTGCTGGGCAATATTGTCGAAGAGCGTCTGCCAACGGTCCTGCCGCTCGTAGAGCGGCATCTCTATGGCCTGCTTAACGGCTTCCGCGATGGCCGAGCTGTCATATGGATTGATGATGATCGCCTCCTTCATCTGCTCTGCCGCACCGGCAAATTGCGACAGGATCAGAACACCTGGGTCCTGAGGGTCTTGCGCGGCGACAAACTCCTTCGCAACAAGATTCATGCCGTCCTGCAAGGGGGTCACCAAGCAGGCCTTTGCGAGACGGTAGAGCCCGGCGATTTCTTCGCGGTCGTACCCGCGCGCCAGATATCTGATCGGCATCCAGTCGAGGTCGCCATAGTCGCCATTGATCCGTCCGGACAGCGCATCAAGCTGTTCACGGAGCTGGGCGTATTCCTCGACGACAGACCGTGAGGGCGGTGCGATCTGAGTGAACGAAATCTTGCCGTGTAATTCCGGATACCGGTCGAACAAGTCGGCCATACCTTCAAATCGCTGCGGCAGACCCTTCGAATAGTCCATCCGGTCAACCCCGATGACGAGGTCGCGTTCACCTAGAAAACGTGACAGGCGGGTCGCCGCCCGGTCTGCTGGCTCCTTGGTCGCCGCCGCAGCAAAGCCCTCACTATCAATGCCAATAGGACAGTGCAGCAGATGGACAATGCGGCCCTCTACTTTGAACTTCCCATCCGGCTGTTCCTCGGCCCCGAATTCTTCTTCGAGGTATTGCGCGAGATTGGCGAGGTCCTTGCGGCACTGAAGGCCGACCACGTCATAGGCACAAAGTCCCTTTGCCAACTTGCGGTGTTCCGGAATGGCACGGAACACTTCTGGTGCGGGAAAGGGAATATGCAGGAAGAATCCACATTTTCCCTGCCACCCCTCTTCCCGCAAGATGTCGCCTAGCAGCAGGAAGTGATAATCATGGACCCAGACAATGTCGGCTTCATCGGCCTGGTGCCGTACGATTTCCGCAAACTTCTCATTGATCTCGACATAGAACCGATAATATGCGGAATCGAACACGGCCAGATCAATCCGGTTGTGCATGACTGGCCAGAGCACACTGTTTGAATAACCGAGATAGAAACCGTCAAACTGGTCGCGGGAATAGTCAGTCAGGGCGAACTCAACGCCGTCCTCTGCAGACCGCTTCGCGCGGTTGCTGGGAAAGTCGAGAATACGGCCGCTCCAGCCAATCCAGAGGCCCTGTGTGTCGGCGAGCGTATCCCAAAGCGCAACTGCGAGCCCTCCGGCTCGGCTTTCCTGTCCAGCCGCGGTACGGTTTGAGACTGCGATCAGTCGTGAGCCTTTTGAAACTTTATGTTCTGTCATTGCCCATCCTGTCTCACCCCGTCTAACGCGTGACGCATCACTGCCAAAGGCATAGCGCTGTACCTGAGTGCAGAAACCCCCACCCTGCTCGCTTTGTGAGCACTACCATAAATCTGAGTAGCGCGGAGATGGTTCCCGCCAAATCACAGAACTAGCTTACTGGCAGGAAACTGTTGGCCTGTGCCATGCGCCATTCTTGCGCAAGTTGGGTTTCATCCGGGGCATTCAACAATTGTCCGGCCTGCACAAGCTGGTAGGCGCGTTCCGCGGTGTAGGCGATGTCCTCGGTCACGCGATGCATCACGTGGCGCGGGGTCAGCTCGGACGGATGTTCACATCCTGCGGCACCAACAACCTCCATCAATGCCTTGACCGTATTTCGTTGGTAGTTCCTGACGCGGATCGCCTTGTCGGCCACGACCAATCCGCGCTGGCGCGCTTTGTCGGATGTCGCAATGCCGGTCGGGCATGTATTGTTGTGGCAGTTCAGCGACTGAATGCAGCCGAGCGAGAACATGAAGCCACGCGCCGTATTCACCCAGTCAGCTCCCAGCGCCATGGAAGATGCAAGGGAGAAAGCGCTGATCTGTTTACCGGAACAGGCAAGCCGCACATCACCCTTCAAACCCGTCCCCACAAGTGCGTTGCGAGCTAGCACCAGGGCCTGTCTCAAGGGTGCACCGACATGGTCAAGAAACTCAGCAGGCGCTGCGCCAGTGCCCCCTTCCCCACCATCGACCACCATGAAGTCAACCCGCAGCCCAGTTTCCAACATGGCTTTGCAGATGGCCAATGTTTCCCAACGATTGCCGACAGCAAACTTGATCCCGACCGGTTTGCCACCTGACAGCTCGCGCAGGCGCGCAACAAATTCCAGCATCTCGATTGGCGTCGAGAAGGAGGAATGCGCGGGCGGCGAAACGCATGTTTGTCCAACTGCGATCCCGCGCGCCTCGGCGATCTCATGTGTTACCTTTTCTCCCGGCAACACGCCGCCATGCCCCGGCTTTGCGCCTTGGCTCAGCTTTACTTCAATCATCTTGATCTGTGGGTCAGAGGCCGTGTCCGCGAACTTGGCCGCATCAAAAGATCCGTCAGCTGCGCGGCACCCGAAATATCCAGAGCCCAGTTCCCAGACAAGATCGCCGCCGCCCTGACGGTGGTAACGTGACACGCCACCCTCTCCTGTGTCGTGATAGAAGCCACCCAGGGATGCGCCTTGTGACAAGGCTTCAATTGCGTGCGCGCCGAGTGAGCCAAAACTCATTGCAGAGATATTGAAAACGCTTGCCGAGTAAGGCTGCGATGTTTCCGGCGCGCCAACCAGCACACGCGGGTTTGCCTCTTCCGGATGTTTCGCCGCTATGGAATGCGCCAGCCATTCATAAGGCGGTTTGTCGATATCAAGATGGCTGCCGAACGGCTCAACGGACGAAACATCCTTTGCACGCCGATACACCAATGTGCGCTCTTCATGATTGAAGGGACGCCCCTCCGTTTCACTTTCGACAATGTAGGCACGCAGGAAAGGCCGCAACTCTTCCGCGACCCATCGAATGCGCGCGAAAAGCGGAAAGTTTCGCCAAAGACTGTGTCGACGCTGAAGCACATCATACAGACCTGTGAGGGCCAAAGGGATCAAGGCGACAGCGAGGTAGATCAACCAGCTGTGCTGTCGCCAAAACACAAGGCATAGCGCCAACAGCAGAACAGTTGCGAGCCAAGGCAGGTAACGAAACATTTTATCCTCACTTCACGGCCAGTATCGCCATTGGGTGTGAACTCCTCGCATAGAGAGGTCAATCAATCGTATCCATACGCTTCCAGCGAAGCGCCCAAGACGGCCTATTGGTCATTCAATCCGTGCTCGCACTACTTCGTGATATTGTTGCACTACCGAAAAGGGGTTGGCAGGCTGTGGAAAAACGGGTCAGTGTTCAAACAGCGTTTCAAACTGATTCGTGTTGTGAGCTGCGTAAATTTAAACACGCCCGTCCGTCGGGCCCATTGAGGAGACACTCCCATGGCAAAAGCAACCAAAGCCAAGAAAGCTGCGGCGCCAAAAAAAGCTGCTGCACCCAAGACAACGAAACCAGCCAAGGCACCTTCACCGAAGGAAGTCCTGATGGAGAAGTACATCACTGACCTGAAAGACAAGGTTGGTGAGACACGCTCTGACATGGCGCTTCTGGATGCAGCCGTCAAAGCCTGTGGGCCGACGATCTACAAGGCCGATTCCGCAACCGTTGCTGCCTCCGACAAGGAAGAGCTGGGTCGCATCAAGAAGGGCTTTATCGCAAAGAAGCTTGGCGTTACTGACGACGCAAAAGCAGATGCCGCGATTGCGGATGCTGTTGCAAAGTACGGAAAGTCCGTTCGCGCAAAGCATCGTCCGGTAATGTATTACCTGATCGCGAAGGCGCTCAAGAAGGGCTCGGTCCTCAAGGGTTAAGCACTGCTTCCCTCACGGGAGAAAAAGAAAGCCGGGAAGGTTGTAACCTTCCCGGCTTTTTTTGCGTTGAATGCTGGATCAGTATCCAGCAAGGCGCGCGTAGCGATCCCTGTGCCAGCTGGCAGAACCATAGAGCGCTTCCTGTACGCGAGCCCGCTTCATGTAGAGGCCAGGGTCTGCATCATCCGTCATGCCAATACCCCCATGCATCTGCACGCACTCGTTTGATACGAGATGAATCAATTCGCCGGCGCGCGCCTTGGCCAGACTTGCCAGTTCCGCAATATTTGGCTTGCCGTCATCAACGGCCGCCAGCGCAGCCGCAATGCAGGAACGCGTCAGCTCCAGCTCAGTAAACATCTTTGCGGCACGATGCTGCAATGATTGGAACGATCCAATCAGTTGGCCGAACTGTTTCCGGTTGTTGAGGTACTCCAATGTCATCTCAAACGCCGCATCTGCACTTCCCAGCATTTCCGCCGCCTGGCCGATCGCCGCCCGGTCCAGAACCGGCTCCAATACGTCTGCGCCTTTGTCCACTGCGCCGATGACAGCTGTTGCCGGAACCATCACATCTTCCAGCACGACATGAGCCGCGCCGTGAGAGTCGACGGAGTTCAGCGCTTGGATAGACACGCCCTTTGCATCCGCCGGAACCATGAACAGCGTAAGGCCGTGACGGTCACCTGCTTCGCCAAAGGTACGCGCCACAACAATCAGCATCTCGGCATGATGAGCGTCCGGCACAAACCGCTTCATGCCGTTCAACGTGTAGCCTTGCCCATTGCTCTCCGCCTCGGTGGCGACGCCCAGCGGATTGAAATGCGCAGTTTCGTCGAGCGCCAAGGCAAAACTGGTTGCGCCCCCGGCAATCTTGGGCAACCATTCCGCCTGCTGTTCTGCGCTGCCGCCCAGCTGCAAGGCGCTGGCCGCGATCAGGGCTGTCTGGAGAACCGGTGTTGGCGCCAGTGTACGGCCTTGCGCTTCCAGAACCTGGCCAAGTCCGACCAGGCCGAAGTGTTCACCACCTGGCTCATCCGGAATGATCACACCAAAGAAGCCGAGTTCGGCGAGTTTCTGTCGTGTCTCTGCGTCTACGCCATTTGCTCCACTGTCGCGCAGTTGGCGCAGGCGAGTCACTGGCATTTCGTCACGCGCGAACGCCATAGCGGTGTCGCGCAGCATTTCCTGGTCTTCCGTCAAAAGGAACGTCATCTGAATATCTCCGAAGCCTTGCGTTTTTCCCTGGTGTTTATTGCATCACGGCGGACATTTTCCGCTTCGCGCCCCACGAGCAGACCGGCCAAACCGGCCGTACTCCAAAGGGCGCTGGCAGCGAGAACCAGCCGGATGTTTGTCAATTCGAGGCGCGCTGCCTCCATGCCTGCCCATACGTAGACAACGACAAGGGTCGACAACAGCGCAAGTGTCCACACAGCCACCTGCGTAAGCCAGCGCCCACGGAAAAACGGAGCCAGGACTCCGGCCATGAACGGTGTGCCAAGAAATAGAATGATGATCTGCGTGGACGACATGCTTATTTGTGGTCCTTGAGACCCAGTACGCGTTTCGAGATCACGTTGAGATTGATCTCGCTCGTGCCGCCCTCGATTGAGTTGCCTTTCGAGCGAAGCCATTGGCGCGTAACCTTTTTGGCAGACGGGTCAAAGCCCTCCCCTTCCCAGCCAAGCGCCTCAGTTCCAAGCGCCTCGACGAGTAGTTCGTGACGATCCTGATTCATCTTGGCAGCACCATATTTCAGGATGGAAGCTGTGTGGCCCACCTGCTGGCCAGCCTTGGCTTGTTCGGCCTGGCGCTGGACGGTTAGATTGAACGCCTTCGCATACATCTTGTGGTCCGTGATCCGTCCGCGTAGATCGCCATCGATGAGACGTCCCTCATTGTCGGTACCGATATGCATCTTCGCATATTCTTCAGGCCCAAGAATGCCGGAGCCTCCCGTGCCGCCAAATCCGCCAGCAGAGATTGAAGAGCGCTCGAACTGAAGCAGCCGCTTGGCGATCTGCCAGCCCCCATTCACGTCGCCGACCAATTGATCCTTCGGCACCTTGACGTCGGAAAAGAAGGTTTCGCAGAATGGGCTTTCACCCGAAATCAACTGGATCGGACGCGCCTCAACGCCCGGGCTCTCCATGTCGAACAGAATGAAGCTGATGCCTTCATGCTTCACGCTCGTGTCAGTGCGAACGAGACAGAAGATCCAATCGGCCTTGTCGGCGTAAGATGTCCATACCTTCTGTCCGTTGATCAGGTAGTGATCGCCCTTGTCTTCACAACGCGTCTGAAGGTCGGCAAGGTCAGACCCCGCGCCGGGCTCTGAATATCCCTGACACCAGCGCGTCTTGCCTTTCACGATGTCCGGGATGAAACGAAGTTTCTGCTCCTCGTTGCCAAACTCAAGCAAGGCCGGGCCAAACATCCAAAGGCCAAAGGAGAACAGCGCCGGGCGCGCCTTGATGCGGCGTAGCTCTTCCTGAAGCACACGATTCTGCGCGCGGCTAAGTCCGCCACCCCCATATTTCGCTGGCCATTCAGGAGAGGTCCACCCCTTCTCGCCCATACGCTCCAACCAGAGCTTTGCTTCGGGATTCTTGAACTTTTCGCGCTTACCGCCCCAGACGATCTCGTCATCCTTCATGGGCGTGCGCATAGACGGCGGACAATTCTCCTCAAGCCATTCCCGCGTTTCTGCACGGAATTGCTCTAAATCGACAGATTCATCATACGCCATATCGGACTCCTGAAGGGGCAACAGAACTTTGCCCAACCATATGCCCATCAGATAGCACCGCCAAGCACTGACCTAGCGTTAGAATTGGTGCGCGCCTCCCGCGCCAGGCACGCCCTCTCGAGGCGTTTTGACCCAATAATGTGGTCTGCGCGCCAAGCTGTAGAGGGCTCTCGCCATCGCGAAGAACTGCAGCGGCCAATAAAATGGCAATGTGATAAGGTCTCGCATACGTATTGCGAAGGAAGCCGACGGCACTGTGAGGGCGGTCACAGCACCAACCGCATAAGAAACGGTGAGCATCGCCCAGCTGATGCGGCTTAAGTTGGCATCCGGAGACACGATACAGACCACGCACCAGACCAGCCAAGGAAGGTGAAAGAGCGCAGACAGAATGGAGGCGCCAAGCGTCAGCTGCATTGAGACAAAGCGCAGCGCCCCCATTTCACGTGCTGCAGTGACGGGTTCGCGCATCAGCACCAACCAAGTCTGCACGAAGCCCTTCAACCATCGCGACCGCTGACCAAGCCAGACATTCAGATGCTGTGGCGGTAGCTCAACAGTTGATGGGGCGATGACGTCAATCTTCTTGCCAAGACGTGCGAACCGCAGACCCAGGTCCGCATCTTCAGTCACATTCCAAGCGTCCCACCCGCCCGACGCAAGTAGCGCCCTGCGGCGGAAATGATTGCTTGTTCCGCCGAGCGGTATGGGCATGCCGAGCCGAGCCAGCGCTGGCATGAGCCGATGAAACTGAATTGCATACTCCAGTGCCCAGTGTCGGGACAGCCAACTACCGAAGCGCACATTCCCAGACAGGGGAGCCTGTACACAAGCCAGGTCCGGATCCCACGCAAACCGGCGTGCCGCCTCCATGAGCTGGCCCGGATTGGGCCGGTCCTCGGCATCATAGACGGTCACAAATGCCCCACGGGCCCGTCCGAGGCCATAATTCAACGCGCGGGGCTTGGTCTGTGGCTTGCCGGGGGGCAGGACCAGAACTTCGGTTCCTTCCGGCCATATTTGAGCATGGATCGCATCCTTCGTTGCGTCGTCTCCGGCTTCCAACAACAGTTTCACATCAAGCAAATGCCGCGGATATTCGAGCGACATCAGGCTGTCTGATAGCTGGGGCATGCAGGCGGCCTCGTCCTTGAGCGCTATCAGGATCGTATATACCGGCAGTAACAAGGAGAGGGAGGCTGGATCGGTCAGAAGGTAGGCGCGACTGTCCCCAAAGATCGCCAATGCGAGTCTATACGCAATGATGAGAACGAAGATGACCAGGCTGAGCGTCCCAAGCCCAGTCAGGATCAACCCGGGCGCAAACAATCCCAAAATACCAAGTGTGGCCGCGCTCCGACCGACGAAACGAGACTGTGCCTCGTCAAGTCCTGTCTTTGCAGACATGCCCTGGAATCGGGAAGGGAACGCCTCCGCTGCCCTTTCCGCCAGACGCACGTCCGGCGGAGGCTCAGCAAGGTCATCAAACAAATGCTGCGGAAATCTCTCCCGCGCGGACGCCCCATCACCACCCATGAAATGCATTGATGAGTAAAGAGGACGAAGCTCAAGAAACCACAAGTTGAATTCGTTTCAAGATCGTAACGAATGGCCCAATTGATAGAAATATATAGACTCTCGCAAAGTTTGTTCTATATTTGTTCTATGACTGAGCTCAACATCATCTGGTTTCGACGGGACCTTCGGGTTCACGATCATGCCGCACTCGCTTCTGCCTGCGCAGCGGGCGGACAGATTGTGCCGCTTTTCATATTCGAGCCGAATTATTGGCAACGGGCCGACACGTCGGGACGCCAATTTGAGTTTGCAGTGGAATCTCTTGCTGATCTTGATCGCGCCCTGCGCCAACGCGGTAGTCAGCTTTGCCTCAGATCCGGCGTGGTGACGGAAGTTCTCTCACGCCTGCATGCCCAGCATGGCATCGCTTCCCTTCATTTCCACTCTCTCGGCAATACGCCTGCAGAGGCGGAACAGGACCGGCAGGTTCGCACCTGGGCGCTCAAGGTTGGGATTCCCCTGAGAGAGCATACCGGGATACAACATTCAATTTCGCCGCATTCTGATTGGGATACGGCGTGGCGCAGACATATGAGAAAGCCTCGTATCGCGGCGCCCGCAGCTCTTCCTCCGCTGTCAATTCCATCGGAAGGCTGGCCGATCGCTTCTGATTTCGGTCTGGAATTAGACGGGTGTCCAGACCGACAAACGGGCGGGCGGACCAATGCGATCCTTCAATTGCGGTGGTTCCTGTCGGGCGGTGGTCGCAATGCTGGGAAGGCAAACTTGTCCATAACGGCATGTGAGGCGACCGCATCGCGACTGTCCGCTCATTTGACGATGGGCTCAGTGTCAGAACGCGAAGTCTGGCAAGCCGCCATGAAAGCCCAGGCGGCACTGGTTACCGATGGGGACGAGACCTTTGCCACGGCACTTCACCGCTTCACCGAAAAGCTCGCCAAGCGATCTCGACGTGTTCAGGCATCTGCCCGGGTCAGTCTGACCGACACGTCCCTGCTCCCGGTCGACATTCATAACCGAGAAGAAGCCAGTTTGGCTGATCCTCGTTTGTCTGCTTGGACAAATGGAAAAACGGGGTTTCCGCTATTGGATGCGAGTATGCGGTGTCTTCAGGCCACCGGGCATTTGGAATCGAGCCTCAGGAGCCTGCTTCTTTCCTTTGCAACATGTCATCTCTGGCTGGGACCGGTTCGCCCGGCTCAAGTCCTGGCGCAACTCTGCACCGATTTTGCTCCGGCGATGTACTACGTAAGTGCCAGCCAAGTCATCGGCCTCTCCAGAGAAGCTCCGCCATATATCCCCAACCCCGTCAGGCAATCCCTGTCTCGTGACCCAGACGGCGCGTTCATCCGCAAATGGATTCCCGAGATCGCCGAACTACCCGACCAGTATCTCCATGCACCCTGGGAAGCTCCCAAGTCGGCCCTGTCCGCGCACGGCATCATTCTCGGACAATCCTACCCTATGCCGCTGGTGGACCATGTCGCAGCCGCCCGAGAAGCAAAACGCAGGCTTTCCCCTGACGGGGCGTCTCGCCCACTGCCCTTTCATTCTATTGCCCGAAAGCCGCTGGGCATCAGAAGGTCAACTATCGGCCGCAACATGGCAGCAAAGCGCTCAGGCCATAGCCCAATCCAGCTCAGCTTTGATTTGCAGAGCCAAGCCTGATTGGTGGGCAGCACAATACAATCCTTTGCATTAATTCTGCTTCAGATTTTTTCTTCGGCTTGACTTGCAATTGGCCGACCCATATCGATATTCAACAAATAACAGAGCCTTGAAATTGCTCGTATTTATCTTTTTTCGATAAAAACTTATTGATTTTCGATAATTTCCAACCTAGATTGTTTGTGTCGGCGGCGGGATGGTCTCGCCAAGGACATTCAGAAAACAGCTAGAAGGAATTGAAAATCATGATCCCCCGCGCTCGTCATACCGACATCGCCGCTCCCGCCCAGAATGACGTGATGGCCCTCTCCATCATGACCGGAGAGGCAACTCACCGGACCCGGCCGGCCAATGATGTCAAAGCGGAGGATCGTCAGAATCTTCTGGTTCGCCGCCGCCGCCGCTTCGCCCGCCGCGAAGCGCACTAAGCCCGCCTGCCGGCGCCGCGACAATCGGTTCCCCTGCCGATCGTGGCGCCGGCCTCCCCCCGCCCCCACACTCACAAGCCCAGAAGGATAATCTCACCATGATCCGCTCAATCACAGCCATCGCCATTGCCGCTTCCATCGCCACCGCGCCCGCTTTCGCCGCGTCCGACAATTTCCAGATGGAAATCGATCTGAACCGCACGCAACTTGAGACGCAAGAAGGCGCAATCCAAGAATACAAGCGCATTCGACAGGATGTTCATGAGCGCTGCGCCGCCGAACATGACACTTTTCGCTTCGCGAAGGACTATGTGGTCGAAAAGTGCGAACGCTCGATGATGAAAAAGGTCGTCGCCTTCGTGGATGACGCGACCTTCACCAAGGTTCACTACGCATCCAACTAATCTTCTTCGGCTCTGGCGGGCCTCCTGCCTCTCCAAACACACGCCCGCCCGGTCCGGATCCTTGCCCTGCTCTCACCAGCAGGGCATTTTCTTGTCAGGAATTCGCGTCGGCTTCCCGGAAGTCCTTTGCCCGCAGGACCTGCGCAAGTCGGAAATGAGCAGGCACAAACGCTTCATCCTCATCACTCTCGAACAAGGCACAGCAACTGGTTGGGAATTTTTCTATTAACCGGATCGATTCCTGATGGTCCTGGCTACCGGCTTCGCGAAGAATTTCCATCGAGAAGTCATGCAGGCCCGGATTGTGACCGATGATCATGAGCGTACCGGCACCATCATTATGCCGCACAGCTTCGGTCAAGCCGCGCACACCCGACAAATAGAGAGACTCCATCGGGCGTACTTTCTCGCCCTCCACAACCCTGGCAACTTCAGAACAGGTTTCGCGGGCGCGGCGGGCGCTGGATACCAAAATCCGCTCCGGGCACCATCCCATCGCGACCAGTTCTTCGGCCATGCGCTGCGCGTCCTCCTTGCCTCTTGCCGTCAGAGCGCGGCTGAAATCGTCTACCCCTTCGCCCCAAGGCTCCGTCTTGGCGTGTCGCATCAGGATCAGGCGCTTCATTCCAATTCCTTCTTCCCGGATCGGGCATTAGAAAAACTTATCGACAGCTTCAGGTGCCGCGCATTGGATTGCTTCTTCTTAGGCACCATTTTCTGGTCAGAAATCAAGAGACAGGAGTATGGTAATATGAGCCTTCTGATTGGCGACGTCGCCCCAGATTTTGAAGCCGAGACAACAGAAGGCCGCATTCGCTTCCACGAATGGGCTGGCGATGACTGGGTCGTGTTCTTCTCCCACCCGGCAGATTTCACACCGGTTTGCACCACTGAACTTGGCTATACAGCGAAACTGAAGGATGAATTCGCCAAGCGTGGCGCAAAAGCCCTCGTCATTTCAGTCGACAGCCTCGAAGACCACAAGAAGTGGATCGCTGATATCGAGGAAACCCAGAATACCAGTGTTCAATTTCCGATCATTGCCGATCCTGATCGCAGCGTGGCAACGCTTTACAACATGATCCACCCAAATGCGGACGCCAAAGTCACGGTTCGGGCAGTTTATGTCGTCGACCCCAACAAGAAAATTCGCGCTTCCATCATCTATCCCCCAAGCGCAGGTCGGAACTTTGATGAGATCCTCCGCCTGATTGACAGCCTTCAACTTACGGACGGCCACAAAGTGGCGACGCCAGTGAACTGGAATGACGGCGATGATGTGATCATCGTGCCTTCTCTGACTGACCCGGACGAAATCGCCAGGCTCTTTCCGAAAGGCTACAAGGCGGTGAAGCCATATTTGCGCTATACTCCTCAGCCGGAAAAATAGATTTCCTCCTGACCTTCCGCGCCATCAGCGCACGGAAGGCACTGGAAGCCAATTCAATTTGGTAAAGCTGCTTTGATCGAGTCGATATCGTATGGTTTCTTGACCACTGGCGCGGATGAGTAACGCTTCGCCAAATCGATGGAATCTCCATATCCCGTCGCAAATGCAAAGGAAATGCTTTGTGCGTGCAATTGTTCGGCGACCGGTTCACTGGTCTCTGATCCGAGGTTGACATCCAACAAGGCGAATTGGAGGGTCTCGCTCTCGATGAAATCGAGGGCTTCCTTCACGTTTGACGCGACGAACACTTCCGTTGCACCTAGCGACCGAAGCATGTCCTCCGCATCCATCGCAATGATCAAATTGTCTTCCAGTACCAGCGCATGCCCAGACAGGCTGGCCTGCTTGCGTTCATCCATCTTGTTTACGGTCTCTGTGCGCAAGGCATCGGAAAATCCATCGACATGTGCTGGGGGAATTTCGAAATCCGCTGAGACACCGGTGACCTCAAACCTAATCTCGGCTCGACCACCCAGCTCATACGGAATCGATCGCTCAATGATGGTCGACCCGAAGCCCCGGCGTACAGGAGGCGACTGGATGGGCGGGCCACCGGTCTCCAACCACGATATTGACAAGGCCCCGTCCGAGAGCCGCGCGAAGCCAATCTGCACGACGCCATTTGTTTTGCTAAGCGCCCCGTATTTGGCCGAGTTGGTCAGCAATTCATGCACGACCAGTGACACAGCCGTGAAGGCTTTTGGTCGCAAGTGGACGTCCGGCCCCAGAATCTTCACCTTCTCGGCGTTTGCCCCAAGATAGGCCTCTACCTCGATGCGTATCAGCTCTCGTGCTGAAGCAGGCTCCCATTGCTGCCGCGTGATCAAGTCATGGGCACGACTGAGTGCATGGATCCGACCACCCACAACATGCGTAAACTCAGAGAGGGAGCGCGCCTCGGATCCGCTCTGTTCAACAAGCCCACCAATCAAGCTCAAGATATTCCGCACTCGGTGATTAAGCTCGGAAATCAGAAGTTCCTGATGCTCCTGCGCTTTAGCCCGTTCGCGCAATGTTACGTCCGACATACGCAAAATGACTTCGAGCAATGTCAGCCGCAGTGCTTCAGCGGCGCGCACTTCGGCGGGTTGCCAGGGGGCAGATGTATTCCGCACAATCTGCTGCCATGCCTCAAAACTCTTACGCGGGGTGAGACGGTCGCCATTCGGACCAGAAACGACGGGCTTATCCGGATTCCCGGCCCATGTGACAGATTTTGCAAGCTCCCTGCGGAACAGCACAATATAGTCTCTCGGCGCCCGCGACACGGGCAAGACGAGCATACCGGCAGCGCGATCCACAAACTCAGCAGCAGCGGGATAGGCTTTAACAACACTGTCCGTGTGATAAATCCGGCTGGCGGCCGTCGTATTCAGGAAACTCACCAAGCCAAGAAATGCCTCCTTGCTCGGCGTATATCCGATCGATTCGAATTCTCCGTTAACCCACCCAACGGCTCCGTCGTAAGGAATGACCGAGGCGATACCGCTGATGATGGTATCAAAATTGTCAGATATCGACGCATCTTCGGCAAGCTGAGCCATGAGTTGGTCATGCAGGGACTGGGCGCGCTCCTGCTCATCCCTGCCCTCGTCAGATTCTTTCTGTTCCAACACAAATGAGAAAAGCTGCCCAAACAGTTCCGCGGCCGTACGAACTTCATAGCCAAGCACTCGCGGGCTCTCATGATGGCAGGCGAAAAGCCCCCAGAGCTTGCCCCGCTTCAGGATGGAAATGGAGAGCGATGCCTGAACGCCCATATTTGCCAGATACTCCAGATGAATGGGCGAGACGGACCGCAAACCACTCATAGACAAGTCGAGCGGCACACCCTCAGGATTGATGGCAGGAATGATCTCCGCGCCCGAATCCGATACATCCGCGATGATACGCAGAAGGTTACGCTTGTAGAGTGCTCGCGCTTGCCTTGGAATGTCAGACGCCGGATAATGTAAACCCTTGAAACTATCCATTCCCGGCTTGACGGATTCAGATACGACAACTCCGGAATCATCCTCTTCAAAGCGGTAAACCATGATCCGATCAAACCCAATCAGGTTGCGCAACTGGCGCGCCGCCTCATCGCACAATTGTTGCGAAGAATCGGCGCGAGATATACGCTCCACCATGGGACGAACATAGTTCACATAGTTGGTATCGCGCGCATTGTCCCGAGGCTCGAACTCCATCACGATCGAGCGCCCCGACAGGTGCATGGAGAGGTCGAACAAGCGCTCATCCCCGGTCAATGCCACACCGAATACGCGCTCAACAGCATCCGGCGACGCCAACATAGGCATGCGAGATCGAATCAACAGCAAGGCCTGTTCCGAGAAACAGTCTCTCAGGGGCTTGCCTATCAGCTCTTCCGCTGCGGCTCCGATGAACTCTTTGACGTTTACCGAAGCATGGTTCACGATCCAGTCTGACGACATGGAGATCAGGCCACCAAAGGACTGTACACGCCCGATGACGTGAATGGGTTCACGGTCGCAATTCGTCAGGTCAACATCGCTCGCGGGCCCGTCAGTTTCGGGGCTGTGGCGGATCATAGGCAAACTTTCTGGTCACGTCCTGGCAAGCCGCCTCAAAAATCGAGAAACAGCCCTTCGCAGATTCTACTATATCAATAAATTCCGATTGGCTAATTTGCGCGTTTGAAACCTGGACAAGAAAATCTGTCCAGCAAGAACGGTCTGTCATCTGGCTCAAAAAGCGACCTGCAAGCCGGACATTCGAATCATCGGCCTGCTGCCATCGTTTGTGCAGAACCGTACCACCGAGGCGGCTACCCGCGATAACATAAATTATTCCAACTGGATGCGCCGCCTCCATACTGGGCTCTGCCTGCCAGGTCGGTATTCCAGCGCCGAGTGAGGCAAGATCAGCCTCTATTTCTTCAAGGGGCAAGTGTGGCAATGTGAACCCGCCATGCGGTCGCAAATGACGCTCAACCGTCGTATAGGCGAGATGATTGATTGCGAGAAAGGCGGCAAGCCCTTCCGGCCGAGTGAGGTCATGGCGGCTGATGAATTCGTCCACGCGCGCATGATGGTCAGCGGTTCTTAAGCGCAAATCCTGCCTGACCGTGCCCACAATTTTCATCAATGAAATCTCTCTGTGCGTCCGCGCAGCGCTCAGGTCGGAACAGAATCGCTCAAACGGCCGCCAATGCGGATAGCTTCAATTCTTGTGGCAAGTCCTGTGGCGTCATCGGTTTCAATATAGGTTCCGCACAAGGTCCCCTCCCCCAAAGCGGGCTGATAACGCTCTCCAGGCAATTGTGTCTGGAAACGATACAGGGAAATCTGCTTCTGCATGCCGATGACGCTGTCATAGTCACCGCACATTCCGGCATCCGTCTGATAAGCCGTGCCGCCCTCAAGGATCATCGTGTCGGCTGTGGGGACATGGGTGTGACTTCCAACCACGAGACTTGCCCGTCCATCGCAATGATGGCCCATAGCCATTTTCTCACTGGTCGCTTCACAATGCATGTCCACAATGATGGCATCCGCCACAGCGCCAAGCGGCATGGAATCCAATGCCGCATCCACGGCCGCAAAGGGACACGGCAGCGTCTGGCGCATGAACACATTCCCCTGCACTTGGACGACCCCGACACGACGCCCATCCGGCAAGCTAAACAGATTGGCTCCCTTGCCAGGTGCGTCGGCAGCCGACGGGTAATTTATGGGGCGCAACAAACGGGGTTCGCGTTCGATATATGTCAGAGCCTCGCGTTGATCCCAGGCATGATCACCGAGAGTCAGGCAATCAGCACCTGCGGCAAAGAATTCCTCCGCAATGACGCTTGTCAGGCCGAAGCCCCCCGCCGAATTCTCAGCGTTTACTACAGCAAAATCCAGACGCATGCGCGCCTTCAGGCCCGGCAAATGGTCCAGGACAGCCTGTCGGCCAGGCTTTCCGACCACATCTCCAAAAAAGGCAATTTTCATGGCGGAAAGTCTATGCCCCGGCCTGAGAACAAAGAAAAGCGCGCGCGCCCAGTCGGCACGCGCGCGCTTAGAGTGGATTCCAGTAGACTCTATTCGTTGCTAGCCGAGAAGCCGAGCGACGACTTGGTCAGCGTAGACGGGTCTTCCATCTCTGCAAATGTCGACATCTTGATCGGTGTTGCAGGGTTCAACGAAATGGTCAGCGTCTTCGGATCCGTGATGAAGCTGGACAGGGCCGTGGAAGCCTCAGTTGCCAACTCCATGTCGATCCCCGATCCTGACGCCATCATAGGGGCCATGGCCAGCAGACCAGCCGTTTGGTTGCGCAGCTGCTGCGGGTCTTCACCGCTCTGCGCAGCGTAGGCATTGAACGCACGGTCTACGATGCCATCATCATCCAAGGACAGGTCGATGGAGTGCAGCGTAAGCTTCTCCATGACTTCGCCGAGCATTGCCGATGGATCTGCAGAGTCCATATCCTGTTCAGCCTGAGCCGCCGCCATCGCGCTGGCACCTTCATACTTCGCGCCGAAATTCAGGCGGAAGCCATCTTTCAGCTCCCAGTAATTCTTGCCTTTTTCCAGCGTCACCACGTCTGCATCAGGATCGTAAGCCTGTTCACTGGCCATGGTCAGCTCAAGCTTTTCGTATCCGAGCGTCGCAAGCTGGGTGCCCAACTGCTGGCCAAGTTCACCATCACCAGCGTTCAGAACCATTTTGACAGGCTCAGTGATCACTTTTACGGCACGGCCCTGCTTGTCATGGCTGACATTGGATACAAGCGAAGGCATGTCGAAATTGACGCCTGAAACATCGAAGTTCAGATTTTTCAGATTGATCGACTTGTAACCGGGATTGGCCGGATCTTTCGGGTTCATGCCGGCCATGAAGCCAGACTCAAAGCTGTCTTCCAGAGAGTCGCCCTCAGCTGGTGCAAACACCGACCAGTCAAACCCGCGAATATCCACATTGCTGAGATTGGCCTTGACGGTCATGTCGTCTTCAGGATCGAACATGTCGAACTTCAGGCCCTTCAGCATCATCTGAGCAGCCTTCTGATTCTTCATCCCAGAGACCGAAATCGTGTCCACGAGGAAGGTACCACTTTCGCCATCGTCTTCATCGATCTGCATGTTCATGTCGTTCATGGTCCACAGATCGAAAGAGAGCGCCTCCCCTGTAGGCATGTCAGCAGGTTCTGCGTCCGCAAACACGCTCGCGACCCATGCTGCCAGCGCAGGTGAAGGATTGACCAGTTCGATGGAGCCAATGGACGCGCTGCCATCTTCTGCTTCTTCGGGATCAGTCGGAACCAGCGAAATGTCGGACATGACCATGCGCGAGAAGCTTGCTTTGCCGTCAATCATGGCAAGACCGTCGAATTCCAGCTTTTTCGCTTTTACATCAGCACCATCCAGGTGCGTGCCGTCTTCATCGTCGTCGGACCCGTCATCGTCGCCTGCCAGAAGCGTCACGTCAGTGAATACGGCCTTGTCCCCGTTCAGCGTGCTGCTGCCGAAGGAAATGCGGCTGTCGTCGGCTTCATCCAAAGCAAAAGCCGCAAGCGCCTGTGGCGCGGTTGCTGGATCACCTTTGCGGGCCTTGACGTCCTTTGCGGCATCTGTGGCGTATTCAGAGCCAGCGCCATCAACCGGCTTGTCTTTGTCTCCGCAAGCCGTAAGCATGGCGATGGCGGCAACGCCTGTGAGCAGATATTTCATGTTTGGTCCCTTTAATGATTGATGCCAGCGTTTCATTTGCGCCCGTCACCTAGAGTGAGATTATTAACATGGCATACAACAATGGCCAGACCGTGACATTCAATGGCCCCGACGGGGACGAAATTCGTGTTCGCCTTGAAGTGAATTCGAAGGCACGCCGGTTGATTTTGAGATTGGATGAACGCCGCCGGGAAGCGGTCGCGATCGCGCCATCGCGGCGGCAGATCAAGGACGCCGCCGCCTTCGCAGCCGAACGTATCGACTGGATTTCAACGCGACTCCGTCACCTTCCAGAAGTCGTTCGTTTTGAGGAAAACAACCTGATTTCGTATCGGGGTGCCCCCTGCCGACTGACCGCAGAAGGCTCTGGCCGCGTGGCCCGCATGATCGTCGGTCAACCGAACACACTTTGCGCGCCGGGTGACCCGGAAACACTGCATTTGCGAGTCACCCGCTACCTGAAGAAACAGGCGCGTGCAGATATCACCCGCGCCGTAAACCGTCATGCCGCGACGCTGGGCGTCTCCTACAATGGCATCTCGGTGAAAGACACTCGCTCGCGTTGGGGCTCGTGCACGGCCGATGGCAAATTGTCTTTCTCGTGGCGCCTGATCATGGCGCCCTCTGAAGTGCTCGACTACGTAGCGGCCCATGAATGCGCACATTTGCTGGAAATGAACCACTCCCCGCGGTTCTGGGCGCATGTTGCAGCCTGTTGCAGCGACTGGAAGCGACAGCGCTCATGGCTGCGGGAGCATGGCGCTGGCCTTCAGGCAGCCGGCGAATAATCCGGCCTAGCTGGCAGCAACCTCTTCAGGTTCAGTTGCGACTTCAACATCGCGGGCCGGACCAAAGCTGATCAATGTAACCCCTTCGCCCCCCTTGGCCTCACGATTTGGCCCGAGGAAGATCAGCGTGCCGTCGGCACGAATTTCAGCGATCAGGTCCACTTTCGGTCGATCCTTGCGATAGTCTTCAAGGTCGTATTCGTCCGTCAGCTTCGTCTTGCCAAAGGTCCAACCGCGATAGTGGTCGCGGATCAGGCTGTCATAGCCCCTGCCCCGACGGATCAGCGTTCGCCCGCGGGTACCCATTCCGATGGCCCGGGGATCTTCTTCCTCGGTGTCCTGTGCCGACAATTGATAGACCTTGTGGCGGCCGAGTTCAGGGGCAAAATGTCCGGAAACTAGCGCGTTGTACGGCTCATTGGCAGACAAGCCAACAACCTGGTCGAAGGCGGCATGATCCAGCCGAACCTCCGCTTCCTCTGACAGGACTTCGCCGAAGAAGGTGTTGAGCCCGGCCTCGCGTGCAGGTCGCAAGCGCCTCCAGTTATTGTCTGCAAGGATCGGTTCGATACCGACATCCTTCAGCACTTTGGCCAGATCGATACTCCAGGGGTTCACACCTACCAGCAAGACGCCGGGTCGCTCCTTGCGGGCGAGTCCCAATCGCCGGGCCATTGGCCCGATCGTAAAGCCGTGGAGGACCACAGTCACGAACACCATGGCAAAGGCGAGCGGGGTGATCTGTTCTGCACCAGAGAAATAGAACCGGGAATCTCCGCGCCGCCCGAGATCCTCCAGCAGGGTTGCAAAAAGGCTGGAAACGGCAACCGCCACGATCCCGCGGGGCGCAATCCAGCCAAGCAGGATTGCTTCATTGCGTTTCAACGTCCCGAATGTGGCGATCCACACCGAAAGCGGCCGCACGATGAACAGCATCGCCAACAGGAAGGCGAGCGTATTCCAGGTCAGTGCGCGGCGAATGACATCTGGCGTGAGGTTCGCCGTCAGGATGACAAACACGCCCGAAACGAGCAAGACGGCGATATCCTCCTTGAATTTTCGGAGTTCCGCGAGCCCGGCAAGGCGCGAATTGGCCAGCGTCATGCCATAGGCCGTGACGGCAACGAGGCCGATTTCCTTTTCGATCATTTCTGCCAGCGCATAACAGAGAATGATGGACGCGAAGATGATCGGCGCCTTGAGGTATTCCGGAGTCCACCCCTGACGGAAGGCGCGCACGATGGCCCAACCGAAGGCGAAGCCCAGCCCGACACCCAGTGCAGCGGCCACGATGATCATGGCGCCCTTACCCAGGATCGACTCCCCCGTGGCGGCCACGCGAATGATTTCGAAAGCAGCCACGGCAAACAAGGCGCCAACCGGATCGTTGACGATGCCTTCCCATTTCAGGAACTGACCGGTTCGGCCGCCGAGTTTGGACTGACGCAGCAATGGCATGATAACGGTAGGCCCGGTAACCACCAGCACGCCCGCAAACACAACAGAACTACCCCAATCGAGACCGGCGGCATAATGGGCTGCGAAAGTGCCCAGCGCCCAAGCCAGCGGGCCACCAAGGAATACCATGCGCCGAACAGCTGCACCGGCATCACGCAGGTTCTCGAATTTCAGGACGAGCCCGCCCTCGAACAGGATCACGGCAACGGCCAGCGACACGATGGGACGCAACAATTCGCTGCTGCCGCTGTTGAACACCTTCTCAGGATTGAGCAGAGGCTCGCCGAAAACCACAGTCCACAACGGACCGACCGCCAAACCTGCCAACGCCATCAGCACAATGGCGGGTGCCTGTATACGCCAAGCGACCCATTGCGCACCAATTCCCAGCGCCCCGATCAGGGCGCAGGCGAAGATCAGCTCGCTGGATCCGGCGGATGCCAGTGCAAAGTTGAATTGGTCCATAAAAGCCCCGTTTCGTGGTGCATTCTGCCCGTCGGGCGATCAGAAAACTAGGCTTGAGCCGCGTTTATGTCATCAGCAAAGTCAAATCCGATCTCGCGGGTACCATAATCGCCTTCTTTGTAGCGTTCGATATGGTCGGAGAACCAGAGCAAGATGTGCTGGTAAAGATGTTCATAGAATGGTTCAGGGTCAGCATCTTTCAGCGGCAGGCTGAATTCGTATACCGAACCGTCCTCAATCTGAATCTTGAACTTGTCGCCGATCTTGCGGCACTGCATCACCAGCCTCAGCCAGTCCGTATCGCGCGTGACGCGCACAGCAAGGCCGAACGATATTGGCCCCAGGAGCCGGAAGCCTCGCGGCGGGATCGAAAAGGCTGCATCCCCATGTGCCTTTGGTTTGTAGGCCCCGGCCGGCGGGACGAGGTGGACACAAACGCCATCGGTTGAGCCAAGGAATTCGCAAAACCCGCTGCGGATTTCTTCCGCCAGTGTGCGGATTCGGTCGTAATTTTCAGCAGCGAGGGCCTGATAGGCCTCCACAGTCTCGATCAGATTATCAAAACGTGACACAGCCTGACGGCCCCCTTCATTACCAAAGCCAACATAAATTAGGGTGCCGCAGGGCGACCTTCAAATTTTAAAGTCGCCACCATCGGACAATGATCAGAAGCTTTGGGCGTAATCCAGCCGACGCCGGGAAAGCGAGCCCCATCATATCTGGCGGCTCTATATGGCGATCCTGCCCGTACAATCTCAACTGTGGCAGCAGGATTCAGGGCCGCGAGTTTGGGTGACAGGAAGATGTGATCCAGCGCGCCATAGGTGTCGTCGCCGCTGTAATGGTGAGTCCAGCGGTCATATGGGTCTGCAATGGCGCGGCTAGCCAGATCGATGGCGAACCCGTCGCCTACCAGCGCGCCCAGACCATGCGGCCGGGCCGGACGACCATCTACTTCCCAATAATCATTGAAATCACCCAAAATAACCCATTCCGCCCTAGCCGGGTCATCAAATCGCTGGCTTACAATCCGGCGCACAGCCTGAGCTTCAGCCTCACGCATGGCAACCGTCCTCTTGCGTCCACCATGCATGGATTTGAAGTGGCAGACAAAAAGTGTCAAAAGGCGTCCGTCTTTTTCCACATCCACTTCCAGACAATCCCGGCGAAAGACGTAGTCATTAATGGAAGCCCCTTTGGGGGGGTGAATGCCCAACCGTCCGAAGGTCGCCCGCGCATGGCTGCGCTGGAATGCAACCGTAAGCGACGACAACAGACCCACATCAATCCCGCGGCTGTCGTTCCCCTCGTGCAGCACACGTTCGCCAAACGGCTTTCCGGCCCAGCGCCCGACATAGCGATTGTCAAAAGCGGTCAAGGTGACGAGGTTTTCGACCTCCTGCAGTGCGCACACTTCGGCCTTGGTCGCGACCAGAGCCTGCGCGGTCAGGGTGCGGTCATCCTCCGACAGGACATCGAAAACCGCATCCACCTGTTCGGCGACCAGGGCGTCGTCGACATCGGTCAGCTTGCGACGCGCATTGGCGAGACCCGAGCGCGCGAAATCGCAGCGCATCATCAGGTTTTCGCAATTGAACGTGGCCAAACGAATATCAGGCATTCATCGGTGATGCGGCCTCATGCCTGCGGGGTCAACGCAGAATGGCGGCTGTCTCAGGCGACGGCGCGTTCAGCAAAACGGGCGCTCGTCTGGGCCCGTTCAACCGATTCCGCGTCGGGGCGCTGATCTACGGGAATGGCCGTGCGGCCAAGTTCTACGGCAATGCCTGGCTGAACCCCGCCGCCAAATGCAGACAACACCGTGCGGATCACATCGAGAGGCTGGGCCTCATCTTCGACAATCTGTCCGAAGCGAGCGGCGACAGGCCCAACTACGCCATAAGCCAAAAATACACCGAGAAAGGTGCCCAGCAGAGCTGACCCGATCATCATTCCTAGCACTGCAGGCGACTGATCAATCGACCCCATGGTCTTGATGATGCCCAGCACAGCCGCCACGATACCGAGCGCTGGCAAGGCATCGGCTACAGTATTGAGTGCATTCACTGCTTTCATGCGCTGGTCGACATGCAGGGCCACAGACTGCTCCATATGCGCCTCAGCCCGTGCCGGGTCTGACAGGTCGAGCGCCATCAGGCGAAAGGAATCGCAGATCATGTCACGCGCAGCAGGATCGGAAAGCACCGCAGGGGACAAAGCAAACAAGGGCGACGAATCCGGGTCTTCGATATCCGATTCAATCGCGACAAACCCGCCCTGGCGCACCTTGCGCATCAAGTTGGACAGCAGAACCAGCAATTCGCGGTGTTGGGCACGCTGCCAACGGCTGCCCTGAAACGAGCGAACGAACCCACCCAAAGCCTCCTTGGCGACTTTCGGCGAATTACCGATCAGAATGGTGCCGACCGCGGCACCACCAATCAGGGCCAGTTCGAACGGCAGCGCCTGCATGGCACCGTGTCCGCCCGTGAGGACGAGGCCGCCCATCACGAGGACGACCACAAGGACAAGACCAATCAATTGGGGCAAGACGCGCGGGCTCCGGCATTAACTCAGCCTGCACCATGACACATTCGTCTTAAGCCAAGCTTACAGCGCGCACCCTGCCCTGCCTGCAGCGCTTAACTGGCTCGCAATCCTGCGCCGCCCATCACGGGGTCATGCTCTGCCACAAGGTGGCCTGGAGCAATCTCGACCAGTTTTGGTTGGTACTGTTCCGCGTCCCCATCATCAATGAGTTTGGACTTCATGAAGCGGAGCGATGCACGGCTGTCGAGCGGACTCGGAAGATCGCCCGTCAGGCGCAAGCGTTCCCGCGTGCGCTCCCCGGTCGGATCGGCGTTTGGCACAGCCGCAATCAGCGCTTTCGTGTAGGGGTGGCGTGCTTCGGTGTAGATGGCATTGCGACCGGCAAGTTCCACTACGCGGCCAAGATACAACACCATTACCCGGTGGCTGATCTGCCGCACGACGGCGAGATCGTGGCTGATGAAGATCATGGCGAGGCCGAACTCTTTCTGCAGCTCGATCAGCAAATCCACGACTTGCGCCTGGACAGACACATCAAGCGCGGAAACCGCTTCATCACAGATCACCAGTTTCGGCTGAAGGATCATGGCACGGGCAATGCCAACCCGCTGGTTCTGGCCACCAGACAATTCGTGCGGGTACCGGTTGATCAAATTCGGGTCGAGCCCGACCCGCGGCAGGATTTCGCGTACTTTCGCTTCCCGATCCGCGCGCGACAGGCGCGGTTGGTGAACTTGCAACGGTTCGGCAATGGAAGCGCCGATGGTCATGCGGGGGTCAAGGCTGGCGAGCGGGTCCTGGAACACGATCTGGAGATCGTCGCGCAGGCCGTTCATTTCCTTGCGGCTCGCCTTGGATATGTCGCGCCCCAGCCAGGCAACCGTGCCATCGGTTGGAGGGATGAGGTTCAACACGCCGCGCGCGAGCGTGGACTTGCCACACCCGGATTCTCCGACAACTCCCAACGTCTCGCCCGGTTTCAAATCGAACGAAACACCATCCACCGCTTTCAACGGCTTCGTCTTGCCAAACAGACCGCCCTTCACCGCAATCGGGAAATGGATTTTCATGTCCTCTACCTTGAGAACCGGCTCAGTTTCAGGCGCCGGCGGCGCCGACAGGACGGGTCGACCGGGGCGATCTGGTTCGTCGATGCGCGGAACAGCATTGAGCAGCATCTTCGTATAGTCGGCCTGAGGCTTGTAGAAGATATCGTCGACGCTCCCCTGCTCGACGATCTCGCCATGACGCATGACGATGACGCGGTCGCACATGCGGGCGACCACACCCATATTGTGAGTGATCAGGGCGATGCCGGTACCCGTCTCGCGTTTCAGTTCGTCCATCAGTTCCAGAACCTGCGCCTGCACGGTCACATCCAGCGCTGTGGTGGGCTCATCCGCGAGCAACAGTTCAGGATTGCAAAGCATGGCGATGGCAATCATGACGCGCTGACGCATGCCACCGGAAAGCTCATGCGGAAACTGGTTCATGCGCCGAGCTGCTTCCGGAATGCGCACATTCTCCAGCCAGTCGACGCATATGCGATCCGCTTCTTCGCCCTTGAGGCCCTTATGGAGCGCCAACACTTCGCGCATCTGCGCGCCGACTGTCATGTGCGGCGTCAAACTGGTCAGCGGGTCCTGAAAAATCATCGACATCCGGGCGCCACGGATATTGCGAAGTGTTGCGTCCGAAGCCTCCAGCATATTGGTGCCATCGAAATCAATCCGGCCGGTTGCAGTGCCATTGCCTGCCAACAGACCCAGAGCCGAGAGCGCAGACTGGCTCTTCCCGGAGCCGCTTTCGCCGACAATGCCGAGGCATTCGCCCTTGGCGACGTCGAAACTTATACCTTTGACAGCCTCAACCACACCGTCAGGTGTGTCGAAGGAAACACGAAGATCTTTGACAGAAAGAATAGCCATGCTGGCATTCTGTATACGCGCGGGCGGGGCGTGCAACGACCGCTCTGCAGAAAGCGGAAAAAAGGCCGCGCTGTCGGGAAATAGCACGGCCCAAGAGAGAGTGAGGACAGGGCGCAATGGGTCAAAGCCCTGCCCTCATGATATAGCGCTCAGAATTTATACCCGAGCCCCAGTCCCACCACGAGTGGATTGATGTCCACGTCAGCATCCACTGTTGCGCCCAGCGCCGCGGTGAAATCCACAGTCACATCCGGATTTATCCAGATCTTCTTGATGTCTGCGTTGACAGCCCAGCCACCTGGCTCGCCATCAAGATCGTAATCTACGCCCGCCTGAAGCGCGAGACCGACACTGGTGTCGTAATCTATGCCGTCTGCGACAGGGCCGTCATCCTCGTTGAAGAAGAAGGTCGCATTGATGCCGGCACCGACATAGGGCTTCCACTGGCTGTCATTCACGAAGTGGTATTGCACCGTCAGAGTGGGTGGTAGCAGCGTGACATCGCCCAGATCGATCGTTGCATTATCGAGTGCGCCCGGAACGGTCACGCCCGTGGCTTTCACGTCATGTGGCGTCACGCCAAGGATCAGCTCGGCAGCGATATTCTTCGTGAAGAAATAGGTGATGTCCAATTCGGGCACGTACTGGTCTGAAATGTCCACATCCCCGGCAAGGCGCGCACCTGCGACAGAGAGATCGCCGGACTCATCCGGCAGGACCCCGATGACGCGTCCGCGGACCATCCAGGGATTCTCGTCTGCCGAGGCAGCAGGTGCTGTCCCGACCCAAGTTGCCCCGGCAACCAGAGTAGCAAGGAGAAGCTGTTTCATGTCATTTAACTCCTGATTTGGCGCACCAATCCGCGCCGGATGCCAAACGCCTACTCCGATGATTTGATGAGGATAATTGCCCGTTTTGACGCGCGGGCGCGTGTCGCGCGTCATGGCATCGCGACTAGGTATTCTTCCCAATTGCGCCGGTGAGCACTTCCTGAGATCTTGGTTCGGTGCGCTTCCGTCCGAGCTATATTCATCCGCCTGCTGCGGCGTCCCATCCCGGTTCTCCCACGGTCAGGCTTGAACTGTGCGCTTCCGCTGGGGCACATGGAGGGTGAGGAAACAATCCCAATGAGGACCGCACCATGCCCGTCATAAATTATCTCACCACTTGCATCTTTGATTCAGGTGCCTTGAAGCAGCTCGCCGGTACGGCGAAGAAGCTCGGCATGACCCGCCCTTTCATTGTGACGGACCCCGGCATCAAGGCCGCAGGCATTCTGGCGAAGGTCGAAGATGCGTTGGGCGTTGCACCGGCAGGCGTGTTCGCGGAGACCGTACCAAACCCGACCGAGAAGCAGACCAAGGAAGCGGCAGCCGCCTACAAGGCGTGCGGCGCCGACGGCCTGATCGCACTCGGCGGCGGCTCGTCCATGGACCATGCCAAGGGAATCGGCCTGCTGGTCAGTCATGATGAACCGCTCGAAAATTATGCCGCCATCACCGGCGGTGCCAAGAAGATCGGCAAGATCCCGCCGCTGATCGCCATCCCGACCACATCCGGTACGGGTTCAGAAGTCTCAGTCGGTTTGGTCCTTGTACTGGAGAACGGCCGCAAGGAGACCATCGTCTCTCCAAACCTGATCCCTGCCACAGCCATTTGCGATCCGGACCTGACCCTTGGCCTACCTGCCGGACTGACGGCCGCCACTGGGATGGACGCCGTCACGCACTGCATTGAGTCAGTCCTGTCCCCAACCGTGAATCCGCCTGCCGAAGGCATTGCGTATGAGGGCGTGTTCCGCGCCGTCGGGAATGGCTGGCTGAAGAAGGCGGTCAAGGATGGCTCGGACGCGGACGCCCGCTGGCACATGATGATGGCAAGTTATGAAGGCGCTCTGGCATTCGTGAAAGGCCTTGGCGGGGTCCACGCCCTGTCACACGCGGCGGGTCGTCTGCATGACAAGCGACTGCACCACGGCACGCTGAACGCGATCTTCCTGCCGCATATCCTGCGCTTCCATGAGGGTTCAGCCGATGAGAAATATGTGCGTCTTCGCCAGGCCATGGGTCTGAAACCCGGCGCGGATCTTGGCGACGCAATTGCAGAGATGAATGCCGATATCGGCATCCCAGCCACCCTGTCCGCCATCGGATTGTCGGCAGACGACGCCCCCGGCGTGGTTGAGTATGCACTTAAAGACCTCGCCCATTTCGGCAATCCAAAGCCTATGAGTGCGGATGATTATGCAAAGGTCTACGAGGCCGCCCTTTAAGGATACGTGGAAGGGGGCCGTCATCGACGGCCCCCTCGTCCCCCCACTCAGCCAACTGGAATGAAATTACCGTGGAATCCCTGCGGAATGCGTTGCGGAATGTGCACGGTTGCAACCGCCGGTGCGGTGAAATTTGCGGCATCGAGAACGACCAATTCGGATAGGCCCGTGTTCGTGTCGACTACATAGCCCATCAGCCAGCCCTCATCCTCTGAGGCCGTTTCGCTGGCGGGAATGAAAATGAACTCGCCTGGCACCCGTCCTGACCCAAAATCGCGAACTTCGCAGCTGCCATTGGTCAGGTCATGCTTGAAGATGCGTGTTTCGGTGAGGAAGCCGTCTGCCGCGACAGCCGTTGTGTAAACATAGCGATAGGGCTTTCCGGTCAGCCGCTCATCATAGCGCGGAAACTCATGAGCGCGTTCATCTATCACACGCCGTGACACGGTTTGCGTTGCCGGATCGATCGTCAGGGATTCAAATTTCGGCACACCGTCCGGGCCTGTATTGTCCGGGGCAAACATGTGGTCATAAACACATGCGTCCATCACGACTTTTCCGTCCTCGGTTTCGTAGGCGTTCGCAGGATGGAAGATGTAACAGGGATCAACATCACACCAGATGATATCATCTGCACTCCCCTCTCGCGGCAACAGACCGATACGCGCCTTGTGGTTCTCATTCCACCGATACGGAAAGCTCATGCCACTGATGATAGCGCTCATGGAGAACGTCACCGGAAGGTCCATCACGATCACATATTTTGGGGTGATCATGCAGTCATGAACCATTGGGCCATGCTGGACAGGGATTGGCTCATCCCGGCGCACGCGGCCATCAGCCCCGAGCACCTTGTGCCAAAGCAGATTGGTTTGCTGCGACTCGTAACAGATGGCGTGCATCTCGCCTGTGTCGGGGTCATAATGCGGATGTGCGGAAAAGGACTGACCCAATGTCCCGTCAAAGTCCGAATGCGTACGAGTCTCCAGATCCTCGGACACTTCGACGGGATATCCGCCAGCTTCGACAATCGCCCAGATCTTTCCTGCGTGACCGACAATGTTCGTGTTTGCCACATCAATTCTGGGGTGACGCGGACCGGGCGCACGCGGCTCGCCAAGGGCATCGCTCACGCTGTTGGAGCGAACCCAGCGATTGCGGTACCAAAGCGCCTTGCCATCCTGCAGGCGGACGCCATGCAACATGCCATCGCCGACAAACCAGTGATGTGCAGCTGGATTGACCGGCGATACGGGGTTGGGGCCATTGCGGACGTAAAGGCCATTCAGACCAGCGGGAATCGCCCCCGTCACCTTTGGATCAATTTCGGTGATCTCATCCGTCAGCGGGGTGTGAACGCCTTCAAGAAAAATGTTGGGTTGTGTTGCCTTGCGTCGACTGCGGTTGAATCCGGCCACCGCCATGACGCCTTTTGTCACGACGCCCCGAATGGCTGTTTCCACAGGGCTGGGCATGGAGATCATCCTCGCGGCTTGTTGTCTGCGCCACAATGTTTACACTGATAACATGCCGATGAATGATAACAGTGTCAACATGAACGCTCAGGGGGGCAGCTACCACCATGGTGACTTGAGGGCCGCCCTGATCGAAGAAGGATTGGCGCAGATTAGCAACAGCCGAGCCGAGAAAGTGAGCCTCCGACAAATTGCTCGGAATGTCGGTGTTTCAGCGACGGCAGTTTATCGACACTTTCCCAATAAGGCCGCACTCCTTGGCGCTTTGTGCGAAGTCGGGAGCGTGAAACTGTCTGATACGTTCAGGGGGGCCCTCTCCGACACTCCCGCGGGCATCGATGCGTTCGAAGTCATGGGACGAGCCTATGTCCGATTTGCGATAGACAATCCGTCTCTGTTCCGCCTGATGATGACCAAAGCGCCTCGCCCCGAAGTTCTTCAGCCCGATCAGGAGAAAGAGGTGGGCGCGTTTGCCATGCTGTCCAACACATTGGGTGAAGTGTTGCCGAAGGATACCCCGCCCGAATTGCAGATGGTCAAACGCCTTCAGGCCTGGTCGATCGTGCATGGACTGTCGATGCTGATACTGGATGGCCAGCTGCCCGACGATGAAAAGATGGTTGCTGCCGTCGTCTCTCGAAGCTTTCTCTAGGCCAGCCCGCGAATCCGGCGCATATTGCAGCGCATGTTCGAAGGAATCTCCACCACCGCCACGCATCTTGGTCTGCTCGCTGGCGCGATGGCCGTGGGCGCGTCCTGGGTCGCGGCCATTGCGTCGCCCAATTGCAGCTTCGACAAGCTGGACGGATCGCGCGCCGATCGACACGTCCGGGAATTGCTGCTCCAGACGTCTACGCCGATCGCCGGCATGATGCTCGCTTCCGGCGCGTTCTTCCTGCTGGCCTCAAGCTGGGCAGCCGCCGTCACCGCCTTGCTCGCAGCTTTCGGATTCTTCTCCAATCGCTGGATGCTGACACCCGGGAAGAAGCAAAAGGGCGAACGCACGAGCCGCAAGGGTCAGCGCGCCATTTCGGTCAGCCTATCCCTGATGTTTACATTGGTGGCGATTGTGTCCGCCGTGCTCGGCATGATCCGCATCTAGCGGAAATCAGGCGAATACGAGCCAGAGACAGCCCATTTCGTGCAATTTTCTGAAATTGTCTGCCGATTTCCGGGCAGCTCGCAGCGCAATCTCGCCAGCGGCCTTTCGATTGACAGCCAGCATCATGGTGCAAATTGCAATGCCCGGCAGGAACATCCACCAGACAAAGGCCAGAGATGCCAATACACCCGCAAGGCAGATGAAATAGGCCAACGCGTCCAGAACACGAAAGCGCGTGTGCATGTAGCTGCCGAAATCATTGAGCAATTCCGGCTGTTTGTGCAGAGTTTCCGCATCAATCGCAAAATGCTGGCCTGGAGCCTGCTCATAGATGATGGCCCGGGTCATGCGACCGCCACGATGGGGATTGGGTTGGCATTTGAGGAACATGGCAATCACTCCATTTCGGGGACAATTTACCTTGTCCCGGTTAAGCTGAAGCTTGCTGAATTCAATCAATTTTGCAGAAAAATGAAACCATGAAGTTCCCGTCCCGACACACGCCTATCTGGCGAATATGTTTGCCCTGATAGGGATTGCCATCTATGCTGCACCGCAACATGAAAGGTGTGTAGCTGATGCTGTACTCACTTGTCGAAATGAACCGGGCGGCAATGGCACCCATGCGGGTTGCCGCGCGCGCCAGTCGCGCAGCGCTGAGTTCGCCGCTGAACCTGATGGGGCAGACCGACTATGGTCGCTCGCTGTCCGCCATGGCGGACGTATTTGAAAGCGCAACACGCTATTACGGTAAACCGGAATGGCGGATCGATACGGTGCGGATCAATAGCGCGCCCATTGATGTGACCCCTGTTGTGGCGTGGCGCTCGCCTTGGTGCAACATGATCCACTTCAAGAAGGATCCAGAAGCGCTTGCCGCCGCCCGGAATACAGAAAAGCTCGGCCCTCAGCCCCGTCTTCTGATAGCTGCCCCGCTCTCTGGCCATTATGCCACTCTGCTGCGCGGGACAGTTGAGGCGTTCCTGCCGACCCATGATGTCTACATCACTGACTGGCAAGACTCTCGCATGGCACCTGTCTGGTTAGGGCGGTTCGATCTGGACGATTATATTGATCACATACGCTCGATGCTGACTCATCTGGGCGCGGGTGCACATGTACTTGGCGTCTGTCAGCCAGGCCCTCCTGTGCTTGCTGCGGTCGCCATGATGGCCGAGGATGATGACCCGGCCCGGCCCGCTTCCATGACGTTCATGGGGTCACNNGGTCACCGATCGACACACGGCTTAGCCCGACCGTTCCGAACGTGCTGGCCGAGGAAAAACCGCTATCGTGGTTTGAAGAGAACATGATCCACACTGTGCCGGGCCCCTACCCGGGCATGTTCCGGAGAGTCTATCCAGGCTTTGTCCAGCTCGCTTCCTTCATGAACATGAACTGGTCGCGCCATGTCGATGCGCACTGGAACTTTTTCAATCATCTGGTTGAAGGGGATGGCGACAATGTCGGCAAGCATCGGGAATTCTACGATGAATACCTGTCGGTGCTCGACCTGACGGAAGAATTCTACCTGCAAACAATCGTACGCGTGTTTCAGGAGCACCAGCTGGCCCGCGGCATGTATCGCTATCGCGGAACACATCTCGTCAAACCGGAACTGATCCGCGATGTCGCGCTGATGACGGTTGAAGGCGAGAAGGATGATATTTCCGGCATCGGTCAAACACAGGCTGCACACGACCTATGTGTGAAGTTGCCGGAAGACATGCAGACCGACTATATCCAGCCGGGCGTTGGCCATTACGGCGTATTCAATGGCAGACGCTTTCAGACCGAGATCGCTCCGCGCGTAACTGAATTCACGAAGCGCTTCACGATGCGGGATGCCGACGAAGCCGCCACGGAGCGACTCAGAAAAACGTCTTGAACAGGCTTGAGCTTTTGGGACTATTTCTCAGGTGTGGGCAAGACTCGCGCAATCTGACGACAAATGTCTCGTGCTTCGCTCAATACCGTGATGGGCATCGGATCAGGTGTGTCGAGATAGGCGCTAAGCTGAGAAACTGCACGGGCCTCAGCCTGCTCCGTCAGTAAGGTGTCATCGGATACTTGCAGTGTCCGACGAGAGGTACACGACTGCAGTTCCAGAATGGTCAGGTCAGCCGCGCCGCGATGAGGTGTGCGTAGCAGGACCGACGACGGCAGATCCGGACCATCCGGCACCGCAACCCAAAGCGCATGGATGTCATCCTCGACAACAGGGTTTCGGAAACGGATTGCATAGATCAAGCCCTTGTCCAGATGGCGTACTGAATAGTCCGCCAAACCAGCATCGTTCAGTCCACCAAGCCAGGCAGCGATCATGGCATTGCGCGCCTGCTTTGCTTCGGCACCGCGCCATGCGGCTGCCTCAGCATAGACCTGCCTCAGGGCAAGGCCAGGCTCCTTCAGAAGTGAGCGCGGCGAGGTCGTTTCAACGGTCGCTGGAGGGGGCACATACGCCGATGCGTATTCTGCAAAACCAATCCAACCCGTCAGTGCCGAAGCCAGCAGAGCCGAGCTGAGATGTCTGATCCAGTCGCGAGAGGCCATTGAGCGCGTTCCGTTCCGAGTCGAAGCGCACTTTGCCAGGCTAAGAGTTAAGGAAGGTCCGCTCGATTGCCCACCAGAGCCCAATTGCTCCGATGGCCGCCGATACCGGCCATACCAGAACTGGCCGGTAGAGGTCTGGCCGGCCGGCCTGCTTCAGGGCGCCCCTGATGACAACGGCCACTGCAAGCGCCATGCCGATAACGGCGAGCTGGCCGATCTCAACGCCGACATTGAATCCGATCAAAGCTGGCCAGAAGATCCCCGGTGGCAGGCCAAGACCCCCAAACGCACCGGCGAAACCCATGCCGTGGATCAGGCCAAAGCCGAATACGAGTGCCGGACGCCAGGCGCTTGGTTCCTTGAACAGGATGTTCTCAAGCGCGGCCCAGGCGATTGTCAGCGCAATCAGTGGCTCGACGATACTTGCCGGAGGCGCGATCACCCCGGCAGCAGCAAGGCCGAGCGTGGATGTGTGCGCCAGCGTGAAGGCAGAGATTTGCCAGAGCAGCGGCTTTATCCGCCGACTGGACAGGAAAAGCGCCAGGACGAACAGGATATGGTCCACCCCCATTGGCAGGATGTGCTCGAAGCCGATCCGAACATAGAAGATCGCCGTCTCGATCCAGGATCTGTGGAGTTCAACCTCGCTGCCCGGAACGTCGTCTCCTGTTTCAGTTGCGTCGCCAGCCCTGTCCAGTTCCTGAAGCTCCCGGCACAAAGCGGGGTCCATCCCTCCCCCCGGCAGGCAAAGCTCATCTTCCGGGTGGGCGAACGCCACTTGCGGCGCAGATGTGACAGCAAGGCAGGCTATCAGACAGCATGCCAGAAAGGCGATGAGCCGATGCCGCATCAAATCTCGTCCGGCAGCGGATGCGGCGCTTCCATACGGATGGCCTCGTGATGGTCATCATCATGGTCATGTACCGGCAGGAAGGACAGCACGAGCGCTATGGCGACACCGGCCGACAGTGCCAACAGGCTGCGCAGCGGCGGCTCCTCCTTCATCGGAGCCATCAAGGGGCCGGTCGCAACGTAGAGGAGCAGGCCGGCAGAGGCCGCGAACAGAGCGCCAACCGCCTCGCTGCCAAGGAAATACATGAAGGGCGACGACATAATCACGCCCAGCGGGGTCGTGGCGGACGCAGCCAGGAAGGCCCACAGGAAGGATTGCCGGTTCGAAAAATTGTGCCTGCGCAGGATCGCGAACGCGATCACACCTTCCGGAAACTCATGCAGGATCAGCGAGACCGCCGCATAGACACCTGCGGAAAAGCTCGCGGCAAAGGTCACCGAATAGATGACGCCGTCGATAAAGGAATGGATGGCAATCGCGATTATGGGGGTGACAGCCGCCATCCGGCCGCCATTCACGCTTTCCGGGAAGAATGTGTTGAGGCCGTAATTAAGTATCAGCCCGCCAAGGAATCCGCCCAGCATGAAGTATGGCGCCTGAGAACTTTCGGCAAAGGCTTCCGGCGCAATGTGCAACAGGCTGAGCGTGACGAGCATGCCCGCCGCCGCGAGGCCCATGACGGCAGAGAACCGCGCACTCCAATCGCCCCGCATCGCCACAGCGATGAGGCCGACCGTGGTCACAAAGGCCGCGATCAAGCCGAAAAACAAAGGGGCCTGCATGGATTCAAACATGGAAAGCGGTAAGCCGGTCCGTTAACAGTCAGGTGCGGTCTATAACCGCGTCCTGCGGCCTTGCGAAGAAGTGTTATATGGTATCATTATTCAGCTTGCGAGCAGATTTTCCGAAAACACTGAATTCCCCAATCGGGGCAATGGGAGCGATATGATAGACCGATCATGGGGCCGTGGCGCAAAAATGCTTCTGGCGGGTGCCGGTTTGACGCTGTGCGTCGCCTGTAGCGCAGAAGTGCCATACGAACCTGAACCGGCTGCAGTGGAGCCTCCACCGACGGTCGAATCCACTCCTCCTGCGTCAGATATGGAGTACTCGGCTCATACGGCAGAGCACCGTGACGATGATAGTCATGACGAGGACCATGGTGAATATGCTGGCGGCGAAGCCCATGTACACGGCGCTGCAGAGTTGGCCGTTGCGCTCGACACCAGTTTCGTCACGATCACCGTTGACGCCCCGCTCGTAAATTACGGCCTATCGGAAAATACGAAGAAGAAATCCACCGAGCTTGAAAAGTATGCCGAGGGCCTGACAGAACTCATGGGCAATGCGCGCTGCGACCTTGTCGAGCGCTCTGCAGAAGTGCGCCGATCGGGCGATCATGCTGCACTCACCCTGTCCATAGTCTGGGATTGCAAGCGCCCCAGCCAGCTGGATGGCCTCATGTTCACCGGCTTTGAACACTATCCCGCCTTTGAGGACGTCGACGCCATCTATCTTGGTGAAGAAGGGGAATCCAATTCTGCGTCACTCACACCGGACAGCCCTTTCCTGCCCTTCGGATCCTGACATGGCAGAACCGATTGTCTCTATTTCGAATCTTTCCTTTGCCTGGACGCCAGGCAATGAGGTCCTCGACATTTCAGACTTCCAATTGAAGGCGGGCGAGCGCTTGTTTCTGCGCGGAGCATCCGGCTCTGGAAAATCCACCCTTCTCGGCATCATCGCTGGTGTGCTGGAGGCGGGCTCTGGTGAGGTCATCGTTCTCGGACAGGATCTGGCGACCTTGGAACCCGCAGCGCGGGACCGCCTGAGGGCGGACCATCTCGGTGTGATTTTCCAGATGTTCAATCTCGTGCCTTATCTCTCCGTCATCGGGAATGTCACGCTGCCTCTACGTTTCTCTCCCAAGCGCCGCGCAGCAATCAACGGTAACGAAGACGATGAAGCCCGACGGTTGCTTTCGCGGCTGGGCCTGACGGACGAGACTCTACTGGCACGCCGCGTCTCTGACCTTTCTGTCGGTCAGCAGCAACGTGTCGCTGCCGCACGAGCCCTGATCGGCGGCCCCGAAATCGTGATCGCTGACGAACCGACCTCAGCGCTTGATGCGGATGCCCGTGATCAATTCATTGATCTGCTGAGCGAGGAAGCGCGGCGCACAGGCGCAGCACTTCTCTTCGTCAGCCACGATGCCGGGCTCGCCACACATTTCGACCGGGCGGTAGACCTCGGCGAGATAAATCGCGCGGGAGTGTCAGCATGAGCGCGATCCTGTCTCTCGCCTGGCAGAGCCTCATGAACCGCAAGGGATCTGTTTTGCTCACCCTGTTGGCAGTTGCCTTGTCGGTGGCACTTTTTCTGGGCGTAGACAAAGCCCGCACAGGCGCCCGCGAAGGCTTCGGTAACACTATCTCTGGCACCGAACTGATTGTCGGCGCACCTACCGGCAGCGTGAACTTGCTGCTTTATTCGGTCTTTCGAATGGGCAGCGCGACAGCAGAAATTTCGTGGCCGACCTATCAGGAGATCGCCACGCGGCCGGATATAGACTGGGCTGTTCCCATCTCCCTCGGAGACAGCCATCGCGGATTCCGCGTCATGGGCACAACGCCCGAATATTTTGACCGCTACAAGTTTGGCCGCAATCAGGACCTGGTGATCGCGCAGGGCGAACCGTTTGACGATCTGTTCGATGCGGTCATCGGCGCCGATGTGGCTCGCGAACTGGGGTATTCGATCAATAGCCCCATGGTCCTGTCGCATGGGCTGGGCCAAGCCGACTTCGGCTCAAGTCATGAAAACCGCCCGTTCCGGGTTGTTGGCATTCTTGCCCCGACTGGTACGCCGGTGGACCAGACGGTACATGTCTCACTGGAAGCCATCACCGCCATCCATGTCGGCTGGGAAACCGGCGCAAAGAATCCGCTAGCCGACAGTATTTCCGAAGAGACCGTGCGGTCCTTCGATCTCACACCCAAGACTGTCACGGCGATCTATCTCGGCCTGAAACGTAAAGGCACCATCTTGACCACACGCCGCGAGATCAACACCAACAAGGGCGAGCCATTGATGGCGATCATTCCATCACAGGCGCTCGCGGAACTATGGAGTGTGACCGCAATTGCCGAACGGGCATTGCTGGCCGTCTCGATATTCGTAATCGCGGTGGGCGTGGTTTCGATTTTGATCTCCATCCTCACCAGCCTCAACGAGCGGCGACGCGAAATGTCGATCCTTCGTGCGGTCGGTGCTCGACCCGGTCACATCTTCACGCTGTTGGTGCTTGAAGCAGGGTTGGTGGGCCTCCTTGGCGCATTGCTAGGCATTCTTCTCATCCATGGGCTGCTGGCAGTGATCGGTCCGCTTGTTTCAGCGCATTACGGCATATCCCTAATTGGCACCGGGCCCAGCCTGATCGACCTGTATACACTGCTGGCGGTCACGGGCGCCGCCCTGGTCGCCGGGGCGATACCCGCCTGGATGGCGTTCCGCAGGTCGCTGGCCGATGGATTATCCCTTCGGCTCTAACCGCTCACACCCACTGGCGGGGTCACCCCGCACATCCTAGATTGGCATCATGAAAAAACTCTCTCCCCTCCTGACCGCCGCCCTCATGACGGGCTTACTGGCAGCCTGCAGTGAAGCAGATACGCCAGCCGAACCCGCACCTGCTGAAGCCAGACCAGATGCCACGGCCCCACAAGTTGGCGACAAGATTGGCGAAAGCGAAGCTGAGCGCAAAGCCAAACGCGAAGCAACGATTGCCGCGCGCGCCGCAGATCAGGCCCGCAAAAAATCCGAGGCCGAAGCGCGCGGCGTGACCGAGATCGGCTGGGAAGACTTGATGCCGGAAGGCGAAGAAGAACGTCTCGCCCAGATGTACCAGAGCCAGATGTCGATGCTCTATGGTGGCGGAGGCGTAGCAGAAGGATCGGCTGCGGACGCCATGGTGCAGATCGGCACGTTCAACACCGTCAAGGAACTCAACGGCAAATCGATCAGGTTGCCGGGCTATACCGTGCCGTTTGAATATGGCTCAAAAGCCGAAGTGACCGAATTCCTTATGGTCCCCTATTTCGGCGCCTGCATCCACGCCCCACCCCCGCCACCAAATCAAACCGTATTCGTAACGACGGACGAGCCCATCCTGTTGAAAGATCTGGCGCAGGCCGTCTGGGTTGAAGGCATCCTAACCGCCGAGACGCAGGAGAGCGAACTGGCGGACGCCGCCTATACGCTCAAGCTGACTCACATCGAGAAATACGAGTATTAGGACTCACTATTCAACGCGTTCACGAAATATAGGTGGTTTCACGGTTTCTGGGGATGAAACCCTCTCAACAGGCACAAATGGATGTTCTGGAACAAACGCGTCGCAGTCCTGATTTCTGCCCTGATAATTGCGGCGATCACCATAAGCATCGTCACATATGTGCGGCGCCCATCGCTCGAGGGACTTGCAGGTCTGAATGGTCCCACCGCAGATAGCATCATTGCGGATGGTCAATCGTCCAGTTGGTCAGTTCACGCCGATGGATCGGAATCGCGACTCGCCATCCTGCTGACCGATGAAGATTCCTCCTGGCTCGGACTGGCTGAAGGGTTGAAAAGCATCGGTGTCCCCTTCTTGATCACGCGAAACACCAAAGCGGCTGTCCAACACAAGGTCGTGCTCGCGTACCCAGCAATTTCAGGTCGCCTGCTGGATGCCGAAGACTTGGAGACCCTCGCCCAGCACGTGGAATCCGGCGGCACGTTGATCGCGACGCAAATCCTTGGCGGAGGATTGCAAGGCGTGTTTGGCTTCGACCGCATCGAAGAATCCCGTGACCATTCGGAGATTCGCTTTTCCGGATCTCACCCCACCTTGTCCTTTATCGACCGGCCAGCAGAAAGGACCGTCAGGATTGGAAACCCTGATACGGACCTACACCGCATCGGCACCCAAGCGTTCGTTGGCGCGACAAATATTCTGGCCACCTACGATGATGGATCCGCAGCTATGGTGGCGCACGCCTCCAAACAGGGTGGACAAGCTTATGCTATCGGCTTTGATCTAGGCTTCTTCATCCTGAAGTCCGCGAACGGGCGCAATGGTGGCGTGTCGAGAAATTACGCGAACGCCTATGAGCCATCTGTCGACACATGGTTGCGATGGATAAAATCCGTCTACACTCAAAGTGAACCGGCCGCGATCACGCTTCACTCCGCGCCGGAAGGGCGAGATCTCGCCGTCGTCATATCCTTCGACATCGATTATTCGAACTCCATGACCAATACGAGGGCATTCAGCGACCTCCTGTCAGAGCTCGGAATTCCGGGAACCTTCTTCATTCAGACGAAGTATTTCGACGACTACAACGACAAGGCGTTCTTCAATGATTTTACGCTGCCCATTGTACAGCATCTAAACGAGTCCGGAATGGAGGTCGCCAGCCATTCGGTGACCCATGCAAAGACTTTTTCGGACATGCCGCTTGGCGAGGGATCCGAGCGCTTTCCTGACTACCAGCCCCGCGTATTGAATGAAGGCAGAACCTGGAATGCTTCAATTCTGGGCGAACTGCGCGTGAGCAAGTATCTGCTGGAACAGGTCACGGAAACAGAAGTGGTATCGTTTCGTCCAGGCTACCTCGCCACACCGGCGCGCCTTCCTGAAGCCTTGGACGCGAGCGGGTACAAATACGCCTCCAGTGCCACATCGGGAAATGTTCTGACGCATTTGCCCTACCGCATGAATTTCAGCAGGGGCTACGACAGCGCAACAGACGTTTTCCAGTTCCCCATCGCCATCGAAGACGAAATTCCACCGCACATGAACTTGCGGGAGGAACCGGCCGTGGACCTCGCCAAGCGGCTCGCCGAATATGGGGGCTGCTATGTCGTGCTGATCCATCCCAACGTCACGAAAGAAAAAATCGAATTCCTCAACGCCGTGGTTCCTGAACTGAAGCGTTTCGCCTGGTTCGGGACACTGCAGCAATTTGGCGATTGGTGGACCATGCGCGATGGCGTATCGGTCGACGCCCGTATCTTTGAAGACGAGATGGTTATCACGGTGGACAGCGAATTGCCCATACAGGGTCTTCGCCTGGATCTGGATATGGACTGGATACCCCAATCCCCGCTCCCTGATGGCGTCAGCTTTTCACCGGGGTCCGTCTACATTGCTGCAGCTGGCACAGAACTCTCAATTACGATGAACATGCCTTCAACGGACCGATAAGCGTTCGCTCGGGACGGTTCGTCGGACCTACGCGAAGCGTTCCGTCGGAACTTCCTGCTGGAGATCAGACGCGTCCGAACGGGCGCGCTCGTCCTTGATACGCTTGCGGATACGCAGAACCAGTTCGTCCGGAATGAAAGGCTTGGTCAGGTACTCAGCGGCACCCCGCTCCAGTGCATCCAGAACATCATGCTCGCCGCGACGAGCTGTTAGCATCACCACCGGCAAGCTGGCCGTATCGGGATCATTCTTCAGTCGACGCAGGACTTCAAACCCATCCATCACGGGCATCATCGCATCAAGCACCATCAGGTCATACTTCATGGTGCGCGCGAGTTCGAGGGCTGCACCGCCGTCTTCCGCGATATCGACTTCAAATCCGGCAACCGCGAGCTTGTGCTCGAGCAGTCCGCGCAACAAGCGATCATCATCTGCGACTAGAATTTTATTGGACATTTGCAAGAGTCCTTCTGCAAGCGAGGTTTTTACTCAGCTCAGTGTGCCAAATTACGATAAACATCCGTCAAACGAACTATATTGAATTTGATCTATCTCGGGTCATTTTGCAGCTCTTGCAGGTGCGACCTCCCCCAAGCGATCAACTTGCCGTGAACCCCTTCCGGGTCATCACGCCCCAGGAGCCGCTTCTCTTGAGATACTGAACCCACCCCTGAACGCGCCACAAGCTGTTCAGCTGGCGGTATCCAAGATTTTCCAACACACAGATTGCCGTCAAGAGCGCCAGGTCAGATGCCTTGGGCACACGGCGCAGCTGCGCTTCTTCCAGTGCAAGAGAACCCACGGAAATGGCCAATCCAAAGCCTGACGTCACTGCGATATAGGCGAGGAAGTAGTCGAGTGGAAGCGAGCCCGTAAATGCCAATATCGGAAACAGGATGAACCCGATAGCATCCACGATTGGTCCAATTACGTCTGTGATCAGCACATTTCCGAAACCCAGGACACCCACCAATCCATAGCGTGGATTGAGCGCCATCATGCCGTGACGCTCGAATGTTTCCAGTGTACCACGCTGCCAACGGGCCCGTTGATTGCGCAGAACGCTTAGAGTCTCGGGCGCCTCGGTCCAGCAGACCGGCTCCGGGATGAACCGGATACGATAATCCTGTTTTTGCTCTATGAGGGCTCTGTGCAGTTTGACCACCAACTCCATGTCTTCACCGACCGTCCCGAGACTATAACCGCCAACCTTCAGGACGGCGTCGCGCCGGAACAAGCCAAAGGCCCCTGAAATGATGAGCACCGTATTCAGTCGGCTCCAAGCGATTCGGGTCATCAGAAAGGCGCGCAGGTATTCGACCGTCTGCAGGAGCGGGAGCATCTTCTTGGGCAACTGCACCTTCAGTATCTGACCGTTCCGGATGACACTGCCATTGGCGATCCGGACAGTCCCCCCCACCGCAATCGTCCGCTCTGGGTCTTCCATGAACGGCTTCACGGTGCGCAACAACGCATCCGGCTCCAAAACGGAATCTGCATCAACGCAGCAAAACAAAGGTGCTCGGGACACGTTGATACCTGCGTTCAGCGCATCGGCTTTTCCACCATTTGCCTTGTCGATCACGACAAGACGCTTTTGATGTTGCGACCGGTAAATCGTCTTGATGGGTTGGTGCGGCGCCAAAGGGGAGTAAAGGCGCGAAGTTTCTACAAGATCGAACGCATCTTTCAGAACCTCCAGCGTGGCATCCGAACTTCCGTCATTTATGATGATGACCTCATAATTCGGATACTGAATAGCCATCAGCGATGAAAGGCTTTCAACAATAGTTTTCTCTTCGTTGTAGGCTGGTACGAGAATCGCGATGGGCGGCGCCGAATCCGAGTAGCGGCGCCAGAGGGCGTCAGCCTTCGCGGCACGCCCCGATTTGGCCAGCTGGAACGCAGCTAACAGCAATTGGATGAAATAATTTGTGTACTGGACAACACCGGCAAAGATAACCACCAGCCCCACATACTTCGCTACGATGAAAACGGATTCCATCACTGGACAGCCTCCATCGCACTCAGCTCCGCAAGCGCCAGGGCTGCGGTACGGTTCGCACTTTCATTGCCCTTTGTTATAGCCGACACTTCCAGCAGCTCTCGACCCGACGCCCCCATGTCGGCCAGAGCTTGCGCCGCTTCAAACTGGACCAGCCACACGGGATCGGAAAGCAAGTCTGCGACCTGGGCCGCGTACGTATCATAGGATATCTCACAAAGTGCCTTCACCGCGCCAGCGCGCACACTCCAGTCGGTATCCTTCAGGCAACTGGCAATGGCCGGAGCAGCGTCCGGGTGTTCCAGACTTGCAAGTCCGTCGAGTGCCGCGACACGGATCAGGGGCACATCGCTGGAGAGCGCCGCTTCGAGAATATTAAGGACTGAGTAATCCGCACTGCCGCCCAGGGCGGACAACAAGGCCGCGCGTTCGAGGTCCGGAACTCCGGGCCGTCCGAGGTATTCCAGGATGTCCCTTGAACGGTGCAGCGCCAGTTTCGACAGAACCGATTGCAGGCTACGCGTGCTACCGTTCAGTTTCGAGAATTCACGCATGACATCCGGCACTGTTGGATAGGCACCAACGGCAACCAGCGTTCGTATTCCAGCGATGCGAAGGTCACGGTTTGCTGACCGCTCCACCAGCGAGTCCACAGCTTTGGCCGTTGGCAGGCCGGGAAAATAGGCCAGTGCCTCAACGGCAGCGTGCCGGACAAATCTGAACCGATGTCGCAAGAGGCGGCGGAATTCATCGTCCACCCGGTACCGGACCATCCGCGCGATGAGACGGTCGCGCTCTTCGCCTCGAACCAGCGCAACGAATTCAAGAAAGACTTCCGGCACCATGGGGGATTTCCAGAGAGTCTCGTCGGGAATCGCGGCCTCACCCTTTTCATCCCACAGGATTTGCGCCATTGCCTCCAGAATCTGTTGGCGTTGCTTTGTGTAGAGTGACTGCCTGTGCGTACGGATAATCCGAAGAAGTATCAGCGTGATCATCCACAGTAGGGACGCAAGCACCAATACGCATGCAATCTGCCATATCAGGATGAGATAACTCACCCTCAAAAACTCCGCGCAAGCGAAAGGGAGATATCTGTGCGATCGTAGGCAGTGCGAAGTTCCTTGCCGGCCGTCAGGCGTAGCGCGGTGGTTCGACCGAAGCGCATTTCCAGTCCCGCCGCATAGGACTGCACTTCCACTGTTGCGCCATCAGAACTTTCCGGTGCGTCGGCGTAATAGAGATGCACCGCCCAAGGTCCTGCCGGCCTGAAAGTCGAGCGCATACGATAGCCTGAGCGATGCTGGTCGTTCTCGTCTCGCACGTTGATGTACCGCACTTCAATCTCCGCAGCCTCGCCAGCGAAAGTGTACTGGGCGCCCGGAAGAAAGGACGTCACCCGGCCGCTCTGGTATTCTGAAGTTCTGATGTCCGACAGGAGTTCCAGGCCCGGATAGTGCGTGGCAACACCTGCGCCAACGAGAACTGTGGTGTTGGGCAGGAAGGTCGTGTTGGTCCCTCCCCCGATTTCCATTCGGACATGCCCGAACCCCGTACGCTTTGCGGCGCCGATGTGCACATTCGTGTTCGAGCGGTCGAAGCGCTCGGCGTATAGCGCGGAGGCACTGAGTGTAAGCGTATCTGATACTCGGACTGCCACTGCCGGGGACAGGCTGGTCCAGTCCGGCAAGTCCTTCGTCAAACTGCTGCGGCTTGCTGTCAAATTCGTCGTAATACGATTGCGATCCTGCCGGGATGCCTGTTCGCGCATGGCAGCGTAGTCGGCATGATCGGACGACAAGGTTTCTGCAGCGTCGATAAACTCATGGGAACCTTGTGCGTCTCCCTTCATTCTGCGCACGCGCGCCAGCGCGGTATAGGCATCCACATAGTCGGGAGCTTGATCAATGACGTGTTCGAGTTCGCTTTCGGCCTCATCAAGGCGTTCCAGTGCGATCAGGCAGAGTGCCGCGTTCAAACGGGAGTCTACGTCTTCAGGATTTGTGGCAAGCAACGCTTCGAACACTCCAAGAGCCTCTTCGAAACGTCCGGCGAACCTCGCTTCCACGCCCTGCGCATACAGGCTGCGAAGGTCCGTCTGAACAGGCGACGGCATGGCAGGAATCGCTTGGTCGAGAAGCACCAGTTCGATCATGAAAGTATCACGACTCTCAGGCCGGCTTGCTCGCACGTCGCGGCGCACGCGCGGCGCTCCAGCGTGAGCCGCAAGAATAGCGTTCCAAGTTTCATGATCGCATGTCCTCCACGCTGGATTCAGGTTTAATCCAGCGTCTGCAATTGATTGCAAAAACAGATGATCGTCAGGTTAATCAGGCGGTCTGGCGAGAGATCGGCATTCGCGCGGGACGAGGTTGCTCATGTTTTGATTGCCCCAGAATCCGATCGTTTCAGCAAAGCGCCGAACACCGGATCAGGACCGCATGCTGTAGAATTTACTACGGTTTGCGATGGACCGCCCTCAGTCGAGTGAGCACCCGTCATCTTGCGTTGGAACCAAGCGAATTTCGTTCACAGAGAAATTTTAGGATCGCTGTCAAAATGTGATGTTCGCAAGCCAGACCAGTTACCCATAAAAGGATAAGCGCGCGTCCTATGCAATTGGTACCTCTGGCCGGACTCGAACCGGCACTCTGTCACCAGAAACGGATTTTGAATCCGTCGCGTCTACCAGTTCCGCCACAGAGGCCCTTTGCAGGGAGCGCTTCTCCTGCCGCATAGCTGGGCCTCCTGTCAATCTACTCGACGTAGCGATCAAAGACATCTAACAGCTTAGGCATGTCTTCCACCGAGATTCCGACCGAAAAAACCCTGTTACAGACCATCGAAGCGCTTGCCGCAGGTGCGCCCGAGAACGGGTTCTCGCTGCGGGAAATCTTTGATCAGCTGGATGAAAGTGCATTTGGCGCTGGCCTGTTCCTGCTTGCCCTTCCTTGTTGCATTCCGTTTCTTTATGGGGTGCCGCAGGTCGTATCCTTGCCCATGATGGCCCTAGCGGCCCAAATGGCGATGGGCCGCGAGCAGCCCTGGATGCCGGACAAGCTCGCCAATCGCCACATTGATCGCAAGGGCCTTACCCAGATGGCGTCTGGCGGCCGCAAATGGCTCGGCTGGATCGAGCACATTGTACGCCCGCGCCTGACCGTAATTACCGGCAAGCGGTCGGAACCCGTCATTGGCCTGTTTCTATGCATATTCTGCGCGTCAATCCTCGTGCCGTTGCCGATGACCAACACGGTGCCGGGCTTTGCCGTGGCCATAGCGTCTTTTGGTCTCATGCAGAAAGACGGCTTGATGGTGATTGGCGGCCTGATCATAGGAACAGCCTGGGTCAGCGGTCTGATAGGCGCCGTGATGCTCGGTGCGGTCAGCCTGTTTGGATGATAAATAACGGCAAAGTGACCTTGCGCCGCATTGTGGTCATGACGCAGTCCGGTTTTAGCTGAAGCATGGATTTTATGCGATCTGTTCTGAAAGACTGGAAGTGGCCCGCGGTGGCCGTGGCGGTGTCCGCCTTCATGTTGGCAGCCGCCCACGCGTTTGAGACTTTTGGCGGCCTGCCTCCCTGCCCACTCTGCCTGCGGCAGCGGGAAGTCTATTGGGCGCTGATCGCGATGACGCTGACGGGCCTTGTGCTCTGGCGATGGATCCCGAAACGCCGGTTCCTGGTCGCACTCAACATGATGATCGGACTGGTCTTTGTCGTCGGTGTCGTGGTTGCCTTCTACCATTCCGGTGTCGAGTGGGGCCTGCTGCCGCCACCAGATGGTTGTTCCGGTGAAGGGGTGATCGATCCAATGGCGATTCAGGATTTCAGCAAGCCGATGCATGTGCCGTCCTGCACGGATGCGCCTTTCTACATTCTCGGCCTTTCCATGGCGGGCTGGAACGGCGTGGTCTCTGCCATCATGGCGCTGTTCAGCTTCATCGCGGCAGGCGCGACGTTCCGCGGCGCCGTTCATTCACCCGAAGCCGCCTGACCTAGAGCGGCGGCGCGGACAGCCGGCGCAGGCGCTGTTCCCGGATTGTGATGTACAGGGTGGCTCCAATGATGATTGCAGTGCCCACCCAGGTCCAGAAACCCGGCAGCATGTGGAACAGACCCCAATCGACCAGTGCTGCCATCGGCAGACGCATATAGTCGATCGGCGACAGGAAAGATGCATCGCCAACGCTCATGCCGCGAATGTAGAAGTACTGGCCGGTCACACCGCATACGCCCATCAGGCCGATCCAGGACCAGTCGATGACAGAGGGCGCCACGTCCGGCCACGTCAGGATGGCGAGCGGCAATAACAGGATCGACGACAGAAGGTTTGCCCAGATTAACAGGGTCACCGGCCTGTGCAGGCGCGTCAGAGATTTCACGAGTGTGATCGCCCCAGCCAGGCAGAACGCCGCCGATACGGCGAGGACCATGCCCAGACTAATACCGAGTTGGGGCTGCATCATGATCATGACCCCGACACATCCGGCGATTGTGGCGCCCCAACGATGCACACCGACCCGTTCCTTCAGGATGAAGGCCGCGAGAAAGGTGACGAACATGGCCCGGGAAAAACTGATCGCATTGAATTCGGAGAGCGGCAGGCCAACCGCGTCCGACACGGCATAGAAGCCGAGGGCAAAGCCAAGCGTCCCGAACAGGCTGCGCAGCAAGATAAGACCCGGCTGGTGAATTTTCATCACACTCCAGCCCTGTTGCAGGATAACCGGAATGACGACGATCAACGCAACGCCAGAGCGCCAGAAGGCAAGGAAGCCTGGATCGAAGGTTGCAGACTGGACCTTGGAAAGCGTGAGGAACACGGTGAAGGTGGCCCCGGAGGCCAGCATCCAGAGCGCGCCTTCAATATTGCGCGGTGCGGGCCCCACCTCTAGGTCTGTCTGCTGAGTCTGATCGGGGCGAGAATCCATGGGCTGCTTTACGCCTTCCGAAATTGACGAGATTGATCGCCTGTGGCGGGAACTGCCGGCCGGTCACATGTGGACCGGCTGGGCCGCTTCAGGAAGCGAACCTGACCAAGTCTGGATATTCAGGACCCGCGCACATTGGCGCCGGTTCCCGCTCACTAAGTCAAAAACCGGCTTTGTTATAGCCGACGAGCGAGGTCGTCCGGTCGCTCGTGCAAAAACACTCCCTGCCTTGCTCCAAAAAGTGAAGCTGATCCCAGGCCTTGAGGCGCTGACGGAAGACCCGTAGCGCCTCACCAACGACCTAGCTGTTCATCTGTTCCCGCATCTGTTCGGCTTGTTCCGGCGTGATGCCAAGCGCATCCAGGAGTGGACCGCCGGCGGTCTCGTCCCAAGAATGACGTGGACCGACCGTCATGCCGCCATCCACGAGGAACTCGCCGCCCGTAATGAAGCTTGCGGCATCCGAGGCTAGAAAGGCTGCCATTTCGGCAATGTCTTCACCTTTGCCAACCCGGCCAGCTGGCTGCATGCTGCCACCTGCTTCGACCAGCATGGCCGCCATCTGGTCTGCCTGCTCGCGCGGCAAGCCGAGCGACGCGCCGAAGATCGAGGTCGCGATAAAGCCCGGCAGGACCGCATTCACGCGAATGCCATACTTGGAGAGCTCTGCAGCCGCCAATTTGGAGAAATGTGCCACCCCCTTCTTGGCAACAGAGTAGGTGATTGGCGCATATCCGGCGCATACGGCGCTGATTGAAGACGTGTTGATAATAGCGCCGCCATTTTCCTTCATGTGTGGAACAGCAAACTTGGTTCCGGCAAAGACCTGTTTCAGAAGGAGAGACATGGTTTGGTCATAGGCATCAAGATCCAGTTCCTCCACCGAATCCGGCGTGCCACCATGCCCCGCATTATTCCAGAGAATGTCCAACCGTCCGAAATGGTCGACGGCCTTGCCCATGATACCTTCCAGTTCGGCCATGTCCGTCACGTCGCAATGGACAAACAGGACCTTGTCGTCGCCAAAGCGCGTCTGAAGTGCCATGCCCTTCTCGTCCTGAATGTCTCCAGCAACGACTTTCGCGCCCGCTGCGACGAATGTCTCGACGCCCGCAAGCCCTATGCCGCTGGCGCCGCCCGTGATGATGGCGACTTTGCCGTCAAGATTGGCCATGTGGTTATTCCTCCCGTTCTGTTTTCAGGAGAATGCGCGCGCCTTCCCCGCGGTTCGTCAATGCCCGCAGGAAAATTTACTTGCCGGGCTTCGTCATGCCGAATCGCTTGCGGAAGACCCCATCCAGAACACGCTTGGGCAGCAGCGTCGGAATGTACCAATTCGTCAGCTTGTTCGGCACAGGGGAATAACGCGCCCTGGGAGTGGCGTCCTCCAACGCAATTTCAATGACCTTTGCAATATGTTCGGGTGGCAAGCCGTCGCGCCCCCCCTTCAGCATCACCTGCTCAAACTGCTTCAATGCCTCAGACCAGGCACTTCCAGCATAGGGGCCATCTGAATTGGCTTCCTCTGCCTTATCCCATATCGGCGTTTTCACCGATCCCGGCCCCACGGCAATGGCATCAATGCCGAAGATCACCAGTTCCCGGCGCAACGTGTCTGTCATCGCTTCGACGGCGTGCTTTGTGGCTGTGTAGGCCCCGAGGAAAGGTGCCGAAATGCGACCACCCACGCTGGTGATGTTGACAATCCGACCGGGAGCACCGGTGCGAGTCTTGTCCATCCCAAGCAGTGGCGCGAAGGCTTGAGATGCGCGCAACAGGCCGAACACATTGACCTCGAAATGGGCCTTGAAATCATCAAGCGGTTGAATCGCGAGCGGCCCCATATTTGCGATACCCGCATTGTTGACCAAACCCGTGAGCGTCTCGCCCTTCAGGGTTTCGGACACAGTCCGCACAGCGGTCTCCAAATGCTCCTGCCTCGTCACATCCAGAATAAGCGGGCGAATATCCCCTTCGGAGCTCGCGGATAGCGCATCGGCATCGGACTGCTTTCTGACCCCGGCATAGACGCGCCACCCATGCTTTGCGAGGTAGAGCGCGGTCGCTTCGCCAATACCGGTCGATGCACCTGTGATTACAACGGTCTTCATGCGGGTCGTCCTTCCAATTCGGGGAATATGGAAACTATACGCATCAAACTCGTGTTCGGGTTTACTCGGTCTGCTTTCCACCTTCAATGACCCGGAAGGCGGGACGTTTCTTCGGCGGTTCATCTTCGGGAGATCCCGGGACAGGAGAGGTGGACTCCACAGGCGTCAACTCCGACGCACGGACCAATTTCGGCAAGCTCCGGGTGGACGGCTCAGAATGTCGAGGGGCCGGATCTTCCGTCAGATCATCATCCAACTGGCGCACTCGCGGCGTCGGCCGCTTGTTGAAGCCACCGGGCTTCTTCTTTGCGCCGAAGCCAGTCTTGGCCTTTCCACGAGCTTTCTTGTCAATTTCCTTCAACTTCATCTGCTGCAGGCTGGAAAGGGCTTCGCCGTCGCTCCCTTTCAAAGGATCTGCAAACGCAGACCCATAGGTCTCGATGCGCTCCTCGACCTCTTCGAGGAATTGTTTTTCCCAGTCAGACAAGGGCGGACCAAGCCCCTGCTCAGCCAATGCCGCCGCCTTCCGTAGTTTACGGAGCGCTGCACGTTTCTTGCGTTCATCGACATCTCGGCCCATTGGCAGAGAATATGGTGATTATTGTGCCGGAGGCAAACCAGGTCAGGCTTCGCCAAGTGCCAGCAGGTAGGTGTCGAGCACCATTTCCTGCTCTTCGCGCTCGGCCCGGTCGACCTTGCGCAGCTTGATCACCTGACGCAGTGCCTTGGTATCAAAACCGAAAGCCTTCGCCTCAGCGTAGATTTCCTTGATCTGCTCGGCAACTTCCTTCTTCTCCTCTTCCAGACGCTCGATCTTGGCGACGGTCTGGCGGAGTTTCTCGCGGGTCGCTTCGGTGAGATGGGTGATCGAGGCTTCGTCGTCCATGAGAGGCTCCTTGGTAATCGGGATCGGAAAAGAAGGCGCGTCTTAGCGGGAGTTTCACTCGCTGGCCAGACGGCGAATGGCATCAGCAACAGCTGCACCTTCGCCATGGTGTGGCATGTGCCCCTCATGCGGCAGGATCACGAGATCCACTGGCACCTGTTTCTTCAATTCACCCACATGAAGTTTTGGGGAAATCACGGTATCGCCGCTGCCAGAGAACACCGTGATTGGCACTTCCAGTTCACCATAGCGTCTGGACTGCGCGGCCAGCTGATCTTCCAGCGCCTTCACATCACGGGCATTGGCCCGGAAGTTTGGCGGGCGAAACAGAAGTCCGATGGCGGAATTTTCAGAATAATTGTCCGGCACAGGTGCCGGCTCGAAGACGCCGTCAATCCCTTTGCCAAGTTGGCCAGGGCCAACCAATGGCAAGAGCTGGCTGAACACAGGACCAACGACTGGCGGAGCAGCGAACGAGTTGTACCATGCCTGACCGCCTCCGCCCCAATCATGGGTCACCGGCGCGAGCAGGACGAGCCCTTTTACAAGATCAGGCCGGTCCAGCGCCACGCGCAGGGCAACGGCTCCACCAAAGGAATGGCCGACCAAAATGGCTTTTTCGTCCGGTGCGAGTTGGTCCAACACGCCCGCCATTTGTGTCGCTTGCACGCCAAGATCCTGAGCGTCTTCCGGGCGGCTGGAATAACCGTGCCCGGGCCGATCTGCCATCAGAACGCGGTAAGCGCCCTCCAGCCGAGGCGCGAGCGTCCATGTGAACTCACGAGCATTGGCACTGGCACCATGAATCATCAGGACAGGTGGGCCTGCCTCTCCACGCTGAATGACATGCACAGTCTCAGTTCCTACCGATACGGACCGGCCAATTGGTGGGTGGGTGGCTTCGACCTTGTTCTTGTAGGCTGCACTGGTCACGCAAGCCCCCGTACCGAGCACGCATATGCCGAGGGCTGTTGCCGTAATCACGCCCCTCAAAGACCCTGGCCCTCAGCAAGCTTGGACAACCGCTTTTCTGCAGCCAGTGCCTGCTGCATGCGCGGATAGATTTCAATGGCCTCGCGATAGGCTTCGAGCGCATGCTTGGGAGATCCCATGCTTTCGAACATCATGCCCAACCCGGACCACGCGCCGAAATGGCGCGGCTCGAGTTGCAAGGTCTCGTTCAGGTCGCGCAATGCCTCGGTGTAATTTTCATCCATCAGGAACAGGGCAGCTCGCCGGTTCCACGCCTCGGGATAGTCTGGCTTGATCAGGATGGCCCGATCAAAGAAGGCGCGCGCCGTCTCGAAATCTCCCGCAGTCTGCGCATCGACGCCCCGCTCCATAATGACATCCACCGTCGGTGAGCCGGATTCCATCCAGGAGGCCCAGATATCCATGGCCACATCATTGGCTTCGCTGTCACTGGGCGCAGTCCGCAGCTTCTCGAACATCTCATCGGATGGTTCCGCATGCGCCGCGCCCACGAGGAACAGGACGGCCAGAAGGAGCGCTCTTATCATCAGTCCGATATTATGCCGCGCGCCGGGCGGGGCAACCACAACTTGCTGTCACAGCAGGCCTTCACACAACAAAGCGGACTCTAGGCCCTCTGCATGCTTGAAATGATGTGTCCGGAAGCCAAGCGTGTCAGCCGCTTCAACATTGGGCAGGCTGTTGTCAATAAACAGCACGTTTGCTGGCTCCGGATGGTCCATGACCTCCAGGGCAACATGATAGATTTCGGCGCCGGGCTTGATCAGGCCGATCCGGCCAGACACGATCACATCGCGGAACCGTCGCAGGATCTCGAACTCCTGGAGCATTTCTTCCCAAGGATCGGCTGGCATGTTCGTCAGGGCATAGAGCGGCACCTGGCGGGCATCCAGGCGCCGGATCAGTTCGGCGGTACCTTCCACATAGCCATCGAACATTTCCATCCATCGCCGACCCCAGGCGAGGATTTCAGTTTCGTACTGAGGATATTGCCGGATCAGATCAACGGCATTCTCGGCAAAGCTTGCACCAGCATCATGCCGTGTATGCCACGCCATGTTACAGATATCCGCCAGGAACATTTGACGTTCCTGCGGCGTATCGATGATCTTCGCGTAAAGTCGTGCAGGGTCCCAGTCGAGGACCACATGCCCAAGGTCGAACAGGGCAATTTCAGCAGCCATAGTGCCGCCTTATTGCCTGTTCATGTTCACGTCAGCCCTGCTTTGCTTTGAAGCGGGGGTCAGTTTTATTGATGACGTAAACGCGGCCCTTGCGGCGCACGATCTTACAGTCGCGGTGGCGCGACTTGAGCGATTTGAGAGACGAGCGGACTTTCATGGGCCTAGCCTGTGGATCATAAGGAATTGGAAAGCGGAGCGGGTAATGAATCCGGTAAGAAGAGTCAAGGTTGCACGCTGTCATGAACGTGCGGTTTCAGGAGCTGGAAGAATGGCACAGATTGCGCTGCGGCGCTCACATATCATCGCGGCTGCGGCGATGACCGCGCTGGTTGCCTCCTGTGCCCATAGTCCGGGCCAGGCTGCGCCTCCACCGATCGCCGCGCCAGTACCCGCTCCCGAGACAGGCGCGATCACCTACGCCTCCTCCGGCCATGCCGGAATGGACATTTGGCGCGTAGCTTTCTCTGAAAAAGCACTCGCCGCTGGTCATGATCGCGAGGTCGTCAAATCTGTCCTTACCGGCATATCTCCGCTAGAACTCTGGCTGGGATCGTCTTTCCAACCCGCTAAGACAGGGATCGAAGACCAAGCCGAATTCGCCAAGCCGATCTGGGATTATCTGCGCGTGCCGATGAGCAATAGCCGCATAAGCACAGGTGCTTCGCGCCTTGCTGAAAACCCGGCACTTTTCGACTCTCTTGAAGCCGCCTATGGCGTAGACCGCGAAGCCATCGTCGCGATCTGGGGCATGGAAACGAGCTTTGGTGCCGTGAAAGGCAATTTCGACGCGCCAAACGTCCTGGCCAACATGGCTGTGGAAGGTCGACGCAAGAGCCTCGCTGAGCGTGAACTGCTCTCCCTGATCAAAATTCTCGAACAAGGCGATGCAGAGCGCGACGACCTGATCGCCGGGTGGGCCGGCGCGATGGGCCATACCCAATTCATGCCATCGACCTTCATCGCCTTTGCCGAAGATTTTGACGGCGACGGCAAGAAGGATGTCTGGGAGAGTGAGGCTGATGCCCTCGCCTCGACCGCCAATTATCTGGCAAATTCCGGCTACACACTGAATCAGCCTTGGGGAATTGAAGTGCTGGCCCGCACCGGGTTCGATTTCGGACTGGCAGATGGCAATGAACGCCGGATCGAAACATGGGCAACTGAAGGCCTGGTACCTGCACGCGGCGGCACTTTCGAAACAGGCGGAGCCAATTATGCTGAACTCTGGCTGCCAGCCGGTGCGGAAGGCCCGAAATACTTGCTGTTCAACAATTTCAAGGCGTTCAAGACCTACAACAATGCCGATTCCTACGCGTTCGCCGTGGGCCTGTCCGGCGATGCGATGGGAGGCCAGAATGGGCCCATCGCGTCTTGGCCAACACATCTGACACCTCTCACCGTTAGCGAGATCAAGATCCTTCAGGCAGCGCTCAACGCCCAGGGTTTTGACGCTGGCGGCGTGGACGGCATTCCCGGTCGCAAGACCAAGGGCGCGTTGCAAGGATTCCAAAAATCCAGGGGCCTCGTTGCGGACGGCTACCCGACAAAGCAGGCCCTGGCATTGGTCACTGGCGAAGCGAATGTTGGTGTCGCATCCAGCCCGTCCGGTACAAATTGATCAAACTGCGTCGGCTTCCTCATCCGGTTCGCCGACGCCATCCTTCAACCCGAACCGGGCATACAGGATCATGAAACTCAGCAAGCCCGCGCAGAATATGAACGGAAGATGCGGGTTCACATACTCATAGATGAACAAGCCGAAGAAGGGCGTGATGATGAAACCCATTCCATTCGCCGAGATTACAAGACCTGCGACGTTGCCTTGAAGCTGAGGTGAGACGGCCAGTGATGCCCCGCTTGAAAATCCCGGCCGCGCGAGCCCCTGCCCGAGGCCAATGCAGAACTGCGCCAGGATCAAGTTTGCATAGTCATTTGCGAAGACCATCAGCAACGCCCCAGCCAGCAAAGGCAGGCAGCCTCCCCACATGAGTGTCTTGTTCTTGAGCTTGAGGCGAGGGATCAACACAAGCTGGGCCAGCAGTACGGCGAGTGCGCCAACGGTAAAGGCCGGCCCGGTAAATTGCGCCGCTTCCTTTCCGGAAACGCCCAGTTTGTCCATTACTGAAAAGACAAAAACCTGCGTCAATACACCGGTCGTCAGCGACAGGCACACGGCGAACACAAGGAAGGGCAATACCGGCCCGGATCGCCAAAGACCCCGCGCACCGGGAATTTCTTCAAACTGGGTCGCATCCGTTACCGGCTCGCGCTCTTCCGGGAGGCGGAACCAAATCAAGGCCGACATGGTAAAGGCAATAACCGCCGTCAGTAGCAAGGGGCTCAGCAGGCCAAGCGTTGCCACCAGCGCCGCGGCAAAAGCGGGGCCAATCACCGTGCCAACGCTGAAACCCGATGTGATGAACGCGATTTCGGACTGTCGCTCGGCCTGACTGGTGCGATCAGCAACATAGGCTTGCGCAGCCGGGTTCGTGCCAGAGCCCAGCAACCCAAAAATCGAACGCGACATGGCAAGGCAGGCAAACATCATGAACGTGCCGGTCAGTACGCCAGTCATGGTAAGCCAGCCGGTCAGGAACAGCAGGAGCATGGAGATGCCATATCCCGCAAGTCCCAAGGTGGCGACAGGCCGCCTTCCCCAGCGGTTGGACCGACCACCCCAAAACGGCGACATCAACGACCAGCACAGCGCCGACAATCCAAAGATAGCCCCGGCCATCCAGTCCGGAAGACCAATCTCTCGCGTCAGTGGCGGCAATACGGCGGCAATCAACATCGTATTGCCAGCCCCGATCGCCATCAATGAGAAGAACAACAGGAAGAAAGCGTTGCGCCGGTCCGGTCTGGACACGTCTGGTGGAATCGTCTGTCCCTCGCTCATTCTCATGTCATCGGCCGGTCTTCTGAAAATGTCCAGCAACAAGAAAATGGTGCCGTAAGGACAGCCGGGCTTCCGATTTCACGTCAACAAGTGTCAGGTTGAAAAGCGTTTGCATTGGACAATGCCCCACCCTCGTCATAATCTTGCTAAAGGGTTAATCTAAGGAGCTGGGAGTATCTTGGGAAACACACGGGGATATCTCACATGCTGCGGAAACTGATATCGACGCCGGGCCGCCTCGCGCTCGGAACTGCTTTGGCCAGCCTGCTCGTGCTGTCCTCATGCGACCAGCAAGACACAAGGCTCGAACGCGCTCGTGATCTCGCCGAGGCGACTATGGACCAGTTGAGCGGTCGGACCATTGTTGAACCGGACGCTCCGAAACCGCTGGAAGCAGCTGACGTCATGGACCGAGCCATTGCCGGTACGCTGCGCAATGACATGAATTTCGAAACGGCAAGCGCGAGCCCGATGTTTGCGGTCGGATCGATCATTGCCAAGCCACGAGACATCCCCCCTGCTGAAGCCATGGCGGTCGTGGAAGACGATGAAGTCTTCCTGGAAGATCCGGAAGCCTTTGACGAATTTTCCGACGATCCGGTCGAGGCTGAAAGCGCCCCTGCTGCAGAGTCCGATGCCACCGCACCGATCACTTCTGCGCCTGCCCCGTCACGCAGCCTGTCGGTTCAGCCTGCACGCGTCATGCCCAAGGTGAAGCTCGACCCAAAAGCACGAGAAAAAACTCTGCAGGAAATTGACAAGGCATCCAGGCAACTGGAACAGACCGCCGCGAAAGAACCATCGCCAACGGCGCGCACCCGGTCCCTCAATCCCCGTTCCCTGGAATCTGCACCGGTTCAGGAAAAAGTCGCAGCGCGCAAGCTTGCGCGTCGTTCTGTTATCAGTCGTGATGCCATTACAGCGCAACGCGATGCCAATTCCGTAATGCTGGACACATTGTCGAAGTATGGAATGGGCGGCGAAGTGGCCCTGTCTCGCGAGGGGCAGATGGTCATACAAATCGGCGAGGATGGTGGCAGCCCCACTCGGTTCACGCCAGCCGGATCCCCTCGCAACACGATGCAGAATTTCCTCGCCGTCGATGCGAAACTCGAATGCCCAGACAATCCTGATATGGTCACCGTTCAGTCGAGCCCGGTGCTCGCGACAGAATGTATCGTGAAAGACCTGAAAGCGTCTGGTCAGTTCGAATATGTCGAGAAAGACTATATTTTCGAAAACCAGTTCGCTCGTAAACCACGCCCCGACACACCGGCCACCGGAACCGATGTGACCCCGGACGTCATCACCGACACAACCATCACCCCGAATGACCCGCTTTGGGAACTTCAATGGCATTTCCAGAACAATGGTACAGGCGAAGGCGAGTCCGTAGGGGGCTCAAGCTTCCAGAAATTCTGGACCCGTCAGGGCACAGATGGATCAGCAGATGTTGTCGTGGCTGTTGTAGACACCGGCCTGCAACTGGAACACCCCGACATCAAGGATTCCCCCAACATCGCACCGGGTTGGGATATGGTCTCCGATCCACGTATGGGAAATGATGGCGACGGCCGTGACGGCGATCCGAACGATCCGGGCGATCTCTGTGATCCGTCGGTCCCATTTGCAGAAGACACATTTCACGGCACACATGTGGCGGGAACGATTGGCGCAGCCGCGACCAACAATGCCTCAGGGGTCGCGGGCGGGGCGTGGAACGTCAAAATCGTTCCAGTGCGCGCGCTCGGCAAATGTGGTGGACGTCTCTCCGACATCAATGATGCCATCCGGTGGGCAGGCGGCCTGATCCCGGCCGAGGATGCGGAAGGCAACGAGATCTGGAACGACAATCCGGCTGACGTAATCAACCTCTCCATCGGGCTGTTCGAATACTGTCCTGCATCGCTGCAGGATGCGATTGATTCGGTCACTGAGCGTGGTGTGCTGGTCGTCTCGGCAGCCGGCAATGCCCGCGTTGCGACGCAGTATTATGCGCCGGGTGGCTGCGCGAATGTGATCACAGTCGCCGCCGGCGATGCCCGGGGACATATAGCCCCCTATTCCAATTTCGGACCGGAAGTAGATCTCCTCGCCCCTGGTGGAGACCTGACACGGGACGACAATGGGGACGGTCGTCCAGATGGCGTCCTGTCCACCAAGGCTGCAACGAATTGCTATGACCCGGTCACGGGTGAAGCCGTCGAAGACTGCTTCTACGCTTTCGAACAGGGCACATCGATGGCAGCGCCGCATGTCTCAGCAGCACTTGCCCTCCTCAAGGCACGCGATCCTGACGCCACGCCGGAAGAGCTGAAAGCCACCCTGCTCGCTGCATCCAGCCCGCGATCTGCGATGCAATGCTCTGGCTCATGTGCACTCTACCCGGGCACCACTCCGATTGAGGGAAGCCCCGACATGTGCACACGTCCATGCGGTCAAGGCTTGCTCGACCTCGCCATGGTGCCGGAACGGCCGACCGGCGGTGGCGGAGACTGATGCCAAAACGGCGCCCTTCTCCCGTCCATCTCGGCGGGCCGCTTGGCCTTGCAGGGGTCACCCTGCTGGCCAGCGCGGTGGGGTTGGTTATCGTGGGGAGTGATGACCGCAATAGCTCCCAATCACGGCCTGAACAGGACAGCCCCGCCACACAGGCGGCGACCGACCCACGTCCGCCAATCGGCACCGTGGGTGTAGAACAGGTCAAGCCTGCTGCCGTCAGTGGCAGCAGCTCGTCCAGTTCGAGCGGTGCGGAAGTCACCTTTATCGTCCGCCTCAAGGGGCGGTCTGAAGTTGATACGATTGCGCGCAATTTCAAACGCGATCGCGAGACCGCTGATGCGGCATATTCGGATCTCGTAGAAGACATCCCCATCCTGAAGGATTTCCGTCTCGTGGGCGCCAGCTATTCCGGCGAAATCAATCTGGTGTACCAACTGCCCGCCGGTGTCGAGGCGACACGCGGGCGAATTGAAGAAATCCGCCAACAGATATTGTCAATTGATGGCGTCGCCTATGCAGACCCTGACTTCGTAGCTCATCCCGGAGAGGACAAACGCAAATGACATCTATCCGTACCATCCTGATTGTCGGTGGGTGCGCGCTCTCGCTTACCGCATGCGACTTCTTGATTGCGAGAGACCGCGACGAACCAGCACCGGTTGAAACCCAAGAGCCGGAAATTGCTCCTGCAGAAGAAGCTACGCTCGTTCCAGATCAACCTGACGGTCCGGTGATGGTCGCCAGCACTGCAACAATCGACTGGGACGCTGCACGAGCAGATCTTGCTGCCACACCCAGCGAGCAGCGCGAGACGAGTTTCCAGGTGGAATCCGGCGGCACCGCGCCGCCCGTACCGGTCTTGCTTCCAACCGGCATCGTCGTGCCACAGGGCGCCGAGAGTGGCATCCGCTTTCAACCCATGTCGGACGGCTATTTCGCTGCCTATCCCGGCATAGACTATGACATTGTCGTCAATGGCACGAATGAAGTCATTGGAGTTGATACCACCAATGCCCAAGACGATACGCCCGTCCTGACCTACACGCCAACGATGAGTGGAGCACAAGTCTCGTTCTCTCGTTACGGCGCAGACTACCTCGTGGAATTTGAATGCAAATCCATCAAGGGAGGTGAAGCCGACTGCATCACGGAGCAAGAAGCTCTCGATGTGACCAACAAGCTAGTAATTGCGGGGACGCGTTGATGAAACCAACACGATTGCTGCTGCTGGCGAGCGCAGCCCTCATGCTGTCCGCCTGCGACTTTGTCAGATTTCCGGGAGATGGCGGACCAAGTCCGACAACGCCGGATGCGGGGCCTGCTGTACCGCCCGGAGCGCCCGGACCTCCGCCGCCGTCTGCGCCGGTCGACAATCCCTATGGGGCAGACGGTGAGGACACGCCAACGGACCCTGCGGATGATGCGGAAGATACAGCCAACTCGCCTGATACGGATGATCTCGGGGACGGACCTGATCCAGTAGACGCCGACAACCCCGCTACCGATCCGATTGATGTCGACACCCCCACCGACGACATTCCCGACGTCGACACACCAGATACTGATCCCGCGACAACTCCTGAAGATGATGACGCTTCGGACCAGGACACCAACCCTGAAACGGATGCTAACACCGATACGGACACGGATACCGAAACACCGGGCGACACGCTTGATGACACGGACATTCCGGCTGAAGATATCAGTGATGATGATGGCAACGACGCTGCCAGCCTGCCCGACCCTGTTGAGCCGGTCGAACCAACCTTCAGCTATTTTGAAGCCGGAGCGCTTCTGCCTGGCTCAGGCCAAGGTGCACCGGAGCAGATTGCATACGCACCTGATCTTGTATTTCCTATCGCGGATGCACCAACTTACCTACAGTCCCAAGTGTTCAGCTTTGGCGGGGGTGTCGCGGGGGGCGACCAGTGCGATTCCCGCAACTACGCCTATCCATGGCGGGACAATTTCTGCGAAGTACGCAGCGCCAATCGGACCTCTCCTTACTGCCCCCAACCCAAGGTCCACCAGGGGCAGGACATTCGGGTCGGCACACCACAGGAATGCAATACACTGCGCAGGACAGCTGCCAGTGACCGCACCCTGCACAAGGTTGTCGCTGTGTCTGATGGTGTCATCTCACACGTTGGCACTTACAGCGTGAATCTGCGCGCAGGCGGACGTATCTTCAAATACATGCACATGAACATGGACAAGCTGCAGGTAAAGGCGGGGGACCCAGTCGAGGCCGGCCAGCATATTGGGTATGTCTCGAATGATTTCGGCGGCACGCCCACAACGTTTCACCTTCATTTCGAAATCACACAAAATGATGGTGGTGCGGGCTGGGTTCACGTCCCGCCATATCTCTCGCTGGCTCAGGCTTATGAGCGTCGGGAAGGCGGTCCTGGTGAGGTAGTTGAAGCCGGAAATGTCGGCGTCGCTACCACGCCATTCGTAATCCCCGAGGGCATGGAAATCATCGAGTGATCCGGAATCAGGCCGGCTTGAAGGTCAGCGCAACGCCATTGTTGCAATACCGCAAGCCGGTGGGTTCCGGCCCATCCTCGAATACATGCCCCTGATGGCCCAGGCATTGGGCGCAGTGGTATTCCGTGCGCACATAAATCAGCTTGCGATCAGGTTTGGTTCCCATGGCGCCCGGCAAGACATCATAGAAGCTCGGCCAGCCCGTGCCGGAATCGAATTTGGTGTCCGATGAAAACAGGGCGAGGTCACACCCGGCGCAATGATAGGTACCTGTGCGGGCCTCCTTGTTCAGGTCCGATGTAAAGGGACGCTCGGTACCCTCTTCCCGCATAACGCCGTAGGCGACCGCGCTCAGGCGCGCACGCCAGTCATCATCGGTGAGCTGGCGCCATTCGGAATCAGCATATTGCTCCTCATTATCGGCGTTTTCAGCGTCTGCTGCTTCCGATGTCGAATTGATGGAACAGGCGGCAAGGCCCAGTGAAGCGGCGCCGGACAGTAGCAGCGAGCGTCGGGAAATCGTGTGGGTCATGCGGTTCATACGCGGACCATACCGAAAGGTTCAGTCCCGCACGACACACAAGCGCGTGAGCATCATGTCAGCCAGCTTCCTCGACCCAGACTTCACCGTCGAGGTCCTCCAGCTTGCCCTGCAGGTGAGCGCGGACATCTGCGACAGCCTGATTGTAAACGGCCGGGCCGAGCGTCTTCAGCATCAGGTCGACGATGTCATCTGCCCGAAAATCGCTGAGGCGCTCGTCAAATTCGGTTGCAAACAGAGTTTGCAAATGGCCACGCAACGTCGCGCGACGCTCCTCGGTCAGTTCAAGCGCCTTCATCCTCATCTCCCTTGGGCAGGTTCCGCCCGAAGTTAACTGCCCCAGAATCCTGGCCCGCATCAATGATGGCCTTGCGGATTGAACGGGCGCGATTGAACTCGTTGAAAAGCGTTTCTCCGTCGCCCCAACGGATGGCGCGTTGCAGCGCGGCAAGATCCTCGGAAAACCGGCCAAGGCACTCAAGTACGGCGTCCTTGTTGTTCAGGAAAACATCGCGCCACATGACAGGGTCGGAGGCGGCGATACGGGTGAAATCCCTGAAACCACCAGCAGAATACTTCACGACTTCGCCCTGCTCGACGGTCTCCATGTCGAACGCGGTTGCAACAATATTGAACGCAATCAGGTGTGGCAGGTGCGAGGTGATCGCGAGGACCCGGTCGTGTCGCGCTGCGTCCATCGTTTCAACCGTTGCGCCAAGTTGCGTCCAGAACGCCTCCAGCATCGATAAAGCAGCGCCGTAACTGTCGTCCCCGTCTGCCAGGGGTGTCAGAATGTGCCAGGCATTCTGGAACAGGGTCGGAAAGCCCGCCTCCGGACCGGATTGCTCCGTACCGGCAATGGGGTGGCCCGGGATAATGTGCACGCGGCCATCGGCGGCGGCCGCAAGCGCTTCGGTGGCTTGGCCTTTCACTGAGCCCACATCGGTCAGGACGGCTCCTGCCTTCATCAGCGGCACAGCGTCCGCAGCAACGGCCTGCAAGGCACCAACGGGGACACAGAGGAACACGCAATCTGCCTCTGCCACAGCAGTGGCAAGATTGTCCGCGACATCCCCCAACGCAATTCCAGCGGCGCGCTGGCGCACATCTTCGCTGGAATCATAAAGGCTCACAGTCCCAGCCGCGCCGTACTCCACAGCCGCCCTCGCGATGGACGCGCCGATGAGGCCGGCGCCAATGATGGCAATCTTGTCGAAGACGGGTTTGGTCATGGTGTTCCTGCAGTCAGATTTCGCCCGTTCTGGTGCGGAATACGGCGACCAACGTCAAGGCCTTCATGCCCCTGCAACCATCTACCGCAGATGACACCAACCAAGCGGTCCTTACATAGGTATGGAAAGTGCCGGTAAAGGTCTGACCAAGCATCCGGCTCAAAGAGGTCCAGAATCATGAGCCACCCCTACCCCATCATTTCCGGTATCCGTCAGCGATGCGGCCAGTGCGGCGAAGGCAAATTGTACAGCTCCTACCTGAAGCTCAACGAATCCTGCCCCGTTTGCGGGCGGGACATGACGGCGGCCGATACAGCAGACGGCCCGGCCTTTTTCGTAGGTTTCGGTGTGCTGCTATTGCTGGCGCCGTTTCTGTTCCTGTTGCCGATGAGTCCGCTGCCCCTGGTGCCGATGGTCATTGCCTTCATCGCGCTATGTGCGGCCGTGATTGGACTGTGCTTGTGGTTGTTACCGGTTGCAAAAGGCGTGTTGCTGAACCTTCAGCTCCACCATGGCGCTGAACAGGCAAGCTTCAAGTCGGAAGACCAGAACTAGCCGGACACAGCCTGTTCGTCGCGCTCACCGGTGCGAATCCGGATAATGCTGTCGAGATCGTAGATGAAGATCTTGCCGTCACCGATTGTGCCCGTATTGGCGGCCTGCGTTATGGCCTCGGCGTAGCGCTCGGCCGAGGCATCAGGGCAGGCGACTTCCACTTTGACCTTGGGCAGGAGGCGCACTTCGTATTCCGCGCCGCGATAAACTTCGGTTTTGCCAAGCTGGCGACCATAGCCGCGCACTTCCGATACGGTCAGTCCTGTCGCGCCAGCTTCGGACAGCGCGTCAATCACCGCATCCAATCGGCTCGGCTTGAAGATGGCTGTTACGAGTTTCATGGCACGCAATCCTTTGATCTGTAATGCGAATTAGGAGTTTCTAAACTACCGAGGCGCGCGTAGCGGCGTCAATGGCTTTCGCGACCATTGCTTGTCGCAGGCCGCGCCAGACGCACTTTTTCGGTCACTGGTGCTGTAGCGCCGCCTCCAGGAGAAGCATAAAGGCGTTTCACTGCCTCCACCAACACCACGCCACCGAGCCCCGGCGCGAGCATTCGGCCCATCACTTCCCAGCCTTCGGCCGCCGAACTCACCAAAGGTGTCGCCATTGGCGGCATGTAAAGCGCACTACTGGACGCTGTAACCTGAAACAGCCCGATCGAGAGCAGATTCATGAGCTGCGCGCGTGTCCAGGGGCGGCCTTGGCCAAACGGCGTCTTGGTCGCGCGCGACCACAAGCCGGACCGGTTGGACGCCGCCAATACAATACGACCCTCTGGAGCCGTTATCCGCCAGATTTCCCGCAAATAGGCTCGCGGATTGCCCGATTCCTCGATCCCATGCAGCACGATAACACGATCAAACATGCCGTCCGGAAAGGGCAGTCGAACATCGCCTATGGCGACCGCCGCATTGCCGCGACGGAACGGGTCCCATGAGACGGGTCCATGATCGAGCGGGATACCTGCCACGCTGCGCCCCGGCGCAGCACCAAAGGCCTCGAGCACCGGAATGGCGTATCCCAGACCCAGCAGAGAGAGGCCGCGCGCATCTCCCCAGAGATCCGTCAGCTTGCCAGACAGGATGCGCGTCGCTGCCTGCCCCAAAGGCGAGGCATAGAAACGTTGCAAGGTGACGGCATCCTGACGCATGAAGTGGCCTGTGCTAGTCTGGTCTGCAGGAGACGCTAATGACGAAAATCACCCTCGACATACACAAATTTCCCTGCCTGAACGATAATTACGGCTATCTGGTTCATGAACCTGTCTCAGGAAAGACTGCGGCAATCGATACGCCGGATGCCGAAAAATACCTTGCCGAGGCCGATCGTAAAGGCTGGACGGTTACGCACATCCTGAACACGCACTGGCACCCCGACCATGCGGGCGGGAACTTGCGGATCAAGGAAGTCACGGGATGCACCATTTACGGACCAGCCGGTGAAGCGGAAAAAATTCCCGGCATTGATGTGAAACTATCCGAAGGCGATATCGTCGAATTTGGGCGTACGAACGCGCGCGTGATGGATGTGCCCGGGCATACGCTAGGCCACATCGCCTATCATTTCTCAGATCAAGACGTCGCATTTGTCGGAGACGCTGTCTTTGCACTTGGTTGCGGCCGTGTTTTTGAAGGCACGATGGAGATGATGTGGAACAGCCTGTCCAAGCTGAAAGCTCTGCCGCCAGAAACCCAGCTCTACTGCGCGCATGAATATACACAGGCCAACGCAAGGTTTGCCGTCACGGTCGACCCGCAGAATAAAGCACTGACGGATTACGCGCTCTGGATTGACGAGCGTCGTGCAGAGGGCCTTCCAACTGTTCCAACGCGGTTGGACAAAGAACTTGCCACGAACCCATTCTTGCGTGCCGACGATCCTGTACTCCAGGCGGCGATGGGTCATCCCGGCAACACCGTCGAAACCTTCGCCGAAATACGTGGACGCAAGGACCGCTTCTGATGCGGGGTATTTCCGGAGATCTCGGCGCCCGAGAGATCATCCGCATGTTGGATCTGACCCCTCACCCAGAGGGAGGACACTTCCGGGAAACGTATCGCGCGCCGACATCGGACGACAACCGCGCCAATTCCACGATGATCTACTATCTGCTGCAAGCTGACGAAGTCTCGGCATGGCATAGGGTAGATGCTGACGAATTCTGGCTATGGCATGCGGGCGGCCCTCTTTCCCTCACGCTATCGCCACCCGACGGCCAAGGGGCAAGTGCGGTGACGCTCGGTCCTGATCTGCGGTCTGGGCATCGCCCGCAACTTGTCGTCTCATCGCAGCACTGGCAGACAGCGGAAACGCTGGGCGCATGGACACTGGTCAGTTGTATTGTTGCCCCGGGCTTCGAATTTAGCGGGTTTGAAATGGCCCCCGATGATTGGCGTCCAACCGTCTAGCGACGGGCCTTCAAGGCGCGCACCATGACTGGTGAAATCAACGTCACCATCAGACGTTCCAGCGGGCCGTTCGCAAATTTCCTGAAATACTTCACAAGGCTGCGCGCCTTGTGCTCGACCACAGCCTCAGAGGGAACGTCCGACGTCGACCCATAATGCAACGCGCCCGCATGAGGTTGATAGATTACGCTACCGCCAGACTTCAGGACCCGGCGACAAAGGTCGACATCTTCGACGTGCAGAAAATAGCCCTCGTCGAACCCTCCCATCTTGCGAAACGCCTGACGATCCATCATGAAAAAGGCACCTGACACTGCACCGACTTCGATGGAGTTGCGGGGCGGCGGGTCATTTTCCAGCGTCCACTTACCGAACCCCATCGCTCGCAAGAGCGTCAGCGTGTTGCGCCGCGCGCCTCGCTCCTCACGTCCGTGGATATCAAAAATTTTGCCGCCGACCAGGACGGGTTCCGCGCGCTTGTCCATTGCCGCCACCAGTCTTGCAAGCGAACCGCGGCGCAGAACCGCATCCGGATTAATGACGAGAAGCAGCTTGCCGAGCGCCCCCGCCGCACCCTTGTTCACCCCGGCCCCAAAACCGGGATTCGTGCCATCACGGACGATGTGGACTTTATCTGAATTTGCCTCGAACTCATCGATCCAGGACTGTTCCTCTGGCCGATTTCCGTTGTCGACAATGATAATTTCAGAAATGTCCGGATCGGACTTCAGGGCATAGAGACATTCATGCAAGCGAGGGCCGGTATGATAGGTCACAACGATCGCCGTAATTGTCGGGAGAGTCATCCAAGCGATCCTCTCACACGGCGAGACAGAACAATCAGCGCAACGACAGCGAGCGCCAAGGTAGACCAGAAAGCTTCATTCCAGACACTATAGGAAAAACTGAACAGGCAGAACGCCGCCGCCAGCATGCCGCCAATCGCGTAGCGAATATCCGCGCGTAAATTGTGCCCAATTGGCAGTCGCCATCCGATCAGCAGAACGGCGAGTGCCGCAACAAATGCACCAACTGCGCCCGTCTCAGCCCATATCTGCAAGGCCATATTGTGCGGATGCCCCGGAACGACCGGATATCGCGCCCAGAAATCCGGCAACTGCGCCATCCATTCCGGATAGGCTGCATACGTGTCCTGCCAGGATTTTGATGCTTCGATACCATGCCCCATCAGCGGTGCCTCCTGAATCTTCCCGATCACGACTTCCCACGACCAGGCGCGAGACTGGAAAGACCCCGGCAAGTTCACACCACTTCGCTCCAGCATGTAGAGCAGCCCACTCATCAAGATCGGCGCTAGCGCAATATAGGCAGCGACAGCCGTGAATAGGCCGCTCAGGCCATACTTTGGGAAGACCCGAACAATAACGAAAGCGACGAGCATCAAAGCCGCGCCAAACATGGCGGCTGATGATCCGAGAACGCCGAAGCTGACAAGGCTGGCCAGCGCAATCATCAGTGCGAGCCCCTTCCATGCCAAGCCTGGCCGGGCCCCGACATATGCTACAAGTATAGGCAGTACGAGCGCAAAAGCGTTCGCACCCCGATCAAGGTTCTGAAAGCCCGAAGAATGATTGAGCGGATCATCCCCGTAGAAGACGGGCATCACTGAAGTCTCGAAGACCGGGCTGAGCAGGATCAGCAGACCATGTATGGAGAGGCTTCCCAATATCAGGCGGGACGAGATCTGTGCGCGCCCGGGCGCAGTTCGCAATGCACCGGCTATCAAGAGCGTGGTGAAGAAAAGCGTCAATATGATGCGCAGCCCGGCGGACCGAATGGCAAAGTCGCCGCCCATCAATGTCCCATTGATGATTCCCCGCGAGACCGGAGACCAGGACTCACTCGCAACGGCCCAGACCAGAAAGGCCATGCCCGCCAGCAGGTAGTGGGCGGGACGGATACCGGGCCGTGCAACAAATAATGCAGGAATCGCAGCCAGCGCGAGCAACAGGACGTTACCTTGCGTCCCTGCCATGGAGGTCAAAGGCCACAACAGGAAGGCCGCGGCGAGAAAAGGTGCGTAGCTCATGCCGCGCATCTTTTCGTGTTCCGCAGTACCTGTCACCTGTTGATCCGGACTAGTCGGACTTCAGGTCTGGTGCGAGGGCTTCTTGGGCGAGATCGCGGCAGGCATCCTCCAGCGAGATCATTTGCTGACCATTGCTGCCAAGCCGACGCAACGCCAGTGTACGGTCCTCAGCCTCACGACCACCAACCACCGCAATGATTGGCACTTTCTGAACCGAATGCTCGCGAACCTTGTAGTTAATCTTCTCATTGCGAAGATCGGTCTCGACGCGCAGTCCGGCCTTGCGCAGAGCAGCCGCTGCTTCCTCAGCGTACTCGTTCGCTGCGTCTGTGATCGCCGCAACGACAACTTGCACCGGTGACAGCCACATAGGGAAAGCGCCGGAAAACTCCTCGATCAAGATACCGATAAAGCGCTCCATCGAGCCCAGGATGGCGCGGTGCAACATGACCGGGCGCTGCTTTGAACCGTCCGACGCCGTATATTCAGCGCCGAGACGCTCTGGCAGAACATAGTCCAGCTGCAACGTACCACATTGCCAAACCCGGCCGATCGCGTCCGTGAGTTGGAATTCAAGCTTGGGTCCGTAGAAGGCCCCTTCCCCGGGCATGATCTCACAGGGCAGGCCCGCTGCATCAACGGCGTCCTGCAGGCCTTTCTCGGCCCGTTCCCAGGTTGCGTCATCCCCGGCCCGGACATCCGGACGTGTGGAGAGTTTCACGGCGATATTCTCAAAGCCGAAATCCCGGTACACCTTTTCGAGCAGGCGACAGAAGCGGATAGACTCTTCGACGATCTGGTCTTCACGGCAGAAGATGTGCGCATCGTCCTGCGTGAATTGACGGACCCGCATGATGCCATGCAGCGCGCCATGCGGCTCGTTGCGGTGGCAACACCCGAATTCCGCCAAGCGCAGCGGCAGGTCGCGATAGGATTTCTGGCCCTGTTTGAAGACTTCGACATGCGCCGGACAGTTCATGGGTTTCAACGCCATAAGTTTGGCATCGTCAGGCACCGAAATGTCCACGCCTTCATCACCTTCAGGAATGAAGTCCGGCACGATGAACATGTTCTCGCGATACTTGCCCCAGTGACCGGATTTCTCCCACTGAACCGAATCCATCAATTGCGGCGTCTTGATCTCTTCATAGCCGGCCGCATCGAGACGCCGGCGCATATAGGATTCGATCTGCAACCAGATCTGGTAGCCTTTCGGGTGCCAGAAGATGGACCCGGCCGCCGCCAGGCCGTCGAGATGGAACAGGTCGAGCTGCGTCGCGAGTTTGCGATGGTCACGCTTTTCGGCCTCTTCGAGGCGCAGCAGATGCGCCTTGAGGTCTTTCTCATTGGCCCAAGCCGTGCCGTACATGCGCTGAAGCATTTCGTTCTTGGAGTCGCCACGCCAATAGGCGCCCGCCAGCTTCATCAGCTTGAAGGCCTTCGGCAACTTGCCCGTGCTGGGCAGGTGCGGGCCGCGGCAAAGGTCGAACCAGTCGCCTTGCTTGTAAACCGTGATCGCTTCGCCCGGAGGGATGATGTCGTCGATGATCCGCGCCTTGTAGTCTTCGCCGATCTTCTTGAACGTCTCGATGGCCTGGTCCTTGTCCCAGACCTCGCGGACAATCGGATAGTCCGCGTCGACAATCTCGCGCATTTTCTTTTCGATCTTCTCGAAATCTTCCGTCGAGAACGGCTCTTCTCGGGCAAAGTCGTAATAGAAGCCATCATCGATGACTGGGCCAATCGTGACCTGCGCGTCGGGATAGAGTTCCTGCACTGCCTGCGCCAGCACGTGGGCCGCATCATGGCGGATCAGTTCGAGGCCTTCGGCATCATTCGCCGTAACAAGTTCGACCTTTGCGTCACCGTCGAGCGGGCGCATCAAATCTCTCAGCTCGCCGTCAACCCGGGCGGCGAGCGCCTTCTTGGCGAGGGAATTGGAAATCGATTTGGCGACGTCAAAGGGCGACGCGCCCTCTTCATATTCGCGGACGGAGCCGTCTGGCAGGGATACTTTGATCATGGTCTAATCTTTTCGTGCATTCTTGCGCTCTGTACAGCGCGGCAAATTCGGTTCCGGTCGGGCCCTTTATCCGGCGTCTGCTTAACGCGACTTCACCAGATTTCCCACCCCATACGCATTTCTCGCGCAGTGGCGGGGTTTTCGGACCCTATGCGGGCTTCTTTTGGGCTGTTTATGGGTACATGAAGCGGGCGCGCACAAAGGCGCAGCCAAGGGGCGCGTCAGGCACCCCGGCGAGTTCGTGTGGTCAGGCCAACAGGGCCAAGAAGGCAACGAATATCACTCATCGGGTTTCATATGGCATGACGACGAGCGGTTTTCAATTCGTTCCATGGCCTTGCGCGCCGACCATTCGCCATACCGCCAAGGCTGCCAGACCGGCACATCAGGCAGGGTTTCCGGCACCGGGTCCTTGCCGAGACTGCCGCCCGGTCGGCACCGGATGAAACGCGCCAGCGCCATCCATATGCCCGGCCACCATCCAAACCGCGCAACACATTCAGCGCCATACTCACTGCAGGTTGGCGTATGCTGGCAGCGCGCACCGAACGCGTAGAACACCTGGCTTGGGCCATGCTTGTAGACCCAAAGCAGACCATTCGCTGATCGACGCCGCAAACCGGCCATCTCAGCCTGCCGTCTGGCGGGCGAGACCGCGGCTTGCCAATGCCTCCTCGATGGCAGCAACCGCCGCCTCAAAAGCCAGCAGCGTGGACGTATGGCGAGGGGGATAATCGGCCACGGGTTCCAGATGGCGCAGCTCCCAGAAGCGGCCTTCCGGCGGAGGTCCATTGTCTTTCAGCATGTCTTTCAAAGCGTCTCGCGCCGCGATCACCTCTTCGATCGTTGCACCGATAGCGTGTTCTGTAAGGATCGAGGTAGCCGCCTGCCCGAGAGCGCAAGCCTTTGGATCCACTGCGATGGCCATGATGCGTGCGCCCGCTTCGTCCAATTTCAGATCAACCTTCACGGTCGAACCGCACACACGCGATACCTTCAGGACAGACCCGTCAGGATCTGTCAGATCACCCACATGCTGGATGTCTGCTGCGAGTTCGAGAACACGATTATGGTACAGTTCGCTCATCGCCTGAAACATGGCCTTCGCAGGCGCACGGCGCAAGGCTGAGGCACGGTGACAAAAAATGCCGCCTGACTCAGGCGCGAACGCGAGGCAGGCGGCAAAGGCGTGTCGTGCATTGAAAACGGGGCGCTCAGGCCGTGGCCCGAACACACAGGAGCGGCCTGTTAAGGTCAATTAAAGCTTCCGTCATCGGGGCAATTGCAGTCGGCCTGAAAAATCAAATACGTCGCCAAGTCGAGCCACCGGCCCCATCCATGATCTCAATACCTTCGGCAGCAAGTTGATCACGAATTCGGTCAGCTTCAGCCCAGTCCTTGGCTGCGCGCGCATCGATACGCGCCTGAACAAGTCCATTGATACGGTCATTGCCATCATCATCCCCGCCCTGTTCCCAGGCTTTGGGAGTCAGGGTCAAAAGCCCAAGCATTTCGCCGGCATCGAGCAAATTTGCGCGGGCCGTCGCCATAGCATCCGTATCTCCCTTGTCCGCCGCCATGTTCGCTTCGCCGGCAATGCGCGAGAGCGAAGCGAGCGCTTCGGGTGTGTTCAGATCATCACAAAGTGCGTCGAAGACGCCCCGGTCATCGACTTCACCGCCTTCAGCGTCCCACACACGGCGCAACGCGCCATAAATCCGGTCGAGCGTTGTCTTGGCCTGTTTCAGCAAGTCTTCCGTCCAGTCGAGCGGCGCGCGGTAATGCCCGCTCAGCATGGCAAAGCGCAGCACTTCACCGTGCCATTGCTTCAATAGCTCGTGCACCAGAACGACATTGCCGAGCGATTTCGACATCTTCTCGCCGCCCATATCCAGGAAGCCATTGTGCATCCAATAGTTCGCCATGATCTCGCCATGCGCGCATTCGGACTGGGCAATTTCGTTTTCATGATGCGGAAACTGAAGATCAATCCCGCCACCATGAATGTCGATCGTCTTGCCGAGATGCTTTGCGGCCATGGCCGAGCATTCGATATGCCAGCCGGGACGTCCCCTGCCCCACGGGCTGTCCCAGATCGCATCTTCTGGTTCACCTTCCTTGGCGAATTTCCAGAGCGCGAAGTCGGCGGGGTCGCGTTTGTCTTCGTCGACAGCAACGCGTGCGCCGGCTTCATTGTCTTCGAGCTTGCGACCAGACAGCTTTCCATAATCCGGCATGGAATTGACCGAAAACCAGACGCCTTCCTTGCCGACATAGGCATAGCGCTTGCGGACGAGCTTCTCGATCATCTCGATCATTTCGCCGACATGATCGGTCGCCCAAGGCTCAATGCCGGGCGCGAGCACGTTCAGTGCAGCCGTGTCGGCATTGTAGATTTGGGCGAATTTCTTCGTAATCGTCTCAATCGGTTCGCCGGTCTCGACGCTGGCCTTGATGATCTTGTCTTCAATGTCGGTGATGTTGCGCGCGTAGATCACCGCATCCTCACCATACACCCTCATCAGCAGGCGCCGCAGCACATCGAACACAATGGGCGGACGCGCATTGCCGATATGGGCGTAATTGTAGACAGTCGGGCCGCAGACATACATCGTCACGCGCGCCGGATCCTGCGGATGGAAAACGCGCTTTTTGCGCGCGGCGGTGTCGTAGATGCGGATTGTCATGGTTTTTGGGCTCGATTTCGGAAGTCTGGACGTATCGCTGGCGCTACGGGTAGCTGGCCAGCCCTAATGGCGTGTTGATGCGTTAACAGCAACACCGGCAGGCAGGACGACAACAAAATCGAACACGTTCCATGTCGACGGCGATATCATCGGCGCGCAGAAAAGCCAAGAATGGAGTCATCCAGTCGCGCGACGTCAGCGTAGAAAGGGCTGGAAACAAGGCCATCGCACCCTTATGTTCCTCATATCGCCCTGAGGGTATCAACTCCGGGCGGGCGTTAAGTCCGGGCAGGGGAGCATTTTTACGCTTTCCCAGACCAAGCCTCGGCTCGACCCTCGTCCCTCAGTCGAAGGAAACTTCAATCATGGCCATGGACGCCATCACTCCCAATAAAGACAAGGCACGCGCAGAGCCCATCAAGCGCCCTACCGTTCAAGAGGCCGAAGAAGCCGTGCGCACGCTCATCGCGTGGGCTGGCGACGATCCGCGTCGCGAAGGCCTGCTCGACACGCCAAAGCGCGTCGTCAACGCCTACAAGGAATGGTTTTCCGGCTATGAGGAAGATCCCGTCAAATACCTGTCGCGTACCTTTGAGGACGTGCAGGGCTATGATGACATCGTCATGCTGCGCAACATCGACGTGGAGAGCCATTGCGAGCACCACATGGCGCCCTTCCTTGGCAAGGCCTATGTCGCCTACATGCCGTCGGCAGCCGTTGTTGGTATTTCCAAGCTGGCACGCGTCGTAGAGATCTTCTCGAAGCGCCTGCAAACGCAGGAAACCATGACCGCGCAAATCTGTGACGCGATTACCGACAGCCTTGCCCCGATGGGCACGGCGGTCCTGATCGATGCCGTACATGAATGCATGTCGACACGGGGCGTCCACCACAAGGATGTCAGCACGATCACCACGCAGTTTACTGGCGTGTTCAAATCGGATGCCGATTTGCGCAATCGCTTCCTGCGTATGGCCGGCAAGGGTTGAGCCGACTTTCTCTCAGAATTGATCAACCCCGGCCCTCAATGCCGGGGTTTTTTTATGGACTCCGTCCCCAGCATTGATAGCCTCGAAACCGAGGTAGAGTGCAAAAGAACAATCCCGAAAGACGGAGGAGACTTCCATGAAACTCTTTTTAGCGGCGAGTGCGGCAATTACGCTGTTCGCCCTGCCTGCGATGGCACAATCCACCACGGTCGAATTCGCAAGCAGCGATGGCACAACCGCGCTTGTTGTATTCTATGAAAACGGCACGGCCTCCATGGATGGAGGCGATCCCATTCCGTACACGATGGATGAAGAATCCAAGACAATCTGTGGTCAGACACCCGAAGGTGATATTTGTGCAACCTTCGACGAACTGGGCGAAGACGTCGGCTTCTCGACTGGCTTTACCAATACTGCGGGCCAATCCGGCACGGCAACGATCACAGCTGCCGACTGATCGGCTGGAAGGACTGAACGGGTTTAGAGGCATTCGCCAATCGGCGGGTGTCTCTTTTCATGACCGCCTCAAGCAGCAGGTTTCGTCTTTGCAAGCCAGGCAACAATGTCCGAAACCACCTTGTCAGTGCCCGGCTCATCCACGATCCAATGGGCATTGTTCGGATATTCCAGAAAGTCACCCGCTACTGGGCTTTTTGCGTATTTTTGCCCCACCTTGCGGACGGCCTTGGCAGGCGTCGCACGGTCTGCACCAGCAGCGATCGTCAGTGTTGGAATTGTAAACAAGGTCTCGTCGATCTCGATTCCATCTGCGATGTCGCCGTAAACCTTCCCGGAGTCGTACAGCGCATCAGCGTAGATCTCTGCATGACGACGCAACGGCACCTTGTTGAGCACGCCATAACGAAATCCTGACTCCCAAACTTTGTAAGCTTTCGAACGATTCCGGCTGATAAGGATGTTGAGAAATGTATAGGCGACCGACAGGGTCACCGCGCTGCAATCCTTGGGCTGAGCCGGCGTCAGGAAGACCGCCTGACTCACGAGCCCCTGCTCGACCAGGCATTGGGCAATCAAGCCCCCCATCGAATGGCCAATCAGGGCAGGCGGGCTGCCAGTTTCACTCTCAATCCGGCGAACCGTATCCGCCATGGATTTCACATAGTCATCCAGGCCGAGATCAGACAGCGAAGCTGGAGGAGAGTCAGGCACCCGCTGGTCCGGAAACAGTGTTGGAGCGTCGCAGTTCCAGCCTGCCGCCTCGAACCCCACGCGCATCCGATCCCAGACCTCACCGCCACACCCGATCCCATGGATCATCAGCAAGGATTTTGTCATCGGTTTACGCCTCTATTGCTTGGAGGGTTTCAACCCTGAACTTCCTTGTGGCCGGGGACCGGTTCGGCCCAACTGGTGAACCGCTGGGAAACTTCAGAATACACCATGCGCTTGAACGGCACGACGAGCGAAGGAACTTCCTCGAGCCGCGCCCAACGCCAAGCATCGAATTCCGGCGTATGCCGGTCGAGGCGAACATCGCTATCGGCCCCCTTGAACCGGAAAGCGAACCATTTCTGCCGCTGACCAATATAAGGCCCGGGCAAACGCTTCTTCAAATCAGGTGGGAAATCGTAGAACAACCAGTCCGACGTCTCCTCGAGAACATCCACCAGTTTTTCCGGTACGCCGACTTCTTCTTCGAGTTCGCGGAGTGCGCCGACCAAGGGCGTCTCGCCCTTGTCGATGCCACCCTGCGGCATCTGCCATTGGAACGCTCCCCGGCCATTGATGCGCCGCCCAATAAAAACATAGCCTGCTTTTGAAAACAGGGCGAGACCGACATTGGGTCTGTAGAGGTCGGGATCGGGCGCGTGTATCGTCACCCTTCCGGGTTTACCGGAGCCTGAGACAAGCTTCCAGTCTGGACGCGCTTCGGTTGGGAAGTTTTTGCAGACACCGAAATCAGGGCAGACGCCGGTGCCAGAACGACCCCACGTTTCTGCATGTCCTTCGTCCAGTCCTTGGCGATCTCGATTGTCAGCGGGAAGGCATATCCAGTTCCCATGGACGCGCCGTTTTCCTTCGCGAGCGTTTCGAGGCCCAGCAACTCGGTCCGGATGTCATCTGCGGTCAGCTTTGCGTCAATTGTGGCTGCGGCGCGTGCAAATTTCATTTGTGTGCGTCCGGCGGCGCGGTCGAAGGCGCCCGTCTGGAAGCTGCCATCCTCGACGAGGGCGATGCCGCGATCATGCAGGGCTTGAAGGACGGGGCCGACAGCGCCGGGATCTTCGGCGAATTTGGCACCCTGATAATTGATGATCCCAAAATATCCGCTTGCCCGGCTGAGCAGCTTTTCGAGACGCGGCAAATTGCGTTCACCGGTGTCGCCGGCCAACAGGGTTTGCGGATGCATCTTCATGCGACCATACTCGAAGGATTCCATTGGCACTTCGATCAGGACTTCGTGTCCTTTTTCGCGCGCCTTGTTGACCCAGTACTGTAGATTGCCCGCGTCTGGCGCGAAGGACAGGGTCACTTCAGGCGGCAACTCTTCGATTGCTGCCTTGGTATGGGTCGCATTGATGCCAAGTCCGCCAATGACGACCGCCACGATCGGCTGGTTTCCGGGATTGGCGAAGGGGCGAGCATACACATCGGACGGTGCCTGGCCGTCAGCAGAAATGCGCGGCAGGGACAGTCCGTTGATCCGCTCCGTCAGGCCCGGAACAGGCGCTGTATCGAGCGACGCTACACGCGTGACCTCGCCATAGGACTCGCCGGGACGCACCAGCTTTCCATTGATCCGAATGCCCTCAACTGAGGACTCTTCATCCCCCTGCCCGGTCGGGACTTCCGACGGACGGGGCGCAGAAGCCTCAGCATATTCCACGCCCAGGCTTGGCTGATCAGAAACCGCATCATCTTTTGCCAAAACAACACGCGCGCCCAGATCCTGGGGCGTCTCCGCCTTCAGCCGGGATTTGAGTGCGGCGGTAGACCCTTGGCTGGTCTCAAACAAGGCCAGCACTTCGCTCGGTCCGGAATCTGCGGGATTGCCGGAATAATGGATCGCGGCACCAAGACTGGCACCCACTCCACCAAATACAAGCAGGCTCATAGCAGCATGGGTCAGACCCGTGCGCAAAGGAGATGGGTCGGCATCCCTGCGGCTAGCCATCGATGGACCTCGTCAAACCAGTTTAAAAGAATTCTGAACAATCAGAATTGCATCCAACTGGTTAACAGGTTGCAAACATCCGGTTAACCTGCGCGCCTCATTGCACTGGCCGTGACAGTGCCTTCCTTGAGCATTTCAATCGCTCTCTTGAGCTGAAAATCCTCACCATCCCAATCTTCAGGCGGCTGCTCATCAGGTAAGGAAACATCTTTGCGCGCTTCACCGTCTTCATTGGCCAACGCGTGCGGCAGGTCGGCCTCGGACCAGCGCTTGATCTGGGCAAGCTCTTCTTCAGACAGGCGTGCCTGGGTGATCTCGATGTCCGGGTCGATGCCGAGCGCCTGAATGGAGCGACCCGCTGGCGTGTAATAGCGCGCCGTCGTCAGGCGGACTGCGCCGCGATCTGCGCCAAGTGGAATGACGGTTTGCACCGACCCCTTGCCAAAGCTGGTCGTACCCAAAACGGTGGCCCGATGCCGATCCTGCAAAGCGCCAGCGACAATCTCGGAAGCCGAGGCTGAGCCGCCATTGATCAGCACGATCATCGGGACGCCCTTAAAGACTTCCCCGGAACGGGCGTTATAGCGCTCCATGTCGGAAATGCGTCGGCCCTGCGTCGACACAACCTCACCGCCAGAAAGAAACATGTCGGAGACCGAAACAGCCTGATCCAGCAAACCGCCGCCATTGTTGCGCAAGTCCACAATCAAGCCGCGTGGACGCGAGCCGGTTTCTTTGGCGATGCCTTCGACTGCCTCTTCAAGCAGCAGAGTCGTGCGCTCGTTGAAGGTTGAAATACGGATATATCCAATATCGCTTTCCTGCATTTTCCAGGTAACGGATTTCTGCTGAATTACTTCCCGGGTCAAAGTGACGTCAAAGGGATCCTCGCCTTCGCGCAGGATCGTGACATCGATATCGGTGCCCTTTTCGCCGCGCATTTCCTTGACGGCTTCGTTCAGTGTCTGGCCGATGATCGGCTTCCCATTGATGGATGTGATCAGGTCACCCGGCTGGATACCTGCACGGCTCGCAGGTGTATCATCCATCGGAGAGATGACTTTGACGAAACCATCTTCCATTGTGACTTCAATCCCGAGACCACCATATTCTCCGCTGGTCTGAACCTGCATCGAACGAAAATCATCCGGATCGAGATAGCTGGAATGCGGGTCGAGTGAGGTAAGCATGCCGTTGATGGCGGCTTTCATGGCGGCCTTTTCGTCGACTTCCGTTACATAATCCTGGCGGGCGCGGGCGAGGATTTCTGCGAACAGGTCCAACTGCTGGTAGGTGACCATGCGCGGATCTTCAGCCCGGTCCTCAGGAGAGGCGAAGGCGGAAAATCCGACAGCCGCGCCACCCAGAACGACACCAAGGGCAGCCCCTGTCAGTAGTGAACGCATATTCCAGTCCTCCATAATCCTTTTGACCTTAGCTCCGGCCTGACAGCCAGTCTGCCGGATTCATAACCTTGTCGCCAAGCCTTAATTCCATATTCAGCTCGGGAACCGGCTCGGCTCGATCAGGCATGCGTCCAACAGGCTCGCCCACAGAAACGCCTTGGCCTTCAGTGACATAGATCCGGCTCATGCCTGTAAGAATAACATGGTAACCGTCACTCGTCCGCAAAATTAACATTGATCCATACGTTCGAAATGGCCGCGCATACTCAACCGTACCGTCAACCGGTGCGACCACTTGGGCATTTGCCCGCGTGGCAAAGGCGACCCATTCCGACTTGCCACCAGTGGGCAACTTTTCGCCAAAGGCCCGCGCAAGCGAACCTGCAACGGGGGGCTTCAGCGCCCCGATGACAGCACGCCCCAGTGGTCGCGAAGCTGGTGTACGCGCAACAGCGGACGTGGCTGATGGTTTCGACGAAGGCGAATTGGACACAAGGCGCGGTCTGAGGTCCGGTTTGGCGCCGGGCGCAGACGGCGCCTGAGCCTCGAGCGATGCCAGCAATGATCTCAAATCTTCTTCCCTGGCACCAATCTCTGCCGCGTGTGCCTTCAACAACGCGATATCGCCGGACAAATCCTCGAAATTCCCACGCTTGGCAGCGGCGAGCCGCTCAATCTCGACCTGTTTCAAAGCTAGTGTCGCTTCGGCAGCGTCGAGTTTGGCTTTTTCGCCGCGGATACGGCGCTCAAGCTCGTTCAGCGTATCGATTTCCCGCGACAATTCTTCCGATTCCGTCGCAAGGCGCGGAGTTGTCTCGCTCATCAGGATGGCCCGGCGCACAGCCGTGTTCGCTTTGCTCGGGGACACGATCAAGGCAGGCGGCTTCCGGCGATTGGATGCGGCAAGCGCTGCAAGCAGGTCTTCCAGAGCCTGGCGGTTCTCGAGCAGGCTCATCTGCGCCGATACTCGACGCGCACCAAGATCGATCAGGGATTTCTCGGCGTTCGAAGCCTGTTCTTCACGGCGCTGGGACTCCATAGCCGCCGAAATCAACTGGCTGTCGATATTCTTTAAATCGCTCAGCGTATTTTCGCCGGCGGCCTGCAGCGCTTCAAGCTTTTGCTCGGCGGCCTGCCGCTCAGCTTCGAGTGCCTGCAACTCTTCCCGGGAAAACGTATCCGGCGCTGCCGCCGTCAAGACAAACGCCGCAATCGATACTGTCAGGGGTCGCCAGAATGCGCTCATCTCTCCCTTATTGCAGTCGGTCATGACTTCAATATTAACCAAGCACGGCAAGTCGCTCTCTGATCGCAGAAACCTGATCGGAAATCAGTGCGCAATAGACGGCATGATTTGACCGATCAAAGGCCGGAGCAAGGCAAACCAGATGCGTGACCATCTCCACGACGATCTGCCCGTCTCGAATAATCGTGCTCGGCCGCCCGGCAAGAACGCCGTGCACGACCTCGTTCCGGTATTCAGCAAGCCGAAGGACGGCGTCGACCTGCCCCGACGTTGCAGGAAGCTGCTCCGGAGGCAAGAGATATCGATCTGACCGCGCGCGTCGCAGCAACAATTTCAAAGGTGCAACTCTTCCAGGCATTTTCAGATCAGCTGTATCTTCCTCCAAAGCGGTCTCATATCCGGAGAGGGCAGCAATGATCGCGCAATTAATCGCCGTGACGAGACCAACTGCAACCCAGCGCCAACGTTCGGGATCCTGATCCACATGATCCAGTTCCCGGTGGGCCAGTTTCAGCCCCTCGAGCGCGGCCGCGAGGGCTGGCCCCACTTTTTCAGCCGCCGACATACGAGGACGTCAGTCCGAACCCATCGATGTCGGCTCCGACTTCCGGAAATCCCATCCTGTCTGGGCCGCAATGTATGTGAACGCCGCGTACACCGCAACATTCTGACGGAATGCCTCCGGATCAATCTTGTCGAATGTATCGTCTGGGGTGTGATGGTAGTCAAAATAGTCCCGGCCATCCTGCGCGGGCGTTACGACAGGCACTCCTGCCCTGCGGAGGACGCCGATGTCAGGCCCACCGCCGGCTGCATTGTCGCCTTCTGAGACACCCAGAGGGGTCAATACCCGTTTCATGACATCTGCATAGGGTATTGCAGCCTCACCAAAATTGGTCTGAAAACGCCAGATGCGGCCGGCGCCAAAATCGCTCTCAGCCGCAAGCATATGCTTGTCGAGATCATCCCCATGTTGCCGGGCGTAAGCATTCGCCCCAAACAAGCCGACCTCCTCAGAGCCGTAGAGAACGACACGGATCGTTCTGCGAGGTTTTCCCGGCAAGTCCGCAATCAGCTTGGCAGCCCCCACGACGATTCCGCAGCCCGCTCCATCATCCAGTGCGCCGGTACCAAGATCCCAACTGTCGAGATGGCATCCGATCAGGATGATTTCGTCTTCCAGATCAGATCCCTCGATTTCAGCGATCACATTTCCGGACGGCGCGGCATCGGCATACTCAACGCCGATGTCGAGATTCACGCGGACCGGGCCCCTGTCTAGCAATCGTGTGAGCTGATCTGCATCAGGGCCCGACAAGGCCGCTGCGGGGAGCGCGCCGAGCGCCCCTTCCCGAAACATGCCGCCTGTGTGTGGCATGCGGTGGGGCTGTGTACCGACAGAGCGGATCAGGCAGGCAACCGCCCCCTTCTCTGCGGCTGCATTGGCACACCCGCCGCGCTTGCGTACGGCAAGCCCGTAGCCCGAACCATCTTGGGTCTTGTACATGCGCTCATCAATGAACGCGATTTTTCCGGCAAGGCTGCCAGCATCAGCCGCCTTTAGGTCGGAAAGGGTTTCAAACCGGACGATATCAGCCTCCAGTCCACCTTCAGGCGTCGCACGACTGCCGCCGAGCGCCGTGATCACGAGATCTTGCGCATTCGCGCCAATCACGCGGGCCGATTCACGGGTCCGCGCCCAATACGGGATCGTGAAATCCTCAACGCGCGTGCGGTCAAAATTCAGCTCCTTGAGCGCGTTCATCGCCCAAACACGCGCCCGCGCCTCATCCGGCGAGCCGCCAAGGCGGGCCCCGACTTCTGTCGTCAGGTCTTCGACAAATTGCAGGCCAACCTCATCCAGCAGAGCATCCGCGATCAGTTGATCCGTCGTTGCCGCGATTTCCGGCGACAGATCGGCATCCTGCGCGAAGGACGGCGCACCGACCAATATGGCCATGCCAGCCAATATTCCCGCAATATGCCTGATCTGTCTCATCCGCTGTGCCTCTCAATGATCTATGCAGCGCAAGACTACATGTCCTTCGAGCAGAGTGAATAGCCCCGTTGCCTAAAGTTGTTCAGCAATCTGCAGGATAAGGTCGAGCGATGGGCGGTCCTTGTAACCTTCCTCGCGCAATACTGCCCGGACCGTCTCATCCGTGCCGATAAACATGATTGCAGGGTGGGGAATGCCGAAATAGCGCGAGCCAGGCTTCATCTCTTCATTCAGCAAATTAAACGCCGAAATAGCTTCCGAACCGGGATCGGACAGGAGTTCAAATCCAAGACTGTTCTTGCGGACAAACTTCGACAGAATCTCGGGATCGTCATACGAAATTGCGACAAGGGGCCAGCCCAAGTCGTTGAGGTTGGCCGAGATATCATCAATCTGCTTAAGCTGTTTTTGGCAGTAAGGGCACCAGTCCGCTGAACGCACGAAGGCGACCGCAATCCCCTTCTCTCCCATGAGTTCAGACAGGCTCGTCGCATCTCCAGTGTGTCTCACCAGATTGACCGAAGGCGCAGATTGACCAAGCGCCAGACCAATCTGAGGTGTTTGCATCTCGGTGGCCGTATCCGGGGAGGCTGTGATTGTATCGGCCGCATCCTGAGCGTTCGCCGCCGCTGGCAGCATGGCAAGCACGGAGGCAAGAGTAAGCGTACGGATCATGGGGCGTCTCCTCTGAAGTCTGTGCACCAGCCTTACCCGCATGCAGGATCAGTGGCGAGGCGTAAACGGCACACCTCACACAGGCTTGATCGGTCGTTATCAGTTGCGGCGGGCCCGCCATTCATCGGCCGTCTGGCCGTAGACATCCCACATCATGCCCTCAAACGGCGGCGGCGTTTCCCGTTTTCTCATGAAGCGGCTACCCAGACGCTCGGCTACGCGAACAGAGGCTGCGTTCTCTGGCAGGATCGTATGGATCACCTCACTCCAGCCCAGAATATCCACCGCATAGTCCATCGCCGCCGTCGCGCCTTCGGTCGCGTATCCCCTGCCCCAGGACGACCGCACGAGTCCCCAGCCGATCTCCGTACCCGGCCAGCCGTTTGGTCTCCAAGGGCCGAGCCGACCCACCCATTCTCCAGTAGATTTCTCGATCACAGAAAACATGGAGAAGCCCTCAATCGTCCACGCACCGGTCATCGTGCATATTGATCGCCAAGTCAGCTCCGGCCCCTGAACGCCGCCGAGATGGCGCATCACGTCTTCATCGGCATGAAAGGCGTTCCACGCGGGGATGTCTTCTGCGCGAGGCGGACGCAGGAGTAATCGTTCGGTCTCGATTGTCGGACCTATGGCCATGATGACATCCCCCGCCTACCGCACACAAAAAAGCCCCGCCTTGCGAGCGGGGCTTTGTCTACTCTTATCAAACCAGCGACGCTAGTCGCGACCCGACATGATGGCCAGCAGGAACTGGAACATGTTCACGAAGTCCAGGTAAAGGCTGAGCGCACCAAAGGTTGTGGCAACCGCCATGGCCCGGGCATTGCCGGCAATCTGGAAATACATGTTCTTCAGGCGCTGGGTGTCATATGCGGTCAGGCCAGCAAACACCAGAAGGCCGACCACCGAGATCACCATGTGCATCATGCTCGACTGGAAGATCAGCATGTTCAGGATTGACGCGACGATGATGCCAACGACGCCCATGATCAGGAAAACGCCCCAACCGGACATGTCGCGCTTTGTGGTATACCCGTAGAGCGACAGGCCACCGAACGCGATGGCCGTTGTCAGGAAGGCCTTCGACACGATCAGCATGCCGTCCGGCTGGCGGGCATAGACATACACGATGGCGCCCATGCCGACACCGATCAGGGAGACGACGGACCAATAAACAAGGTTCGCCGCTGTGGGCGACGGGTTCTTCATGACGAAGCCTGACAGAAGCAGGATCGCCAATGGAGCAAACATGATGACCAGACCGATTGGTCCGGTCAGGAGGGTCAGTGTGACGCTTTCCGGCACCAGCGCGCCAAAGGCATAAGCCAATGCTGCGGTCAGCAGCAGGCCAAGCGCCATCTTGTTGTAGACGCCCAGCATGAAGCTGCGCAGACCTTCATTGACCGACATGTCCATCGTCTGGCCAGAGGGCCCCGGCGAATAGGCACGATTGAAGTCATTCATAGGTGCAATACCCTTTCTGGTTGAAAGGCGGGGATTTATCACCCGCCAAACTGATCTCGAATATGGTGCTGACAGTTAAGTTTAGCAAGTTAAACCGGCGGTAAATGCGACCGCCACCGTTCGCAATGCCCGCAGGCGATCAGGCATCTGAGCCTAGGTCGAATTGGCAGAACCTGCCATGAATCCTGACCTCCGGCGCGATGTGTTGTCCTGAAAGCTCATTTGGGAGAAGGATCAGGCCCTTTCCTGCTGCAATCAGACAGGTCTTATGGATTGACTTGAAATTACCCAAGGTTAATTTTCGTGTTCTGGCGTAATTCCAACAGTGGGGACGCCAAGAATGAAGGGGACAAAAATGGCAGACGCATCTGAATATGCCGAAAACATCAAGAAATATGCGAAAGGCTACAATCAGGCCGCAGCAGAAAAGATCGTGGGACGACTGGGGATTGCCTTGCGCAATCGGGACAGTTCCATTGTCGCCTGCAGCGATTCTGTTGAACTTGATCGCATTCGCGAGAAGTGGTGCCGCGGCAAGCTGGGTCTGCCGCACACTCAAGGCGAGCTGGACGCAGCCATCAAGGCAGTTTGCGACCAGATGAGCGCCGAAGGTGGCTCAAAGTCACGTGTGACGTTCTACTATTTGCTGGCAGAACACTTCGGTAAGCTGGACGCGCTCGCCAGCTGAACTGGGCGAAAAGCAAAAGTTTCTGAAAACCCGGTCGCTGTACCGGGTTTTCTTTTGCTTCGGAAACCTGTTCAACCGGTCCATGTATCGCTTGTTTGCCGCCCTCCCTGTTCCGGAAGAAATTCATCCGGGGCTGATCCAGACGCAAACTGGCCTGTCCGGTGCCCATTGGCGACCGCCCCGGAATTTTCATATTACATTACGTTTCTTTGGAGACGTCTCACACGCCGACGCTCGCGACCTCGACGAATTGCTTGCCGAGATATCCTGTGCGCCGTTCGAGGTGTCATTGGAAGGCATGGGATGGTTCGGCCGGCGGGAACCTTCCGCCGTCTGGGCACGAGTGCGCGAGAGCGATGCCTTGCGTGCGCTGTCCGCGCAATGCGAACGGGCCGCCCGTCGCCTGGGCCTTGCGCCGGACCGGCGTCCGTTCACGCCGCACGTTACCCTCGCCTACCTGCACGGTACTCTGCTCGACGAAGCCGCGGCATGGGTCGAACGCCATCATGCCTATCGCAGCACTGTGTTCTGGGCCGAGGGCTTCCATCTGTACTCGAGCCATTTGGGCGATGGACCCAGCCGCTATGTGGCTGAGGCCGACTATGTGCTGGGTTGACCGGCAGCTGGCCTAATAGGTCACCGACATCTGGAAGAACTGCTGCCAGTCGCGGTTGTTTTCATCATACGGCGTACGGGTGAGAGGCTTGGCAAGTTCGATTCCTGCCGACAGTCGGTCAAGAATGTTGATCCGCAATCCCAGCGCAGCTGACTCCATGTCCTTCTGTCGGACCCCGGTCGGCGTGTCATTCCAGACCATCGCAGCGTCGTATGAAACATAGCCTTGCGCAAACGAGATCAGATCGCTCTCAGGCGAAAAGCCTGCGCGCAATTCCAACAGGCCAGCGATGCCCTCATCACCGGATATTTCACCATAGCCGTACCCGCGTCCCATTACCGGTCCGCCCACAGAGAATTCCTCTGCGGACAACAATGGCCCATCGGAAACCTGCCCCGACAGCAAAGCGTAGATGCCAAAATACTTCCCAATGTCGTGATAGTAGGATGTCTTTGCGTAGAGCTTGGTAAAACTCGCATCTGCATCGTAGCGGGATCGGAACTCAACGGACTCGCCAGACGCGCCGAGAATGTCCAACCCGGATGAGAGTTCGACGAAAAAGTAGGTTTTTGATCCATCATCCGTCTGGAGACCGCGAAGCGCCACACGTGTAACTCGCAATTCGTCTCGATACCCGCCCCCTGACGTCCAGTCATTCTCCAAATGTGCCGCGTCGAATTGCACGCTCGCATACAAACGGTGCGTCCGCCGCTGAATGAGGGGACGCTCATACTTCATCCAGAGTGACAGGGACTCTCCGCCAATTTCGGGACTGTTCGGATTGTGCCCGTCCTGCGACAAAGCAGTTGCGGCCCCAAAAAGCAGGCTGTCGCCCGGCTGGAACGAGTAGCGATAATTGGCGCTCACCCTGGCATACTCGCCCGGGTCAACGGGCGTTGTGAACACGTTCAGCCGGAACTGGTCGCGATCTGCGAGGACGGAGTTGAACGCCACTCCTCCATATGCCTGCAATGGGCCAACGCGTTCAGACCCCCGATTGCTCAGCCCTGCATAGCCTTCCACCGGATCGAAATCTGTCGTCAGCACCAATTCGTGGCGGGAAGGATCCTCCGGGTCGGGCCGGATACGCGAGGTGACAGACATGCCTCGGATCGCCTTGATCCGGGCCAGTCGACGGTCAAGGTCTGGGAGATGCGCAATCGGTGCGTCGGTGAAGCCCTTCATGATGGGCGACGCCAGGTCAGTACGTGTGCCATCGAACTCAACCTGTGAGATGTGACCTTCAATGACCGTGATCGTGGCGATGCCCGACTCGAGCGCCTGCCGGTCAACCACCGCTTGCGACAGGAAGTAGCCTTCGTCCCGGTAGGCCTGAGTAATACGATCCGCGATGATCACCAGATCTGACATTTGAGTCGGCTTGGCCAACTGCTTGTCGTAAGAAAATGACAGTTGCTCAGGCGAAATCGTTACTGCACCGACGACCGATACACCCAGAAGAGTGAAGCATCCTTCGTCGCCAAGCTGACATGATGGCGCAACTTTTTCAGGACTTTCGAGACGCCCCCGCAGCAAGCTCGACAATGCGTGTGCTGGACTGGCCATTGCAGATGACACCGTTATCATCGACGCAGCCGCGAGCAGGCGAAGGCGAAGATTTTCCGTGCGCGCAGCTCGCAAGACCGTATTCCATTTATTAGAGTATGAGACTCGTTCCTATTCGGAATTTGTGAATGCCATCTTAAATACCTGCGTTTCATATTAACTCGGCATTTAGAGCCGTGATGTCTAATAATACCCTGATATATATGGGGTTTATATAAGATGTTTCGATTTCTGATTGCCAGTATTCTCAGCGCGTGCCTAGCGGCAAGTTTTCAGTTCGCGTCTGCGGATTCAGACTCCTGGCAACTCGCGGAAAGTCATGGTGTCGTTCGCGTCATGGTGCCTGGAACGGCTATCGCCAAGGCACGGCCGGGCATGGAGCTTCCCACCGGAACATTGGTCACGACCGGCAAGACAGGCACGGCCACACTCGTACGAGATGACCAGCGCATCAATATCGCCTCCGAGAGCCGGCTGGTCCTGTCGGAAAACTCCGACGCAATGACCCGTATCCGTCAGGATGCAGGTTCGGCCGCATATGAGGTCGATCGCCGCAAGTCGAAACACTTTCGCGTTGACACTGCGCTCATCGCAGCTGTGGTGAAGGGTACGGTCTTCACGGTTTCAGCCAGCCCGGAAGCCGGTAGGGTACACGTGTCAAATGGCTTGGTAGAAGTGCGCTCGCAAGGCGCAGGTAACTCTGTAGACGTACACCCCGGCGAAACGGCGTCCATCGTTCGCAGTGCGCCTGACGAAATCACCGTGCGTGGTCCGAAGGACGCATCCAACGGTGTTGAAGGCTTGAATGTACCTCCAATCGATTACGCAGAAGCCTCGGAAAACCTGCTTGAGCCTGTCGAAGCTGGCGTCGAAGCCGCGCAAGACCGGTCGAATGGCAATCAGGGGCTCGGAAACTCTGTGGCGAACACCGCTTCTGAGGGGACTTCAGACGAGCACGCTGGCGGACCGAATGCCAACGCGGCAGCCGCAGCCTTCGCCGCCGCAACCAATGCTCGAAATGCCAGCCTGAATGGAAACGGTGCCGAGAATGGAA
>NZ_DGNK01000010.1:0-44686 GCF_002388935.1 Hyphomonas sp. UBA4494
GCATGCCCACACAGATGCCGAGGAAGGGGGTGTTGCCATTCAGGCAGGCGGCTTCCAGCGCCTCGACCACGCCCGCCTGCGCCCGCAGGCCCGCTGCGCAATCGGCAAAGTGCCCCACGCCCGGCAACACAACCCGCTCGGCGGCGAGGATGTCTTCGGCGCGGTTCGTGATGCGGATCTCATGCCCACTGCCGGACAGGCGCGCGGCTTCGCGCAGGGCGCGGCCTGCCGAGTGCAGGTTTCCGGATCCGTAGTCGATAAGGGCAACAAGGCTCATGGCCGCGCTCTTAGCCTCGCCGCGCCCGTGAGGGAAGGGGCAAGCCTCCCTTGCGCCCAGGGGCAAGGTGCCGCAATCTCGACAGGAAACGACCTCACACGGAGCCTGCCCATGCGATCCATCCTGCCCGCCCTGTCCGCCTGCCTGCTCATGGCCTGCGCCGCCACCCCCGCCTGGCCCGATGCAGCCGAGTCTGCTGCGCTGGAAGAGGCGCGCAATCAGGCCGAGCTGACCAGCGAATTGTCGAGCAAGCTCTGGGAATGGGCCGAGGTCGGGTACCAGGAGGAGAAATCCTCCGCCCTGCTCCAGCAGACCCTCGCGGATGAAGGCTTCACGGTCACGCCCGGCGTCGCTGGCATCCCCACCGCCTTCATGGCCGAGTACGGCTCTGGTGGCCCGGTCATCGCCCTGCTCGCGGAAATGGACGCCCTGCCGGGTATCAACCAGGCGGCCTCACCGGATCGCGAAGAAGTCGACGGCAAGGGCGCGGGCCACGCCTGTGGCCACAACCTGTTCGGCGCGGGCTCTGTCTCTGCGGCGGTCGCGATCCGCCACTGGCTGGAAGACAGCGGCACGCCGGGTCGCATCCGCGTTTATGGGACGCCCGCAGAAGAGGGGGGCTCTGGCAAGGTCTACATGGTCCGCGCGGGCCTCTTCAACGATGTCGACATTGCCATGCACTGGCATCCTGGCGACCGGAACTCAGCGGCAGCCAACACGTCGCTTGCCAATCGCTCGGCGAAGTTCCGCTTCTCGGGGATTTCCGCTCACGCCGCTGGCGCGCCGGAGCGGGGGCGTTCCGCGCTTGATGGGGTCGAGGCGATGAACATGATGGCCAACATGATGCACGAACACATCCCCCAGGATGCGCGCATGCACTATGTCATCACGTCCGGTGGCTCTGCCCCCAATGTCGTGCCGGACTTTGCCGAAGTCTTCTACTATGTCCGCCACCCTTCACCGAAGGGCGTTGAAGCCATCTGGACCCGCCTCGAAGACGCGGCCCGGGGCGCCGCGCTGGGCACGGGCACTGACGTGGAATGGGAAATCATTCACGGCAACAATCCGCTGCTCGTGAATGAGAAACTGGCCCGCATGATGGACGAGAAACTCCGGCTGGTTGGCGGGGTGGACTACACGCCAGCTGAGCGCGAATTTGCCGAGACCATCGCCTCGACCTTTGACAACCCGGCACGCGATATTGCCTCAGCGGCTGAAGTGCAGGATTTCGAAGTCTCCATGGGGTACGGCTCCACCGATGTGGGCGATGTCTCCTACGCGGTCCCGACGGTCGGCCTGCGCACAGCGACTTGGGTGCCGGGCACATCGGCGCATTCCTGGCAGGCAGTTGCGGCCAGTGGCACGTCGATTGGTCATAAGGGCACACAGGTCGCCGCGGAGACGCTGACGCTGGCGGCAGTGGAGCTGTTCACCAATAAAGGCCTGCGTGTTGAAGCCCGCGAGGAATTCGACGCGGCCCGGGGTCCGGATTACGAGTACAAGTCGCTGCTCGGTGACCGTGAGCCGCCGCTTGATTATCGGAAATAAGACCCCTTAGAGGCTACCCTTGGTGCTTGCCGGCTTGCCGCCCAGTTTCGGGTCGACCGCAATTGCCGCGCGAAGCGCCCGGGCGGTGGCCTTGAAGCAGGACTCGGCGATGTGGTGGCAGTTCTCGCCATAGAGGTTCTCTATGTGCAGGCACATGCCACCATTTCCGGCCAGGGCATGAAAGAACTCCTTGAAGAGTTCGGTGTCCATTTCGCCGATCTTGTCGCGACTGAAATCCACTTTCCAGATCAGGTAAGGCCGCTTGCATAGGTCCAGCGCGGCGCGGGACAGCGTCTCATCCATCGGCACATAGGCGTGGCCAAATCGCGTGATTCCTGCAAAGTCGCCAAGCGCCTTCATGATCGCCTGTCCGATAACAATTCCTGTATCTTCAACGCTGTGGTGCATGTCGATATGAAGATCGCCCTTGCACCGCACAGTCAGGTCGATAGCCGAATGCTTGGAGAAGCTCTCCAGCATATGATCGAAAAAGCCGATCCCGGTTTCGATGTCGGACTTTCCAGTGCCATCCAGATCAACGGTTACCGAGATATCGGTTTCCTTGGTGGTACGGGTAACGGTGGCGGTACGATTATTGGTCATCTAGGCCCATATAGTGGTTTGAATGTCTTACAGCTAGCGCGTTTTGTTCACTGATTCCTAAACATATTCCGGAAAACATAGTTACCGCACACATAGGTGGCGAGTGGTGAGGAATATCTAAGCGTGGACAAACAGAGTTTCATCTCGAGACTTCTGGGCCGGATGACCATTCCCCGGTTTGCCGCGTGGTGCGCAGCGGTCGCAACGATTATCATTTTTGTCGGCGTATGGACGATTGAGCAGGCCTATGGTGCGCTCATCGAAGGTAAAGCATGGACAGACATGTCTTTGCCGATTTGGGCGATCATGCTGTTGCTGCTGTCTTCATCGGTCGTGGCCGCCATTACAGCCTGGTTTTTTGCCCGGGAATTCCAGAACGTCCTGGTTGATTTCACACGATATCTTGAAGTGGCGCAGGTTGATCCGTCGGCGCGCTTGTCCAATGTTTCGTTTGTCGAGCTCCGCCGGTTGCGGTCGGTTGTCATCCGATCGGTCGGCAAGTTGCGGCGCGACAATGATGCGCTTCGACGCACGGCCTACGAAGATCCGCGCACGAGCATGCCAAACCTGATTGCGCTGGAAGAACACATAACCAAGACCCTGCCCCGCGCAAAATACGAAACGCCCGCCGCGCTCATCGTCCTTGATCTCGATAATTTCACGCGGGCTTCCGAGCGACTTGGTGCGCTTGCGAGCGAAGCCGTCCTGAAGGCGTGTGGACAGCGTATGACGAATGCGCTCGACTCGCTCGAGGGTCCGGTTCGCGCCGGGCTGAACAACTCCATGCTGGCCGCGATGCAGGCCGACAGTTTCGCCTTGTACCTGCCAAGCGCGGTCAGCCGCGACTACGTCTCGAACATTGCACGCGCTATTCGGCTTGCCTTTGCGGATCCTTTCATCGTGTCCGGACAGTCTGTAACGCTGGGCATTTCTGGCGGTATCGTCATCGCGCCCGAAGACGCCGATACGATGCACAAATTGTTTCGTCACGCAGAGCTTGCCCTGCGCCAGGTTCGTACCGACACCGGATCCGGCTTCCGTTACTTCTCGCCACGCCTGAACCGTGTTGCGCGTGGCAAGTATATGCTGGAAGCTGAACTGCGCGACGCAGTCGCCAATCGTGAATTCAAGACGCATTTCCAGCCCAAGATCGATTTTCAGACCGGCCAGGTCGTCGGTGCCGAGGCCTTGGCTCGTTGGGTCCGACCGAACGGGAAGATCATCTCTCCGAACACATTTATTCCGCTGGCAGAAGAAACCGGACTCGTGACCCAGATTGGGGAACAGGTTCTTGAAGCGGCTTGCGAATCCGCCCGCATCTGGATGCAGGAAGGCTTCAACGCAACGGTCGCGGTAAACGTGTCACCGCGCCAGTTTCAGTCCAGTGATCTGACAGAAACCGTCCTGGCGATCCTCAAGCGTACTGGCCTGCCACCGAACCGCTTGGAGCTTGAGATCACGGAAAGCATGGCCGTGTCCGAACCTGAAAAGGTTGCGCGGGTGATGCGCCCTCTACGGAGCCTTGGGACGAAACTGGCGATTGATGATTTTGGAACGGGGCATTCCAACTTGTCCATTCTGACCCAGCTGCCGTTTGACGTTTTCAAGATCGACCGCCAGTTCGTCTCTGCGCTTGAATCGGACGAGCAAGCTCCCGCGATCATTGAAATGATTCTGGCCATGGCCGAAACGCTAGGGCTGAATACGGTTGCGGAAGGTGTTGAAACTGAGCGTCAGGCAGACTTCCTGCGTCGGCGCGGCTGCTCGATGGCCCAAGGCTTTCTGTACAGCGCAGGTCTGCCACATGAGGCCTTCATGGATTTCATTCGGGGCTGGAGTAGCAAGAGTGAGGCATCGCGCCTTAAGGTCGGCTAACGCGCAGGATTGCGACGGTACACATTGACGATTGCGTCCTTGTATTCCGCCTGCAGCCAAAACTCATAGCCGCATTTGTCAGCGACTCGTTGGGACCCGGCATTGTCCGGATCAATGATGCAGACGCTTTGCCCCGGGCGGTTCTCATCGAGCCAATCATGCATCGCGCCAACGGCTTCGCTGGCGTAACCCTTTCCCCAAGCGACTTCCGCAAAGACCCAGCCGGCTTCTGGCCATTCAGACAAGTCCGGCGTCATGCCGCGCATAAAGTCTGCGAATCCGCCTTCACCGATGAATGCGCCTGTCTCACGATCCTCGATTGCCCAGGAGCTATACCCCAGCAGGTCCCACATTCCGCGATTGCGGCAGATGGTAAACCAGGCTTCCTGACGTGATCGCGGAGTTCCGCCTATATGTTGGGTCACTGATGGAGACCCCCACATGGCTGCAGATGGCTCGAAGTGACGGGTCTCGTGGGGACAGAGTACCAATCGATCGGTGATGATGACAGGCAGGGTCATGACTGTTGCCGCCTCAGGTATTTTGCTTCATCTTTTCCAGCATGGCCCCCATGGCCGCATGTACGGCTTGCATGCCCTTCAGTGGTCGAACCATAACTTTGAAGTCTTCAATCTGTCCGTCAGGGTTCCAGGCGATCATATCAACTCCATTCACTAGCACGCCATCCATTTCGCATTGAAACTCAAGGACCGCCTTGTCGCCGCAATCGAATACGCGTGTGTAGCGGAACGTGTCGCCGCCCAGCGTTTGTCCGGCAGCGGTCAAGTAGGCCATCGTGATTGGCTTGCCCTCCTGCGGTGTATGCACAACCGGACTCTTGAAGACCACATTGTCAGCGAGTTGGACAGACAGACCAGCAGGTGAATGGTCACCATTCATCCAATCAAACCAGCGTTGCAGGTTTGGGCTATGGCCCGTCATGGCGATAAGGTGTTCAGCCATCGGATTTCCTCTCGATTATTCTTGTATTGCGGTGACCGGTTTTCCGATCAGGTAATCGCCCGGATCATTGAAACAGCTCCCGCGAAGTGCGACCCAGCCGCCAGGAAAGTCTGGCTCCGTGAACACGATGTCCACGCGACCCCAATTATAGTGGGATTCCCCCGTTGCCGGATCGGTGACGGCAACATCACAGAGCTCGATCTCCGGACTTTCCGCCTCAATCCATATGCCGGCATAGGCGGTTCGGCCCTCATAGACGCCTGCCAGATCCTTGATGTAGACGGTGCCGCGCTCGGTCAGGCCCGGATAAGACCAGACGGCCCAGCCGTCATCGGTCTCATCTTCGTAGACGACGTCACCAATCGGTGTGGACCAGACTTCATCTGCGATAGCAGACAGGCTTATCAAGCTCAGACCCAGCAAGGCCGTAATGGATTTCCGCATCACTGATACTCCCTCTTCCAAGGGAAACCCTATCACGCAAATGCTCGGCGTGAAGAGGGATCAGGTCGCGTATGCGGCGGCTAGCTCGGGATCTTTCGAAGCGACGAGGTCTGCCAGGTCGGAAATCACCTTGGCCTGTTTCCAGGTCGCATCGTCCTGCATCTTGCCATCAATCATGGCCACACCAGAGCCATCCGGCATGGCATCAAGGATCTTGCGCGCGAATTTCACCTCGTTTGGATCGGGGCTGAAGACCTTTTTGGCGATGGCGATCTGGTTCGGGTGAAGGCTCCACGTGCCTGAGCAACCCAGCAGGAAGGCATTGCGGAATTGCTGTTCGCAGGCGTCAAGATCGGCAATATCGCCAAAAGGACCATAGAAGGCGTTGATCCCTGCCATCCGGCAGGCATCAACCATACGGGCGATCGTATAGTGCCAAGGATCCTGCTGGGCTGAGTCGCGTGGGCTGCCATCTTCATTCGGATCGTCGATTACGCGGTAGAAGGGATGGCCACCCCCGACGCGAGTGGTCTTCATCTTGCGGTCCGCAGCCAGGTCTGCCGGGCCCAGGCTGATACCCTGCATGCGCGGACTGGCCAGTGCGATCTCTTCTACGCGTGCCATCCCCTGGGCGGTTTCAAGAATGGCGTGGAACAGGATCGGCCGCGTGAGACCCGCCTTTGCCTCCAATTGTGCAACATACTGATCGGCGAAATGGATGTCCCAGGGACCTTCGACCTTTGGCAGCATGATCACGTCCAGCTGATGACCGGCTTTTAGAACCAGTTCACTCACATCTTCCTGAAACCACGGGGAGTTCAGCGGGTTCACGCGGCTCCAGAAGCCCGTTCCCTTGCCTTGCCAATCATACATGGACGCCATTTCGATAGCACCGGCGCGAGCCGCATCCTTAGCGTCAGCGGGGATGGCATCCTCAAGATTTGCGAGCATCACATCCACGCCTTCGGCCATGGTCGGCACCTTGGCCCGGACCTTGTCCAGATGCGGCGGGACAAAATGGATCATCCGCTCCAGCCTGATGGGCAGGTCGTGCATCGGGGCGGGTGCACCGATGGCCAGGGGCTTGAAGAAGTCTCTTGGTGTTTTCGTGCTCATGCGTTCCTCCTTGTTGCGGCGCAACATAGAGGGCGGTTGTGCCGCGTCAATCAGACAGAAAGGCTCAGGCCGGTGATTCGACGACAGAGAGATTCATGCTGAAGGAGCGACGCTCGCCCGGCGACTTGAACGGATAGACACTGTGAAACATGTAGGATGGAAATATATAGAAATCCCCGACGCGTGGGCGGATCATGAAGTTCGATACCGAGTAATGGGTGTCGGTGCCGTGCGCGAACTGAAGATGTCCGTGAGAAGGGTGATGGTCGAGGTCGTCCTCGGCCCATTCCTGATCAATCCCGTCCGGTAGTTTCAGATAGCCGACGCATGAGAGCGCGCATCCGGTATGGATGTGGAGCGGGTTATACTCATGTGCAAACTGGCGGACGAACCATCCGGCCATGACGTTCAGCTCAAAGCGCTTGGTCGTATGGTCATAGTCGCCGAATGAACCACGGCGGCTGGCGCGAATATGGTACTCGATCAGCGCGTTGCCGAGCGCAGCGGCGGTGGCGTCCACGAGGGATTTGGGAAAACGGAGTTCCTGCCGGACCTTGCCCACAAGGCTGCCCGAATGATCTTCCAGCTGTTCACTCATTGAGGCGTTCAGATGGGCGACCAGCGCAGGCGGTATGCGGACATAGCCCATCATGGGGCCAAAGGGCGTAAAGAATTCCTTCTCGCCAGAAGGCGTGAATATGGCCGACACAGCGGACTCCCGTCGCGCGGCCGCACACCTCACCCGGTGCGGTCGTTACTATACTTGATGGAAACGCCCTCAGCGGGTGTCTAAACCCGCAGCTGAACCTGGGTCAACGTCGATCTCGGGAAAAGTCGAAATCAATTGTGGAACGTCAGGCAGGGAACTTTCACCTGTTCCGGGCGTTGCAGGGGGAGCTTATCCAAAAAGGAAACCCTGCATGTCCCTGCTCATGATCCTACTCACAATATTTCTCCCACCTGTCGCAGTTGCGATCAAGGAAGGCATTGGGCTTCAATTCCTGCTCAACGTGCTACTGACACTGATTGGCTGGCTGCCCGGCGTTGTTCATGCCTTTTGGGTCGCGTCGCGCGGATCCGCTACCGCCGCCTGATCACTCTTCTGCCGAGGCGGTTTCTACGTCGGGCCGCGATGCCCGGCGGAACACCGCTACGGTAAGAGCTGCGACTCCGATCGCGGTGACAACCTCCCCGCCTATGATGACGTTCAGTCCTGCATGAAGCTCGGACAGGATAGCCCAAGTCGCTGTCATGAAGGTGATCGCGGCGATTTCCGAGATCAGGATGGTTGGAATAAGAGCATTCAGAAAGCGTTTCATCTGAGACGTCCATACAAAAGCATTGCGAACTCGCGTCGTCATATATCGGCATGACTCCCGGTTTCAGCAATGCTGAAAACTTTTTCTCGTGCTAAATCTTTGTGGCCAAGGGGTGCGCTGTTTCGAGAAGCTCCGCGAGCTCGTCCGTCAGGACGTGCGTGTAGATTTGTGTTGTCGCGATATCGGCATGGCCCAGCAATGTCTGGACGCTTCTCAGATCGGCGCCCCCCATGAGCAGGTGAGTTGCATAAGCGTGCCGCAACGCGTGCGGGTGGACTCTATCCGGGCGGATACCAGCTTTCAGTGCCAAGGCTTCGAGCAACTGTCCCAGGCGGCGGCGGGTGAGATGTCCTGATTTTCCTCGCGACGGAAACACAAAGGGTTCAGCTCGGCTCCTTGTAAGTGAGGCTTCCGGCAAGTGATCTTCGCGTACTTTCAGCCAATCTGTAAGCCCGCGCAAAGCGGGGCGCCCCAGTGGGCACAACCTTTCCTTGCCGCCTTTGCCGCGAACGATCACATCCGTTGTGACCCAGCGGGCTTCCTTGCGCCTCGGCAATTGGCCGAGTTTGAGAGAGACAAGTTCTGTTGCCCGCAGGCCCGCCCCATAGAGCAGCTCCACAAGACATTTCAGCCTCAAATCGTCGCCGCAGCAATCCAGCAGACGAGCCATCTCTTCGCGAGACAGGACATCGGGCACGTCCCGGCCGGGCTTTGGGCCGTCAATCTTCGCGGTGGGATCATCCTTGCGGTCTCCTTCCTCAAACAGGAAGCGAAAGAAGCGTCGGACCGCGGACAGCTTTCGGGCTTGTGACGATGGAGCCATGCCTCGCTTGGACAAATCCCTCAGCCAGCCTGAAATTTCACTTCCTTCAGCATCACATAACCCGCCACCACAAAATTCGGATGCGTCCAGCAAGTCCCGTCCATAGGCGTCCAGCGTATTTGCGGATGAGCCGCGCTCTGCAGACATCATTTCAAGGAAGGCTTCGATGCGCGCGCGGTCAGACATTGCCCGACCTTGGCGCGCCGCGCCTAAAATTGCGTGAACATCATTCCGGTTTGACCCAGATCGGCGATGTCCAAGCCCGCTCCTGAACGAGAACGGGCATGTCGGGATTGGGTGGTGATCCGTTACGTACCGCGTCCCATGTCGACCAGCGACAAGATGGATTCTCGAGAACGCGGACGTAATAAGCTGCGCGGCGCGTCGGATCGTAGTTTGGGTCAGTCCACAGTGTTTTTAACTCGCCAACGCCACTGCCGGGGCGTGTAGAGCAGTCGGATATGTCTACATTGGCACCATTGTCGGGGCACCGGTGCGTGTCCGAATCTGGTTCGACATTGCCGGAACATGCAGCATCGTAGACGGCCTCATGCGCCTTGCCCTGGGCATCGGTCCACACTTTGATGACCTGCAAACGCTGCAGCGGATAAGAAGCCGGATCCCGAATCGCCCAAGCGAGAAATGACGGGGCCTGCTGTTTTCCGACCAGGTCGCCGCCCTGTGGCACGCCAGTGCGGTAGGCTGCTGACACCAGGTCCGGATCTGCCAACATTTCCTGATCAAATCCGTATCCGGCAAACATGCGTGCTTTTATGCGCGGCCCGGACGTGCCGAACGTCTCCTTGCGACGAATGGCGTCGAAGATGGCATCCCGCGTATTTTCGTCGGCCCATACGCCGGCCAGCCCGGATGCGCTGTACTTGCCGGCAGACAGCTTGCGTCGCATGCTGGGCTTTACCGCGCCGGGCGGCAAGCTATTCAGCGATACAACACCGTCCCAACTGTCCGCACCTGCTGGTGGGACGGAATGTCGGAACTCAGGATTGGATCCGTCTTGGGGGAACTTGCCAGTAAAGTTCTTCTCATCGAAAGACCCGGCGCCGATATGTGTATCGCTGGAGCCAATGAAGCCGAACTTGTAAGGGTTGAAGCTCTCTGTTTCTTCGAAACCCAGTCCACGCGCCAACGCGTTGCGGGCGAAACCTCCGAGGTGCGGCGTCGACTTTGCGGCGCTTCCAACCAAGGTGTCGTAGATCTCGAAGTTTGCCCATTCGTCATTCGGGGATAGTGCTGGGTGGACTTCCGAGGTGCCTTTGACCTGGGAGATTTCAATTACCGGTTCGTTGCGCATGCGGGTGATCGCATAATCTGCAGTCAACTGACCGCCCTCATAGGTTTCGGACGCAAACATTTCGCCATTGGATGCGTTGGAATTGTGCGGGATGGAGATGACATCCAGACCCTCAGCGCGCCGCGCATCCATCCAGGCCCACAAGTCTTCCGGATTTGGGGAGTCGAGGGTGGAAAAAAGCCGGTCCGGCGCGTCTCCACGAAATATGACGTTCCGGTGCAGGTTCGCTGCGGCGGGAACTTCCGAGTCCATGACCTCTGTCATGGCGGTGAATTCGTAACCGGAGAAGGCGGTGAACTTGCCGGGCTCATTGTGGCGTTCGGCCGTCTCAATGTTCTTCATCCAGGCCGAGTCGATGACGTCTCGATCGTAGATCTCATCCACTGCTTCGCCCGTCACGATGGTGATGCCCACATTATGGAATGACTGGGCAGGGTTCGTCGCGTCCGGTCCAAATACGGATTTTGCGAAATTCGTGCGCGACAGATTCGTACCGGGCGTTGCCATGACCGGCATGATGCCGAGATATTCGCCATGATCTGTGACGGCCAGAAAATCGAGCGGGCTGTCCAACTGGATCTCGTAACCGCCGTCGGTGATTATTTTCTCGCCCTTTGCATAGCGATATGCGTCATCGGGTGTTGCCCGGACGGACGATATGAAGGCGTCAAAGGACTGTCCGGTATGGACGTGCAGGTCGCCGAATAATGCAGTCCTGTCAGCGGGATCTATTGATGTTGAGCTCGCCGTGGCAATCGCAGCCGGTGCGGGCTCTGGTTCGGATGCTTGGGATTGTGTCTTGTCTGGCGCCCCACATGCCGTGGCTGCAAGTGCCAGTGCAGACGCCCCGGCCAGTATGGATACCCTCATCGATTCCTCCCGTTTTTCGTCCACAATCAGCCTTCTGGAGGCAAGATCAACGAAATTCGGGAAATTTCTAGTTGAGCGCCTTCCAGTAGCCAGTTGATTCCAATGCCATCTCCCGGGCGGCATCCTCTGCGCCGATCCGTTGCAGTGCTTTCAGGAGCAAGAGTAGGCTGGCGTCATCGAGTGCGGTCGGATCGCCTTTGGTCATGCCTACCGTGGACAGAATAACCTCTCCTGCAGCATCTGCCTCAGCGGAGGCAAGCACGCCTACCAATTGCAAATCTATTTCCGGGGTGGATTTGCGTTCGGGCGCATTCACGATCAAGCGGCGCGCATCCGCCGGGGGCGCAATGCCGAGAGCGGTCCATAATGCGAAAAGACGAGCAGCGGTCTGCTTTTGCAGGTCAGACTCGGCAAGTGTGGCTAGACGTTCTCCAATATAGTCGCTGGCGCTGCGTGTCGTCTCGCTGCCCGCAAGTGTCACCAGAGCCGACATGAGCGCGGCATCAAAGCTGCCATCTTCGCGCGCGCCTTCCATCGTATTGGCGGATGACCAGTCCTTGGCGGCAGTGTAATGGTCGGTGGCCAGCGCAGCCCGCGCGAAGATCGGAGCGTTGGCTGCCGTGAAAGTGTTGATCGGTAGGCGTTCGACGTCCTCCCATAATAGCCGCGCGACCGCGCTGAAATGGGCTGGTGTGTCCATAGCGCCTTCCAGTGCTGCGGCGAGCGCAAAAGCGCGATCTTCATCAGTGACAAGCGGATCGCGCGCTGCATAGAGCGCGCTCTCCAAAGGCGTAGAGGGCACGAAGCCCGGTTCGGATATCAGCTTGAGGAAGAGTGCCTGATAATCATCCGTCTCCAGCATGCCAGCTTGGCTGGCCATTCCTGCGGATTGAACACGCAGAGTGATTGGCAATTTCGGATGCAGGGCCATTGCGGCTGCAAGGTCGGGACGATTCGCGGGGACGGGTGCCTCCGGAGGCGTGAGGCCCGCCTCGGCAGAGATGGCAAGGTTCAGTCCCGAAGAGTAATCTGCCTCTGGCGCGTCAGGCAGTTCGCCGGATGTCGCAAACACAGCGGCCAGAAGCCAGGAATCGACGGCATCCTGTTGCAAGGCCATTTCAATCGCGAGTTCTGCGCCGGCAGTATTGCCTTGCAGTGCCGCGCAGACCGCGCGCAATTTGGCCCAATAACCTGAAAGACGGTCTGGCGCATTCAGCATATCGCAGGCTGTTGCTTCATTGCCCAGCGCAAGATTGAGATCTGCAACGATTTCATCCGCGTCGAGGCCAGGAGGAGGAGTATCGAGTCGTGCCATGAGGGTGGCTGCGGCTTGGGCTTCGCCGAGGTCGTACATGATACGTGCCCGTTCGGCCCTTAGCAGGGGTTCCTGCATTCCCGCTGGTGGTGTGGCGGGCGACAGGGCCATGCGTTGCATCAACGTGCGTTCAGCCGGAGTCAGGTCGTGTGTGCGGACATCTCGCATCAATGGCAGCAAATCATCAGCGTCGGACGCGCGCCACATATCGGTTGGCAGGGAAGGCTCGCCCGCCTCGAGGAAGCTCATTCCCCACGGATTCACCAGCTCTAGACCGGAATCCTCGATTTGCGCGCCTGCCGGTAAGCTCCCGGCGAGGATGAGGCACACGACCGAGACAACGCCCTTAAAGGACATTGTCGACCTCGATGCGGACTTCACCGGGCTCTGGTTTACCCTTTTCGGCCTGTCCGCCCAGCCACCAGGCCGCGCCGAGGACAAGTATTGCCAGCAGGCCTAAAAGGATCAGAAACTTGCGCATGGCTATTTACCCCTAGATACAGAATTCCGGCGCTGGATTGCGAAGGCGCGACAGCAACTATAGGACAAGTACCGAACGGAGCCCGAAAGTCCAGAATGCCTTCTGACAGTGACAGTACTTCCAGACCGGTTGACGCGACATTGCCCTACATGTCGCGAACCGTCGCGCTTGTCGGTTTGATGGGGGCAGGAAAATCTACCGTCGGGCGCCGCTTGGCCGAACGATTGGGCCGAGAGTTTTATGACAGTGATTCGGAGATCGAGAAGGCGGCGGGCCTATCAATAACCGATATTTTCAAACTGCACGGAGAAGAGGATTTTCGGCGCGGGGAGCATCAGGTGTTGAAGCGGCTATTGGAGTTGCCTCCCCACGTGTTGGCTACGGGCGGGGGTGCCTACCTGAATGATGAGACCCGCCTGTTGATGCAGAAGAACGCGGTCACCATCTGGCTGAATGCTGATCTCGAAACTCTTTGGCGACGTGTCCAGAAGCGCGATACGCGTCCCTTGCTGAGGCGTCCGGATGCGAAGGACGTACTGACCAATCTGTTGGCAGAGCGCGAGCCGATCTATTCCCAAGCCGATCTCGTCGTGCCGTCAAAGGACGGACCGCACGCGGCCACCGTCAATGCCATATACAAGGCCCTCCAGACATGGACACCGAAGTGAACGTGACCGCACCACCGCTTGAGACCGTCACGGTCGAGCTCGAAGATCGCAGCTATGACATTCTCGTCGGCCACGGCGCGCTGGACCAGCTCGGTGCGCGCGTGTCGGCCATGATCAAACAGCCGCGGGTCTTCGTGCTGACAGATGAGACGGTCGAGCGGATGCACCGACATCGACTGGATGAGGCGCTTCGGTCAACCGGTGTGACGACGCATTGGAAATCCCTGACGCCGGGCGAGAAAACGAAGTCGTTTTCCAATCTCGAAGAGATCCTCGACTGGTTACTTGAGGCCTCTGCTGACCGCAGCGATGTACTCATTGCGCTCGGTGGTGGCGTGATCGGTGATATTACGGGGCTTGCAGCCAGCCTTATGAAGCGCGGCATGAAATTCGTGCAGGTGCCGACGACCCTGTTGGCCCAGGTCGATTCCTCGGTCGGCGGCAAGACCGCGGTGAACACGCCGCGCGGGAAGAATTCGATTGGTGCATTCTATCAGCCGCAATTGGTGATAGCTGATACGTCCCTGCTTGAAACGCTGCCGCCGCGAGAGCTGCGCGCTGGTTACGCCGAGATCGTGAAATATGGATTGATCAATGATCCGGGTTTCTTTGCGTGGCTTGAAGAGCATGGCGAAGCGGTGCTGGCACTGGACCCAGCGGCAATAGCGCAAGCGGTTGCCACCAGCTGTCGTGCCAAAGCGGCCATCGTTGCGGAAGACGAGCGCGAAACCGGCGTCCGGGCGCTGCTTAACCTCGGCCACACGTTTGGCCATGCACTTGAGGCGGCAAACGGCTATGCGCCGGATCTGTTGCACGGCGAGGCCGTTGCCATCGGCATGGCGCTCGCATTTCGCTATGGCGCAAGTCAGCGTATCACGCCGCAATCCGATGCAGACCGTGTGACGGCGCACCTCAATGCGACGGGGTTGCAATCAAGCATTCCGGGACGTCAGGGTGGGCCTTACATCGCTGCGCGACTGGTCGAGCTAATGCAGCAGGACAAGAAAGCCAGCGGCGGCAAAGTACCCTTGATCCTCGCACGCGGTATTGGCCAGTCCTACATCCACAAGGATGCAGATCTTGCGTCCGTCGAAGCATTTCTCCGTAGCGAATTGCTGGAGAGCTGATCCACACATATGAGACCCCACCCATGATTGCCGGTTACATCATCTCAATTTTCGTGCTGCTCGGCATGTCAGGCTTCTTTTCGGGGTCTGAGACGGCGCTGACGGCCGCGTCGCGTGCGCGCATGCACCAGCTTGAAAAGGATGGTGACAAGCGGGCCGAGACAGTGAATCGCCTGATCAGTAATCGCGAAAATCTGATTGGTGCGATCTTGTTGGGCAACAACCTGGTAAACATCCTCGCCTCGGTGCTTGCCACGTCGCTGTTTACCTCATTGTTCGGACCGGGCGGTGTCGCGCTGGTGCTGGCTACCGGCGTGATGACGATTCTGGTACTGGTGTTTGCCGAAGTCCTGCCGAAAACTTATGCGATCACGCGTCCCGACACTATGGCGATGAGCGTAGCGCGGCCGATCAGTGGTCTGGTTTGGGCTGTGGCGTGGATTGTGAAACTGATCCAATTTGTCGTCACCATCACATTGAAGATCCTCGGCCTTGGTGCGCCTGCTGAACTCGTCACGGCGGAACAGGAAATTCGCGGTGCGATTGACCTACACGCCTCCGAAGGAGGTGTCGGAGCTGAAGATCGTCTGCGACTGGTCGGGGCGCTCGATTTGAAGGAGCTGACCGTCGAAGACGTGATGATCCATCGGAAAAACATTCGCATGTTGAATGCGGATACTGAGCCTCGGCAGTTGGTAACCAAAGCGCTCGCCAGCCCGCATACGCGCCTGCCGCTATACCGGGGCGAGAAGGAGGAGATTGTCGGCATTTTGCACGCAAAGGACCTGTTGCGGGCGGCGCTGCCGCTTGGCGGCGACCTGAGCGCGCTCGATCTCGACTCGATCTTGCGCAAGCCGTGGTTTGTACCGGAGACAACACCAGTACAGGACCAACTCGACGCATTTCTTCAAAAACGGAGTCACTTCGCGTTGGTTGTTGACGAGTATGGTGAGCTTCAGGGGCTGATTACGCTGGAAGACATTCTGGAAGAGATCGTCGGTCATATCCATGACGAGCATGATGTGGCCGTTCAGGGTGTGCGTCCCCAGCCAAATGGATCAGTCAACGTGGATGGATGGGTACCTATTCGGGACCTGAACAGGGCGACAGGCTGGAACTTGCCGGATGAAGAAGCCGTAACCGTTGCAGGCTTGGTCATTCACGAGGCGCAGACCATTCCCGAGCCCGGACAGAGCTTTGTCTTTCACGGGTATCGCTTCAACATACTCAGGCGTCAGCGCAACCAGGTCACTGGCCTGAACATATCAGAGGCCGAGACGGCCTGATTTCGGCTCTCGGCTGGCCATATGCATCTGCGGCGACGGATCTTCGTCGCAGCCATTGGCCTTCAGCCAGTTCTTCTCGGTGAGCGTTACGATGTGGGCGGAGTCTGGATCGGGATTGTCCATGGCGATAACAGCCCACTCGCCGCTGAGCGTTGGGACGTCATGGGACACCGGAACGAAGACTATCTCTCTATCCTGAGTGCAAACCGTGTCGCGAATCCAGTGCATCATGCCGAGATTTACCTTGTCGGAAGGTGTCTCCGCAATCGCTGAACCTGCAATCATTGCGCCTATTGCGGCGGCAGTCATGAGTTTCTGTACCATCACCCGTTCTCCTCGACGGCTGCGAAATTAATGATCGAGTCATATTTCGGTTCCGCGTGGAGTCGGATTTTTCAAGATTCATGCCGCTTTCGCGTGTAGGGCGAGTGCGTGCAGGCCGGAATCAAATTCGGACTGCAGCGTCAACATGATCGCGCGTTGGGCTTGGACGCGGGACAGACCTTCGAATGCCGAGGACGTGATTCGCACGGTGTAATGCGTCTCTCCGCCCGGCGCGGCGCCTGCATGACCTGCATGTTTCTGGCTGTCATCGGTAATAATCAGCTCTACCGGGTGAAAAGCTTCAGTTAAAAGCTCACGAATTCGCGATAACCTGTCACTTGGCTGTGGCATCTTTAACCTGCACTCCCTATTATGCCGGGTCATGTCTGACGGTGACCCATTTTCCTATCGCGTTAAGTTCAAAGATATACGCATCAAGCCTCCCAAAGACGAGGCTTCCCGTGCGCGTGCGCAGAAGACTCGTGTCTGCGACCACAAGCAATGCGATCTTGAGGGGACCCATCCTGCGCCCAAGCGTCAGGGGAATGGTCGTCATTATTTCTGCCAGGCGCATGCAGCAGAGTACAATCGCAGCTTTGATTTCTTTGAAGGCATGTCGCAGGCCGAGGCCGCTTCGTTCGCCCGGTCTGAGCGGTATGGTCACAAGCGCACCTGGAAATTTGGCACAGGTCCAATGCGCGGCGAAAAGGGACCTCAGAAGTTGGACCCGCGGCGCTGGGCAGGCAGCAAGTTCTTCAATGTTGATGATGTTGCGAGTGGCGAGTCGGCCTCGTCCGGCCACCGGAACACGCTGCAGAAGCGCGCCTTGAAGGAACTCGATCTCGAAACCGATGCAAAGCCAGCGGAGATTCGCGCGCGCTATGCAGAATATGTTCGCCGGTTCCACCCGGATTCGAACAAGGGCGACCGGTCATCAGAACACAAGCTCCAGCGCGTCCTTCGTGCCGGCAAGCTGCTGAAGGCCGCAGGCCTGATGAAGGGCTGACATGCACGATATCCTGGTGATCGGCGGCGGGATCAACGGAACCGGGATCGCGCGCGACGCTGCTGGTCGTGGGCTGGACGTGGTGCTCTGCGAAAAAGATGACCTTGCCCAGCATACATCGTCAGCCAGCACGAAGTTGATTCATGGCGGGCTGCGTTATCTGGAGCAGTATGATTTCGGTCTGGTGCGCAAGGCCCTGATCGAGCGCGAAATCCTGCTTAAGGCAGCGCCGCACATAATCTGGCCAATGCGGTTCGTCCTGCCGCACCACAAGGAACTTCGCCCAGCCTGGCTGATCCGACTTGGTCTGTTCATCTATGATCACCTTGGCGGACGCAAATTGTTGCCTGCAACCACAACGCTTCGGCGCAAATCGTCGGCCAGACTTGACTCGCTCAAGGAAGAATACCGGCTTGCTTTCGAGTATTCTGATTGCTGGGTCGAGGATTCGCGGCTTGTCGTGCTGAACGCCGTCGATGCGAAATCGCACGGTGCTGAAGTCATGACGCGTACCCGCTGTACGTCGCTTGTGCGCAGTGGTGACCATTGGGATGCAGTGCTGGAAAGTCCGAAAGGATCCGAGAACCGGTCATTCAGGGCGGTCGTCAATGCGGCAGGTGCCTGGGTCGACGATGTTCTGGGGCTCGACCATGGAAAGAAAAACGAGACCCACCTACGACTTGTAAAGGGTAGCCATATCATCGTGCCGCGCTGGCACGAAGGCGACTACGCCTACTTCTTCCAGAATGGTGATGGCCGGATCATGTTCGCGATTCCCTATGAGCGCGGCGAGTTCACACTGATCGGCACGACGGACGTTCCGTATGAAGCAAATCGCGACGAGGTGAAAATTACGCCCGATGAGATCGAGTATCTCTGCAAGGGCGCGAGCGAGTATTACAAGCGGGCCATCACTCCAGCAGATGTGGTGGCGACCTATTCCGGTGTGCGCCCACTATATGATGACCACGCTGCCAACGCCTCCAAAGTGACGCGCGACTATGTCCTGAAACTGGATGATGACGGCGGAGCGCCGATCCTGTCAGTGTTCGGGGGCAAGATAACGACCTATCGGGAATTGGCTGAAGACGCGCTTCAGACACTGGATAAGGTTTTTCCGGAGGCAGGTGGTGAGTGGACACGCGACGCTGACCTTCCCGGCGGAGACATGCCTCGCGCGGATTTCGACGGTTTCTATGAAGGATTGAGGCAGGATTATCCCAAGCTGAGCGCTAACCTTCTGCAGCGTCTAGCACGCGCTTACGGCACCGACGCGCGGCGTTTGTTGGGGCAAGCCGAAACGGACGGCGATCTTGGCCGAATGTTTGGTGCGAGCCTGACCGAAACTGAGGCGCGCTACCTTGTTGAAGTAGAGTTTGCTCGAACCGCAGATGACATTCTGTGGCGTCGTTCCAAGCTGGGCTTGCACATGAGCGCGGCGGAGTGGGATGCGTTCGCGGGATGGATGGCGACTGAAATGGCAGTGAAGGCCTGACCGCTCTGACGCCGCGCTGCACAGGTTGATGGCATACCTGTATATTCTGTCATGCCGCGCTGTTTCGCCCGCCGTGCCTTGGTAGACAGGCGAACGGCTCTATGGTCAAAGGCGCCATTCGGATTATCGCGGCTGCGGTCGCTTTGAGAGAGACTGAAGATGACCAAAGGCTTGGTAACTGTTTTCGGCGGGTCGGGGTTCATTGGACGGTATGCCGCCCGTGAACTCGTCAAGAAGGGCTGGCGTGTGCGCGTTGCCTGTCGGCACGTGAACACTGCCGGGGATGTTCGTCTTGCGGGGCCTCCAGGCTGGGTCGATATTATTCAGGCCAATATCCGCAATCGAGAATCGATCGAGCGCGCGCTGGTTGGCGCCGACGCTGTCGTGAATCTTGTTGGCATCATGTTTGAGAAAGGCGCTCAGACGTTTGAGTCGGCTCAGAGCGAAGGGGCTGGATTGCTGGCGCAAGTTGCCGCCGAAAAAGGCATTGCACGGTTTGTCCAAGTTTCAGCCATCGGCGCTGATGCCGATTCCTCGGCTGACTATGCACGCACAAAGGCAGAAGCTGAAGCCGCTGTTCGCGACGCCATTTCTACAGCGACCATTCTACGCCCATCCATTGTGTTTGCGTCGGAAGACGAGTTCTTCAACCGCTTTGCTGCGATGGCAACGTCCCCGTTGATGAGTGTATTGCCCCTGTTGCCGGCCATTGGCGGTGGATCGACTCGCTTCCAGCCGGTCTATGCCGGTGATGTGGCCGAGGCGATTGCTGTGGCGGTGGATGATGCAGCCACAGCAGGCAAGACTTACGAATTGGGCGGCCCCCGCACTTACACGTTCAATGAACTGTATGACGTGATCCTCGAGACGATTGACAAGCGCCGATTCAAAATTCCGTTGCCGTTCTTCATCGCAAAGCCCGCAGGTTATCTCACAGCAGCTGTCTGGCGCTATATTCCACCATTCTCGTGGGGCTTTCTCGGCGATCCGCCCCTCGCAGGAGACCAGGTCGAGATGCTTAAATCCGACAATGTGGTCGCCGATGATGCGCTGACGCTGAAGGATCTTGGCATCACGGAGCTGGAAACGGTTGAAGCGATCGTGCCTTCCTATCTCTGGCGGTTCCGCGACTATGGCGAGTTTCACAAGGCGTCCGAGGCCTAAGTCTAGAGTAGTCCGACGAGTGGTGATCCCAGTATCAGCACGGCGCCAAGTGCGAAGCGGTACAATACGAAGGGCAGAAAGCTCATTCGGCTGAGTAGCGACATCAGGAACCAGATGGACGCCAGCCCCGTGATGAAGGCGATGCTTGCCACAATCAGTCCATCCTTCAGGGTCAGCACGGTTTCGGTGGCATCGGCTGTCACCAATCCCATCGCTCCGTAAAGTCCGGCAGCGGCGAGGATTGGGGCGCCGATCAGCATTGAAAATCGCGCTGCCTCGGTGCGGTCATACCCGAATGCACGAGCGGCCGTCATCGTAATGCCGGAACGGCTGGTGCCTGGCAGGATTGCAGCGATTGCCTGGGTCGCGCCGATCAGGAAAGCATGCCACATCGTCATGTCTTCTTCCCTGCGATCGCGCGCACCTTTCACATCGGCCCACCAGAGCAGGGCGCCGAAGATGATCGTTGTGGCGGCGACGACATAGATGCTGCGCATGCTTTCCAGCATGCTTTCGGGCAGGAATTTTTCGTAGGCGAATGCGACCAGAACGGCGACCGGCGTTGCAACAATCACGGCGGCTGCAAGGCGAGCCCCTTTTGACAGTGGCGATTTTGATACTGGTGCGGCGACCAGTTCAAATCCTCCTGCAATGGCGCTGGTCACGTCCTTTCGGAAATAGATCAGCATCGCCAACAAGGTGCCGAGATTTGACACGGCATTGATCAATAACTCGTCGCCGGGGCTAGCTTCGAAGAATCCTGCGGCGAGCAGTACATGGCCGGAAGAGGACACGGGAAGCCATTCTGTCGTGCCCTGCAGCAGGGCGATAATGGCGAGCTGTAATAGGGACATCAGGCGAGCCTTACAGTTTCAACGCAATTCCCAACTATGGGAATTTACCAAAAAAGCCACCACTCGTATAAAGATCAATATGATATTGTTTTTCCGTATTGAGCCGCACAGGCGGCAAAACGGGCGGCCGAGTGCAGTTTATAAATATCATTGTGAGTTGTGAATGATCGAATGCGCTTGCGAGCTTGGAGGGAAAGTTCTAAGCCCACACTTCTAATACCGGGAGCGCCGAAATGGCAGAAAAAATGCTGAAATTCATCAAAGTCGAGCGGAGCATGCCGTCAAAGCGGGATGCCTCGGACCGAAAAGACGATTTCAACGAAATCTATTCTGAGTTCAGCAGGGACAAGGCTGGTGAGCAAGCCGCGCGGTGTTCGCAGTGCGGCGTCCCATTCTGCCAACAGGGCTGCCCCCTTTCCAACAACATTCCTGATTGGTTGAAGCTCGCCGCCGAAGACCGGCTCGAAGAAGCATATCAGGTCTCGTCGGCGACCAATAACATGCCTGAGATTTGCGGCCGCATCTGTCCGCAGGATCGTCTGTGTGAGGGTATCTGCACCATCGAACAGTCGGGCCACGGCACAGTCACGATCGGATCTATTGAAAAGTATATCACTGACAATGCGTGGGATCAGGGATGGGTGAAGCCGATCACGCCCCCACGTGAACGCGCCCAATCTGCAGGCATTATTGGTGCGGGCCCTGCGGGCCTTGCTGCCGCTGAACAGCTCCGCCGAAAGGGCTATCAAGTCACGGTTTACGATGCTTATGACCGGGGGGGTGGCCTGTTGGTCTACGGAATCCCTGGCTTCAAGCTCGAGAAGGATGTGGTTGAGCGCCGTATCAAACGCTTGGAAGATTCCGGAATCCGGTTTGAGTTCAATACGCGGGTCGGCGAGACGGTGTCTCTCTCAACGCTGCGAGATCAGCACGACACGATCCTCATCGCGACAGGTGTCTACGCAGCAAAGGATCTGAAATGTCCGGGCAGCGGGGCCAAAGGCGTATTCCCTGCGCTGGAATACCTGACCGCTTCCAACCGCAAGAATTTTGGCGATGACGTGCCGGCCTATGATGACGGGACTTTGAACGCAGACGGAAAGCGCGTGGTTGTGATCGGTGGCGGCGACACTGCGATGGATTGCGTGCGAACGGCGATCCGTCAGGGCGCCAAGAGCGTATCTTGTGTGTATCGCCGTGACCGCGCGAATATGCCGGGCAGTCAGCGCGAAGTGACGAATGCCGAGGAAGAGGGTGTGACCTTTGAATGGCTGGCTTCGCCCGATGCCATTCTCGATACGAAAGCCGGCAAACTTAAAGCTGTTCGCGCGAGCCGGATGAAACTGGGCGAGCCCGATGCCTCCGGTCGTCAGTCTCCGGTCAAGACCGGGGAAACATTCGACATCAAGGCCGACATGGTCATCAAGGCGCTGGGCTTTGACCCGGAAGACCTGCCGGAATTGTTTGGCGAAGAAACCTTGACCGTAAACCGTTGGGGCGCGGTTCGGGTCGATTATGCAACAATGGAAACCAGCCTGCCCGGCGTTTATGCGGCAGGGGATATCGTTCGCGGCGCTTCGCTCGTTGTCTGGGCCATCAAGGATGGCCGGGACGCAGCAGAAGCCATGCACAAGGCGATGAGAGCACAAGAGCGCGCTTCTAAAGTAGCGGCGGAGTAGTCAGATGTCAGAATATGTAAAACAGTATGAGGCCAACCGTCAGAAGCTGATGGACGGCCACGCCTATGACCCCGAATATGAGCATGATGCTTGTGGTGTTGGCCTTGTCGCAGCACTCGATGGCAAGCCGCGTCGCGAAATCGTGGAGATGGGGATCGAGGCATTGAAGAATGTCTGGCACCGAGGCGCTGTCGATGCGGATGGCAAGACCGGAGATGGCGCGGGTATTCGCGTGGAAGTGCCACAGGATTTCTTCCGTGAGCATGTCACTCGCACAGGCCACAATCCGACGGACGACCCCATCTGTGTGGGTCAGATATTCCTGCCACGCACGGATTTTGCGGCTCAGGAAGCTGCGCGGACATTGGTTGAAACCGAGGTTCTGCATTTCGGGTTCTACATCTATGGCTGGCGCCAGCCCCCCGTGGATGTGACCGTGATAGGCCAGAAGGCCAAGGATACACGTCCGGCGATTGAGCAGATCATGTTCCGCGATGGTATAGGGCGCAGCCCGGAAGAGCTTGAACGTGCGCTCTATATCTGCCGCCGACGGATCGAGCGTCGTGCACGTGAGGCCGCGATTCCATCCTTCTATGTATGTTCACTCAGCCATTCATCCCTGATCTACAAGGGCATGTTCCTGGCGCAGGACATCGACAATTTCTATCTAGACCTGAAGGACGAGCGTTTCGTCTCTGCATTCGCAATATATCACCAGCGGTATTCGACCAACACGTTCCCGCAATGGTCGCTGGCTCAGCCTTTCCGAATGATCGCGCACAATGGCGAGATCAATACGGTGCGTGGCAACAAGAACTGGATGAAGAGCCACGAAATCCGCATGGTATCCGAAGCCTTTGGCGAGCATGTTGATGATGTAAAGCCGGTGATCCCGGATGGTACGTCCGACTCTGGCGCCCTTGATTCTGTGTTCGAGATTCTTTGCAAGTCAGGCCGTTCGGCACCAATGGCCAAGGCCATGTTGATCCCGGAAGCCTGGTCAAAGCGTGATTCGGTCATGCCGACTGCTCACCAGGCGCTCTACGACTATTGCAACTCCGTGATGGAGCCTTGGGACGGACCGGCCGGAATCGCGGCCTATGATGGCCGTTGGGCCGTAGCTGGGCTTGACCGAAACGGTTTGCGGCCGCTTCGTTATGCTCTGACGGCAGACGGTATTCTTGCGGTTGGGTCTGAGGCGGGTATGTGCCCGCTGGGCGATCATGAAGTCACCAAGCGCGGCCTGATCCAGGCTGGCGGCATGATCGCGGCTGATTTGAAGACCGGAAAGTTTTATGAGCATCGCGAGCTAATTGACCTGCTCGCCGGCAAGGCGCCATATGAAGAGTGGTTGCAGGCCGTGACCGAACTGGAGCCGGAAATCGGCCCGGGGCCTGAGCCTCTCATGTTCAACAAGGAAGATCTGCAGCGTCGTCAGACAGCCGCGGGTTATACACTTGAGACACTCGAATTGATCCTTTCTCCGATGGCCGAAGGTGGCAAGGAGGCCATTGGATCGATGGGCGACGACACTGCGACGGCCGTCTTGTCTTTCTCGTACCGCCCAATGAGCCACTTCTTCCGCCAGAATTTCAGTCAGGTCACAAACCCGCCGGTCGACCCGTTGCGTGAAGAGCGCGTAATGAGTCTCAAGACTCGGTTCAAAAACCTTGGAAACGTTCTCGATACCGACAAGTCCCAGCAGGAAGTATTCGTGCTGGAAAGCCCGGTCCTGACCAATGGGATGTATGACCGCCTGATCGATCGCCTGGGTGTTGGCACTGCAGAGATTGACTGTACGTTCAATGAAGCAGATGCGGCAGGTGATGGAGTTGCGCTCAAGAACGCTCTGAGTAGAATCCGTCAGGAGGCGGAAGATGCAGTACGCGAAGGCCGCGAGCACATAATTCTGACCGATCAGTATCAGTCTGCGGACAAGATTGCGATTCCGATGATCCTGGCCACTGGTGCGGTTCACTCGCACCTTGTGGCGCAAGGTTTGCGTACGTTCTGTTCCATCACCGTTCGGTCGGCCGAATGCCTCGACACGCACTATTTTGCCGTACTCATCGGTGTCGGTGCGACGTGCGTGAATGCGTACCTGGCGCAAGACATCATTGCGGACCGGCAAGCCCGAGGGCTTTTCGGAGAGATGCCGCTCAATGAGTGCGTGTTGAATTTCAAAAAAGCGGTCGAAGCCGGCTTGTTGAAGATCATCTCAAAGATGGGAATTTCTGTAATTTCTTCCTATCGGGGTGGGTACAATTTCGAAGCGCTGGGACTCTCGCGTGCGCTTGTCGCGGATTATTTCCCCGGCATGAACAGCCGCATTTCTGGTCTTGGTCTCGCTGGCCTCGAAGAAAACTCGCTTGTTCGCCATGAGGCCGCCTTCGACGAGGATGTTGTATCTCTGCCGGTAGGCGGGTTCTACCGCTTGAGAGCGTCCGAAGAACCACATGCGCTTGACGGTAATCTGATCCACACATTGCAAGCGGCTTGTGATCGCGGCGATTACTCTATCTATCGCAAATATGTCGAAGCAGTGCATTCGCGCGATCCGATACAATTGCGTGACTTGCTCGATTTCAAGCCGGCTGGGGACCCCGTTCCAGTATCCGTCGTTCAGTCGATCAATGAGATCCGTAAGCGCTTCATTACGCCCGGCATGTCGCTCGGCGCGTTGAGCCCTGAAGCTCATGGCACGCTGAACGTGGCCATGAACCGGATCGGTGCAAAATCGGTATCGGGCGAAGGCGGCGAAGATCGCGCCCGGTTTCGTCCGCTGCCGAATGGGGACAATATGAACTCTGCCGTCAAGCAGGTGGCTTCTGGCCGCTTTGGTGTGACTGCGGAATATCTGAACCAGTGTCGAGAGATTGAGATCAAGATCGCTCAGGGTGCAAAGCCCGGCGAGGGCGGTCAGTTGCCCGGCTTCAAGGTGACAGAATTCATTGCCAAGCTGCGCCATGCAACGCCGGGTGTGATGCTGATCTCACCTCCGCCACACCATGACATCTACTCGATCGAAGATCTTGCCCAGCTGATCTATGACTTGAAGCAGATTAATCCGGAGGCACGGGTTTGCGTGAAGCTTGTTGCCCAGTCCGGGGTCGGAACGGTTGCCGCTGGCGTGGCGAAGGCGAAGGCAGACGTCATACTGATTGCAGGCGGTGTCGGTGGCACCGGTGCAAGTCCACAGACCTCCATCAAGTATGCGGGTCTGCCGTGGGAACTCGGCCTTGCCGAAGCGCACCAGATCCTGTCGTTGAACAATCTGCGCAACAAGGTCACCCTTCGCACAGATGGTGGGCTTCGTACGGGGCGCGATATTGTCATTGCAGCCATGCTGGGTGCGGAAGAATATGGCATTGGCACAGCTTCACTCGTGGCTATGGGCTGTATCATGGTGCGCCAATGCCACTCGAACACCTGCCCTGTGGGCGTCTGTGTTCAGGACGAGGCACTACGTGCACACTTTACCGGATCGCCGGAAAAGGTCGTGAACCTGATGAGTTTCATTGCCGAGGACGTTCGGGAAATTCTCGCCTCGCTCGGCCTCAAATCGCTTGACGAAGCCATCGGCCGTACGGACCTGCTCGCTCAGGTAAGCCGAGGGTCAACACATCTCGATGATCTCGACCTGAACCCGCTGTTAGTCCAAGTCGATACCGAAAATCCGGTCATTTACCAGCCTGACCGCCGTGAAGAGGTTCCAGATACCCTAGACGCCCAGATTCTACGTGATGCCGAGCCGTTCTTCGAGCGCGGCGAGAAGATGCAGTTGGAATATGGTGTGCGTAACACGATGCGCGCGATCGGTGCACGGTCGAGTTCTGCGATCACGCGCAAGTTCGGCATGCAGGCACTGCCAGAGGGCCGCCTGCATATCCGGCTGGAAGGGTCCGCAGGGCAATCGCTAGGTGCGTTCTCGGTGCAGGGTCTTCTGCTGGAAGTCATCGGCGATGCCAATGATTATGTAGGTAAAGGCCTGTCGGGCGCTTCGATTGTCGTATCGCCACGGCCGAAAGAGCGTCATCGGGCGGGTGACGCTATCATCGGCAATACGTGTTTGTACGGCGCAACCGCGGGCAAGTTGTTCGCGGCGGGTACGGCGGGCGTGCGCTTCGCGGTTCGTAACTCCGGCGCTGTGACGGTGATTGAAGGGTGCGGCGCGAATGGCTGTGAGTACATGACAGGCGGGCGGGCTGTCATTCTCGGCCCGGTCGGTGACAATTTTGGCGCGGGCATGACCGGCGGTACGGCCTATATCTGGGATCCGGAAAGCCAGTTCGAACGGGTGGCGAACCCGGATTCGATTGATTGGTATCCCCTCTCAGATATGCAGGCAGAGCACATTGCAGAAGCCCGGGCGCTGATCGAGGAGCACTTCAAGCGCACCAAGTCCCTTCGTGCGAAAGACATTCTCGAGAATTGGGAAACGTCCACCAGCGAGATGTTGATGATTGTGCCGAAAGAGATAGCCCACCTGTTGCTTGGTGATGCCAAGCCCAAGGGCAAGAAGGCAAATGTGGCTGAGAAAGCCTGATGATGAATGGCCCCCGGATCGCTCCGGGGGTCATTCACATTATTGGGGTTTCTTGCGACGGATGCGTGGCCAGATCAGCTTCAGCCAGATCCAGAGGAAGGCTCCGATCAAGATCAGCCATGGCAGGCCGATCGCAAAGGCGGTGATCACGGCGGCCAGCGCACTGGAGAGGTTATAGAAGAAATCTCCGAACGCACTTCCGATCGGCGAGAGTGCGCCTTGTGAGACCGGATTGCGCTTGGTCTCGTAGTTCACGCTCAATTGGCTCATCTGAACCCGGAGCATCAAAGTCTTGAGCGATGATTTCAGCGAGTCGATCTCACCGTTGACCCGGGCAAGTTCCCGCTCCGTGGCCAATAGGTCTCCCAGTTCGCCGTCCCGGTTGGCGAGCAACTCCTCCAAACGCTTTTGAAGGGTTTGCTGAGCGTTCAGGCGTGCATCGGTGTCGATGATCGAAACGGTAAGGTCCTCGGCCGTCGTCTGGCGATTGGTAACGTCGCCATTGGCTTGCTCGGCTTCGGCGTCGACGCCTTCCAGGAATGTCTCAATCCAATCCGGCGTTGCCCGAAGCTGGAGCGATGCGGAGGCTTCATCATCCGAATAGGTGTTGAACCAGGAATTCGTCACGATACACACCGAGGGGCCAGCTTGGTTACAGGCGGCAACATGGCCCTGCATGACTGGCTCGATGGACTTCACTGGCAGCCGCAATCCGAGTGAGTGCGAATAGGCGATATATTGTTGCGCGGCCTCCTCGGTCGGCCCGCTGTCACCGCCCGATTTAGAAAACGACCCGTCCAGTGCCACGTCCTGCTCCATCATCGGAGATGGGGCCGGGGGGGCGTTCATCATCGCGCGCTCAGCCGACTCGTTGCCAGGACCGCCACATGCCGCGAGCAAGACGGCAGCGGTCGCAATTGCTGGAATTTTGATGTTCATCTGTTCCCTCCACATCCACTATGACTTCCACATGAAACCTACAAAATGGCAAGATCACGTTGGAATTCGGGCGGATGATCAGGGCCGGAAACCTGTTCTCCGTTCGCCCGGCTCCAGTGTGCGCCAGGCGTGGTGGATGAAATCCACGAGGAGGGGACGGGTGTCCCGCGGGTCGATGATTTCCTCGGCATAGAAGGATTCTGCTGTCCTGAAGGGAGACCGGATCGCATCGAATTTCTTGTAGAGCTGGGCCTTCAGGGCCTCCGGATCCTCGGCCTCGGCCAGTTCCTTGCGGAAGGCGGCCTCGATGCCGCCGGCCATGGGCAGGCTGCCCCAGTCCCCACTCGGCCAGCAATAGCGCCATTTGGTCCGGCTCTGATTCATCATGGCGGATCCAGCCAGGCCATAGGCTTTGCGGATCACGACAGAACAGACCGGCACATCGGCCTGATAGATCGCCGTCATGGCGCGCACGCCCGCACGGGTCACACCCGCCGTTTCGGCTTTCACGCCAACGGCAAAGCCGGGACAGTCCACGAAGTGGACAACAGGCAAATGGAATTGCGAGCAGAGATCCATGTGGCGAGTGACCTTGTCGCAGACATCCGCAGTCCATGCGCCGTCGAGGAAGAAGGGGTCACCGGCCAAGATCCCGACAGGATACCCATCCAGACGGGCAAACCCGCAGACGATACCCCGACCCCAGTCATGACCGATCTCGAAAAAGCTGCCCGTATCAACACTTGCCTCGACAATTTTCCGCGGCTTGTACGGCGTCTTCCCGTCTGTTGGCACAATAGAGAGTAGGCTCTCCTCCCGACGCTCTGGCGAATCACCAGCCACGACTCGTTCCGGCAGTTCGTGCACCGATGATGGCAGGTAAGACAGGAAACGGCGGGCTGTTTCGAACGCGTCCGCTTCGGTATCCACGACATTGTCGACTGTGCCATTCTGGCCCTGAATTTTCCAGCCGCCCAGTTCTTCCTTGGTGACATCTTCACCAAGCGCGATGGCGACAGGCGGACCCGCCACGAAAACCTGACTCAATTCCTTGACCATAACAGAGAAATGGCTGGCGGCTACTCGCCCCGCGCCCATTCCTGCGCAAGGGCCAAGGGCCAATGATACGAAGGGCACTTGTGTCAGGCCGTGGGTAATCTCGTTCCAACCAGGTGTCTCTGGAATATAGGTGCGCGGGTCCTTCTCCAGCATCTTGACCGAACCGCCGCCCCCGGTGCCGTCAATCATCTGAACGAGCGGAAGGCGGTACTCGGCCGCCATCTTGATGGCCTGAACCATTTTCTGCCAGATCGAAGCATCGGCTGCGCCGCCCCGAACAGTGAAATCGTCTGCCAGAATCACTGTCGATCTGCTGTTCAAGGTGGCCCGGCCCATAACTGAGTTCGAGGGCAGGAAATCGTCCAATTCGTCGTCGGCGCCATAGGTTGCCTTGCCTGCGATCTTGCCGATTTCATGGAAGCTGCCGGGGTCCGCCAGGAAGGCGACGCGCTCGCGAACCGTCAGCTTTCCACGGCCCCTCTGCCGGGACACGGGCTCCTCGCCGCCCATTTTTTCCGCCAGTCGCTCTCGGCGACGCAATTCTTCGATCGATTTCTGCCAGCTCATGGCGTCCAATTTCCACGCTTCCGCTACGCGAGGTCAACACGTTTTAAAAACCTGAGCGATTTGAGGATGCCGCCACGCAACTGAACTAAATCAAGGTAATCTGGCCGTTGCGGGCTTGCATTCTTATAGAAGGAACGGCTTTATCGGCCAAAGTCCATTCAAGGAGGAATTCAATGGATCTCGCAGAACTCACAGCGAAAGCAGATTCGGCCGTCGAAGCCGGTGGTGACTTCACCAAGAAGGTGAAATTTGACTTCGGTGATGCAGGCAAGCTCTTCATCGACGGCGTTGCTGGCAAGGCTGACAATTCCGATTCCGATGCCGACGCGACCATCAAGGTCGATTGGGACGACTTCAAGAAGATTTCCGAAGGCGCCATGGACCCGACAATGGCATTCATGCAGGGCAAGCTGAAGGTTGAAGGTGACATGTCTGTTGCCATGCAGCTGCAGAACCTGATGAAGAAGTTCAGCTAATTTCGCTGAATCGAACTTGATCTCTGAAGCCGTCCGGGGAAACCTTGGGCGGCTTCTTTCTTTTGAAGGTCCGATATGACGACGCGTCCCCACACACTGGACAGCTCCTTTGTGCTGATCCCGGGCAACCCGCCTCCCGACGGGGCGGAAATACTCTGGTTCAAGGGGAGCGAAGGCCGCAATCTTCGCGCCTGCGTGGCCCCTGCGCTTTCGAAGTCTGGTCCGCGTGGCACTGCGATAGTGTGTCCGGGCCGGACGGAGTTCATCGAGAAATACTTTGAGGTCGGACGAGAGCTGCAGACCATGGGGTTTGCCGTCGTAATTCTTGATTGGCCTGGGCAGGGCCTTTCGGAACGCCTTCTGGATGATACAAAGAAGGGCCATATTGATCGGTTCGAGACCTTTATGGGCGCGCTGGCCAATGGGTTGGACCAACTCCAGGACCGCCTGCCACGTCCGCATGTATCTCTCGCACATTCCATGGGAGGCGCCATCGCATTGGCCGCCATCTCGCAAGGTCTCGTAAAAGTGGACGCTGCGGCATTTTGTGCGCCAATGTGGGGCCTGAAGTCTCGCTTCTTCGGGATGCGCTATCTCGTTTGGGCCATGCGCGCGACGGGGCGCGCGGGGGACTATGCCATCCAACCCGGTCCGCCGGAGACGTTTGAGACAAATATCGTCACGCATGACAAGCAGCGTTGGCAAATGCAGCGCGCGCTAATTGATGCGCAGCCTGATTTGGAGCTGGGCCCGGTGACATGGGGCTGGCTTGGTGCTTCACTCAGCATTGTTGATACGTTCAGTAAACCGAAGGCTCTCAAACAGGTCGCCATTCCCGTCTTTGTTGCATCTGCCGAGGAAGAGCAATTGGTCGACAATGCCGCACACGAAAAGATTTGCGCGCGGCTGCCTGATTGCGAACATGGGGTTATTGAAGGTGCCATGCATGAAATCCTGATGGAGACTGATACCCGCCGACAGGAATTCTGGGAGGGGTTTCAGCGATTGCTCAGGCGAGCCAATATATAAAAACGTAGCGAGGAAACACTATGCCAGTCCAATCCATGTCGCGCATCATTTCATACTGGGCAGCAAGACAGGCTGATCGGGTTGCAATCGATCATGAAGGACGGGCCATCACCTGGGGTGAGTTTGAAGAGCGTACCAACCGCCTCGCTCGGGCCTATTCCGAGCTAGGCGTACAACCAGATGATTTCGTTACCATCGCACTGCCGAATGGCATAGAATTCTTCGAAGCATGCTTTGCCGTCTGGAAGTTGGGGGCCACACCTCAACCCATATCTGCCAAATTGCCGAAATCCGAACGGGACCAGATTACTGATCTGGGCAAGCCGTCGCTGGTCGTTGGAGCCGAAACCGGCGCATTTGAACAGATAGTCTCTGTACCTCAGGGATTTGTACCTGGAGAACATTTGTCCGCAGAGCCCCTACCGGAGCTGACAGCGGCTTCCCTGAAAGCGATGACAAGTGGGGGGTCTACCGGACGGCCAAAGCTGATCGTCTCTGCTCAACCGGCGGCCTGGGATACTGATCTGCCATATCTGGAAATTCCGCAACAGGGTGCCATGCTGGTGCCGGGGCCGCTTTATCATAACGGACCGTTCGTCTGGGCCATGATTGCGCTGTTTCGCGGCTGTACCGTGGCCATCACGACGCGCTTCGATGCCGAGCAGACTCTCGCGACTTTGGAACGCCTGAAGATCAATATCGTCTATATGGTGCCGACTATGATGCGCCGCATCTGGGCGCTGCCTGAAGATGTACGGACAGGTTACGATCTGTCGAGCTTGCAGACGCTCTGGCATCTGGCCGCACCCTGCCCGGCCTGGCTGAAGGAATGCTTCATTGAGTGGCTCGGCGCGGAAGTGATCTGGGAGCTTTATGCCGGCACCGAAGGGCAGGGAACGACCATGATCCGCGGGGATGAATGGCTGACGCACAAAGGCTCTGTAGGCCGGCCTGTTGAGGCATGCGAAATCAAGATTGTCGGGGAGGCGGGCGAGACGCTTCCATCCGGCGACGTCGGGGAAGTCTTCCTCAGGCCCCTGACGGGCCAGGGCACGACATATCGCTACATCGGCGCGGAAGCCAAATCCATCGAAGGCGGCTGGGAAAGTCTGGGCGATCTCGGGTGGATGGATGAAGAGGGATATCTCTACCTGACGGACAGGCTTTCCGACATGATCCTGTCTGGCGGCGCGAACATCTACCCCGCCGAAGTGGAAGCGGCGATTGATGCCTATCCGGGGGTCAGGTCATCTGCGGTAATTGGCCTGCCGGATGACGATATGGGCGCCCGGCTGCATGCGATCATCGACCGTCCCGAAGGCTCAGTGGACGACGACGCGATGCTTGCACATCTTGCCGACCATCTGGTGCGCTATAAGATTCCAAAGAGCTTCGAGTTTGTGCCTGAACCCGTACGGGATGATGCGGGAAAAGTGAGAAGAAAGGCGCTGAGGGAAGCGCGGTTGCAATTGAGCACCACCTAGTTTTCGCCTGTCGCTTGACTTCCCTAGCGGAGCCATAGCTCCCCTGTCGGAAACTCAGGAGGAGACCACCATGAAAGTTGCTGCCGTCAAGAAGCCCGGCGGGCCGGGAAATCTGATCATAGAAGACCGCGCGGATCCCAAGCCGGCCGTCGGGGAAATACTCGTTCGTATTTATGCGAGCAGCCTGAACTATCACGACTTCGTGGTGGTCATGGGCGGCATCCCTACAGATGACGGACGAATTCCCATGTCGGATGGAGCGGGTGAGGTCGTCGCAGTTGGCGAGGGTGTCACCAAATTCAAGCCAGGTGACAAGGTTGTGTCGCTGTTCTTCCCCAACTGGCAGGCCGGCGAAATCGAAGCGGCTGGGTTCGCCAGTGTTCCGGGAGATGGCGCTGACGGCTTCGGCGCTGAACTCGTTGCCGCGCCAGAGACATCCTTCACGCGCATGCCTGAGGGATACTCTTATCAAGAGGCGGCAACGCTTCCCTGCGCGGCCTTGACGGCATGGCGCGCCCTGATGGTTGAGGCCAAGGTCAAGCCGGGTGACTGGGTGCTGACCCAAGGCACGGGCGGCGTATCCATTTTCGCCCTCCAGTTTGCCAAGGCGGCTGGGTGCCGCGTGATCTCCACATCATCCTCTGATGAAAAGCTTCAGCGCGTGAAAGAACTGGGCGCAGATCATGTGATCAATTACAAGGACACGCCTGACTGGGGAAAGGCAGCCAAAGCCCTGACCGGAGGGCGTGGCGTGGACGAGGTTGTCGAGATTGGCGGGCCAGGCACATTGGCCCAGTCCATAACAGCGTCGCGTCCAGGGGGTCATATTTCCCTTATCGGTGTGCTGACGGGTGTGTCCGGGGAAGTCCCGACAGCGGCTCTGTTCTCTCTGAACATCACGCTGTCGGGGATAACGGTCGGATCCCGCCGGCATCAGGAAGACATGATTGCCGCCATCGAGGCCAACGGCATCAAGCCCGTGCTGGACAAGGATTTCCCACTTTCCGAAATTGCTGCCGCCTTTGCCCATCAAGCCAGCCAGCAGCATTTCGGCAAGATCACATTGAGCCTCTAGGTGGCGATGTATTGCGCCCCGTTCACCGTCATGGTGGCGCCAGTGATGAAGGCAGCTTCGTCGCTGGCGAGATAGGCGCACATTGAGGCGATCTCTTCGGCCTTGCCAAGGCGGCCGACAGGGATCGTCGCAATGATTCCCTCAAGGACTTTTTCCGGAACAGCCTGCACCATCTCGGTGTCGATATAGCCTGGGCAGACCGTATTGACGGTGATGCCTTTCTTTGCGCCTTCCTGGGCCAGTGCCTTGCTGAGGCCGATCAGGCCGGCCTTTGCGGCGGAATAGTTCGCCTGACCAAACTGGCCTTTCTGTCCATTGATGGAAGAGATGTTGATGACCCGGCCCCAGCCGCGCTCACGCATGCCTTCCCAGACCTGACGCGTTACATTGAACGCTGATGTCAGATCGATATCGATCACTTGCTGCCATTGCTCGCGCGTCATCTTGTGGAACGGTGCGTCGCGGGTGACACCGGCATTGTTGACCACAACGTCAACGGGACCGAGCTCTTTTTCGATCTGCGCCAGACCTTCCGTAACGGCATCATAATCTGCAACGTCGAACTTGTAGCAATTGATCCCGAGGTCTTTGGCGCATTCGTCGGCGGCCTGCTGGTTGCCAGCGAAATTGGCCGCAACCTTATAGCCCTTGTTTTTTAGTGTTTCACTGATTGCCCGCCCAATACCGCGCGTGCCTCCTGTGACCAGAGCAACTCTAGTCATAACGTGTTTCCTCCCGTTTTGTTTGACGGCAATCAGCTAGCCATTCTGTTGCATCGATAGCAATAGCACATTGGTCGCAGGGCAAATTTGTGTCAGACTTGTTGCATAGCACAATAATTGCTTCGCAAGTCGGAGAAGCAGAGGGCAGGACATGGCCAAGGGAAATGGATCAGACGATCTGATCATTATCAAGAAGTACGCGAACCGTCGTCTCTACGACACGTCGACATCGTCCTACGTGACGCTTGACCACCTTTCTGAACTCGTCCGGGAAGGGCGTGACTTTGAGGTGCGGGATGCAAAATCTGGGGCTGACCTGACCCGTCAGGTTCTGACTCAGATCATTTTCGAGAACGAGACAAAGGGCGAAGGCGCGCTGCCACTGAACTTCTTGCGCCAGTTGATCGGCTTTTATGGCGGCGGGGCCCAGACTTTCCTGCCCTCGTATCTGGAAATGTCCATGAATAGTTTTGCCGAAGCCCAGAAGGAGTGGCGCAAGGCTGCCAACCCCATGAGCATGTTCGAGCAACAGGCCAAGCGCAACATGTCGATGTTCGAAGAGGCGATGAAACTCTTCATGCCGACGCTGAAGAATGCACAGTCCCGGAATGGCACACCCTCCATGAATCCGATGATGGAATACCAGGCGGAGGCGCTTTCCAACATGCAGGCCCAGATGGCCGCGATTCAGAAACAATTGTCAGACCTTTACGGAAAAGACTGACTTCCTCTCCAACTCAAACGAAAAAGGGCCCGCCGGCTGGCAGGCCCTTTTTTGTAACCGGCAGGACCGGTCTACATTTCCCCGACGCCAAAATCGCGGCGAGCAGAAACGATCGTGACGACAACACCTGCCAGAACATCCAGCAAGGTCATCGACATCAGGATGAAGAAGGTCGATGTCGCAAAGTTCGGCAAGAGCAGGAACTGGATCAGGCAGACGATGAACAGGATCATCGAGACTGCGTGATTGATGATCGTGGACGTGCCTGTCGAGGTCGACTTCAGGATTTCCAGAAACAGGAAGACCACGGCCAGCAAGAGGATCGCATCCCCTTTGGTGAGGATCCAGTCGACGCCGGAAATCATCGGCAGACCGAGAAAACGGTCGTTCAACAATGACAGGATCGGCGCGGAATCCGCGCGAATGATCTCGCCGAATTCGTTTGCCATTTCGACTGAACCGCCAAAACCGATGGCCAGAAGATTGTAGAGCGCTACCGGGATAACCAGCAGCGGGAAGATTCCGAAGATTGCGCGCATGAGATTCCCCTTCTCGGTTTTGCCGCCAGACCCGCCATTTTCTTGACGCTTCTGTTCCCGTCTTGCGATAGCCGCACCTGCGACGGCCAATTTCGTTTCGCGATCCATCGCGGACTTACCCGTCCTTTGTCTGCATTAAAATCACGTTTACCGTAATGATCCGTCAGATGCGAGGGACTTCTGTGAGGTTAAAACCGTTGGGTCAGGAAAACGCGAAATGTTGCGTCAGTCGATTCGGCGGTCAGTCCAACCAGGGCGCTGGTCCGCAAAGTCAGGGACTCCTTCAGGGGAAGTGAGGCAAAGGGGCCTGCCTGATGGTCCTGTTGTGACACGGGCAAGAGATCGTTCGCGGGGCCATAAGTGTTGTAAACTTCGGCGCCGATATCGACTCCGTCCTCCAGCCGCCGGCTGAGTTCCCCCCGTGTTTGCAGGAAGGTTCCAGATTCGCGACCTGATCCGGTCTGGATGCTTGCAATGACCGAAAACCGGGACCGCACTGTGTCGGTCAACTGCGCCTGATTCAGCCAGTGTAGCGCGACCTGGCCCGGGCGACCGCCATCCCGGAAGCGCGCGTCCAGCCGAAGACCGGATGCCCACCGCGCCCCATCCGGGGTGATTTGCCAGCGCAACTCTCCCTGAACATAGTCGACATCAACCGCGCGGGCCTCTGTCTTGCGTGCCTGGATCACGCCCCTCACGGCGACGCTCCCGGTCAGCGCGCGTTCAGCATGGATGCGCTGCGCGAGTCCCGACCTGTCCGGGTCATAAGCGGCCCGGTAACCGACCGAATGCGCGCCCTCCCTGATTTCAGGCGCGGAGATTCCACTTGTCAGCTGCGCGGCAGCAGGGCTGAGAAGCCAGACAATTGCGGGGCTGATGAGGATGAGGAGCAGGAAGCGCATCGCCCGTTTATGATGTAAATAAAAACGTCGTTAAAGATACGAAACTATGTATTTCGTTCCCTGCACCCAAAGCCGGACTGGCGCGCGCCATCCGGGTATCTCGTGTTCCAGCACAAGCCCTGCGCTTGCGCTTGGGCCTTCTCGGGCAAATCGCAGTGCGATTTGTGCTCCCTCGAAGCCGAGGCGCGGCGGGCGCCGTGGCGCTCCGCCGGATGATTTGGAATGGCTACGGAATGGAGCGTTACCGCCCGCCGCGCCGGACAGGAGTTTCGGCGAGCACCCTCATGGGGGCCCATGGTCCCGGGTCTTCGTTACCGGCGCCGCGCAAACGGATCCATCGTGCTTTCCCACGCATGGCTCATCCGGGGATTTCTCCCGTGCGACCGGACGAGGCGGTTTCCCAACCTGCTTTCGCAAGCTCACCCTGGCCTGACCTGCCTAGGCGCGCATCGGACCGTCGCCCCAACCCGCACCATCCTGTCCCTGACCCCACAACCAGAACGGTACCTGATCCGGCTCCTGTGAGGGCAGATGCTTAGTATGGGGCAGGGAGTTCTCAGACGGATTGGAGACCAAACCCTCACCCCGAAGATACCTGCGCAGGCAGGTATCCATCTCCTGAAGCTGCCTCATGCACATGGGGAGGCGTTCCGAGATGGACCCCTGCCTGCGCCGGAGAAGTGGGGAGAGGAGACTGGCGTCCCACTCCACAAAAAAGGCCGGCTCAGTGGCCAGCCTTTTTGGTTTGGGTTTGCGAGGGCGTGCCTAGCTGAAATTCTTGAAGATGTCGTCTGCTGACACGTTGCCGCCATTGTCCTCGGCAGGCTTTTCTTCGGGTTCGTAGGCGCTCGCTTCGTCCTGTGCCGGGGCAAGGCCCGGGCCTTCGAACTTCTCGGCCTTCTCGGCTTCCAGTTTGCGGCGCTTGTCAGCCGATTTCGCGATCACTTCATCAAGCTCGATCTGTGTACAGAGGCCGAGCGTCACAGGATCGACCGGACGGATGTTCGGTGAGTTCCAGTGCGATTTGTCCCGCACATTGTTGATGGTCGACTTGGTTGTGCCGATCAGCTTTGAAATTTGAGCGTCAGAGACTTCCGGGTGGTTGCGAATGAACCATGCCACGGCGTCGGGCTTGTCCTGACGGCGGATGACCGGTGTATAGCGGCTGCCCTTGCGCTTTGGCTGTGGGATATGAGCGATCTTGGAGGCAGCCTTCTTCAGCTTGTAGGCTTCATCGCCCTCGCCCTTGCGGATTTCTTCGCGCGACAGCATGCCGCCCGCAATCGGGTCAACGCCGCGCATGTTCTCGGCCACGTCGCCATCGGCGATGCCTTTGACTTCCAGATAGTGGAGGCCGCAAAAATCTGCGATTTGCGTAAAGGTGAGGCTGGTATTGTCGAGCAGCCAGACGGCGGTCGCCTTGGGCATCAGAATATCTGACATGGGGAACTCCCTGAATGAAATGGCCGCCAGAAATGCAGCCGCCCGACACATCGTGCCGGGCGGTCGGGTTTCAGACGTGCCTTAAACCTTGCTGGCCTTATAATGCCATGTCTGGGAAATTGAAAGCCGTGCGCTTCACCAGACCAGCACAATCTTGCCGGAATGGCCGCCCCTGGCCATCAGGGCCTGAGCCGCTTCGGCTTCGGCCACCGGGAACGCCTGTTCCAGGATTGGCCGGATTTTGCCGGAGACGACATGGGGCCAGAAATCCTGCTCGACCGCATCGCGGATGCGGCGCTTCTCCTCGACCGGCCGGGCCCGCAGGGTCGTGGCGGCAAGGGTCAGGCGTTTCATCAGGACGGGCGCGAAATTCACCTCTGCCGTGAAGCCGTTCATATAGGCGATATTAATGATCCGGCCATCCGGGCGGGAAACCGAGATATTCTTCTGGATGTAATCCCCGCCCACCATGTCGAGCGTGACGTCGACGCCGCCCTCTTCCTTGACAACATTCTCGAAATCTTCGGTTTTGTAATTGATCGCGCGATCTGCGCCGAGCTCTCTGGAGAGCGCGCATTTGTCGTCTGATCCGGCAGTTGCGTAGATTTTTGATGCGCCAGCGATCCTGGTCATTTGCAGCGCCATGACGCCGATCCCGCTGGTTCCGCCATGACACAGGAATGCTTCACCCTTCTGGAAGTGAACCCGGTCGAATACATTCGCCCACACCGTCATCAGCGCTTCCGGGAAGCAGGCAGCATTTACCATGTCCATGCCGTCTGGAACGGGGAAAAGCGAGCCTTCGTCGACCGCCGCAAACTCGGCATAGCCGCCTCCGGCGAGAAGGCCTGCAACCCGGTCGCCAGTCTTGAATCGGCTGGTGCCATCTGACGTTTCCACAACAGTGCCGGAAATTTCCAGACCCATGATGGGGGAGGCGCCGGGGGGCGGCGGATAGGCGCCGCGGCGCTGAACCAGATCTGCCCGATTGAGACCCGAAGCGGCCACTTTGACCAGCACTTCACCCGGCTTCAGGTTCGGTTTCTCAAAATCGCCGAGCTTGAGCGGCGCGCCCTCTTCAACCAGGACGGCTTTCATCATTTCTGTTGCCATGTCGCTTGTGTTTTCCCTTCTGACTCCAGAGTCGCATCTAGGCAGCGTTTCTGCTTTGATAAGGGCTGTAACACGAATTGAAGGGTGACCCCCATGGCCGCATCTGATGAAGAGCCAATTCTGGTCAACACACCACAGACGCTGGAGCAGATGTCGGTGCAGGAATTGCATGAACGTATAGAAGTGCTCCAGGCAGGCATCGCAGCCTGCGAAGCGGAGATCGAGAAGAAGAAGTCGCAGAAATCTGCGGCGGATGCCCTGTTCGGGGGCGGCAATTAAGCGGGTGGAAAGGCTGGATTGATAAAGTCCAAATTTCCACCCCCGCGTATAGAGGTATCATTCATGGCGGCAGACACGTCACCAGACGATCAGCTCGACATCCAGGACGGGTTTACCGGCGGCAAGCTGTTTGACACGGTTTTTGCGCGCGGCATGGCACTCGTTGAAGAAACGGCCTCCTATCTGGACGGTCCGGGTCGCGAGTCTGCGACGACCTTGCCCCGTGAAGCTGGCCTCACCTATTCGGCCTGGAGCATGGAACTGACGACGCGCCTGATGCAGGCGGCGAGTTGGCTGGTGATGCAGAAAGCTGTGCGCGATGGCGAAATGCGTCGCGACGAGGCTGCGGCTCGCAAGTACCGAATCCGCCGCGAAGAGCCGGCCCTGGACGCGGCGGCGCAGCAAGGTCTGGGCCTGCCTACGCGGTTCCTGGATCTGGTTGCGCGGTCGGAAGCCTTGTTCGAGCAGATTTGCAGACTGGATGACGCGCTCTATGGCCAGTCCCGCAAACCGATGGCCGCCAATCCCGTGATCGATCAGATCAGCCAATTGCAGCGGGCCGCCGAAACCGGCGCGTTTGACCCGTTGATGGTGTGGCACCGCGCCAAATAAGGCGCACCTTTTCCAATCAGGCTTCTTCGACCCGGTCGGTGGCTGATCCGATCAGCTGGCCGCCCCGGCTGAGTTCCGCGCCCTTGAGGCGGAACCTCATCGGCCGACGATAGAGCGCCTTGAGCGGGGTCCGACGCACGAGCCGGTGAAACGCCAATGACATGGCGATCGCGATCAGGCCAATCGCCAGGCTGGTAAGGCCGGGCTCTGGCAGGAGGCCACTCCGGACCAGCAGGGTTTGCGCGGCCGTCATGGGCAGGAAATAGGTCAGATAGATCACGAACTGCGCCCGCCCGATATATTGCATGGCGGCGCCATGCCGCGTGTTGGCCAAGCGTGTCGCCAGGGCGATCAGGGCAAACGCGCCAGCAAAGCCGAGCACCAGGCTGATGATGGGCAATGTGGCCGTACCCTGCGCGACCAGGACCGTGTTGATGGCGGCCCAGATGATCAGTGCGACCGGTACATCCGAGAAGCCCTCGGACAAGCGGGCTGCAAACCGGCGGAACAGGTTTGCTCCGTGATAGCCAGCGAAGAAGAAGACGAAGTACTGCGCAAAGGCATCTATCACGAGCCAACCCGTCTGGATCATGCCGGCCGCATGCGCCGTCTGGAGCAGGGCGGCCACAAGCAGGATTTTCGTCGGTGCGCTACGGCGTGCGAGCCATGTGGCGAGATGAAACAGGGCCAGCATGGGCAGGATCCAAAGCCCCGATGTGGGATGTGCCAGACCGCTCAGCATTGCGCTCGCAATGACAAGCGGGTTTGACGTGACGTGCGGTGCGTAGAGGATGACGGTCTGGATGATCAGCCAAACGACATAGAAATAGACGAATCGGAGTACTTTTCGATCGAAAAACGTCGATTTCGATCCGAATAGCGTACGGGGAAGGAACAAGCCTGACATGAGGAACAGCGTCGGCAGGACGATGGGAGCTGCCCAGGCGGCGGCAAAGTGCATCCAGTTGGACTGGCCCGTCATGGCGACATACCCGTAGACAGACTGCGCCAAGACAAACCCGATAATGCAAACGCCCTTGGCGTAATCGATCCAATTGATGCGTGTAACAGACATGCAATGCCCCCGAAAACTTCAGGAGCAGCTCTGCAAATTTCACGCCATACGCGAAATCAGCTCGCGGCGTACACTTTCAGGAAGTTTGCGGACTGGGCACTACAAAAGCCCTCCCGCACAGGTGCGCGCATGATCAGAATACGGTGCCAGAGAGGCCCCAGCATTTCTTCAATCGCTTCATCAAGATCGAAATCACGTCGAATCACGCGTTTTCCAGCCAATTCGGCGAGGAGCATGCGCATGGGCATACGAATGTCGCGGTTCATCCAGGCGCGCCACAATTCTCCTGCATCCTTGTCGTCAGCAGCGGCCGTCAAGGCGACCCGCAGAACCGCGTGCCCGGCTCCGGTACGTGCGGCGGCCTCCAATGGCACGATGAGCGTGGTAATCCGTTCTTGCGGATCGCGCCCGCCATCCGGGCTGTCGGGGATCAGGGCCAAAGCCGCATCGACACACATCGCGCCGATTGACGGCCACCATTTGTAGATGGTCTGTTTGGATGCACTGGCACGTTTGGCGACGCCATCTACGCTGAAGCCGCGCCAGCCATTCTCCGCCATCTCTATGCGTGTTGCGTCCAGAATGGCGGCCTTGGACGCTTCACTGCGCGTCGGCCCCTTCCGGGAAGACTTGCTGGTCTCCGAGGGCGTGGGCATGAACAACTCCAGTTTCTTGAATGCTGCGCTGCACTAGGTACAGCTTTTGTCAGCCAAGCATAAGGGTGAAGTAGTAAACAAACTCCCGTTTCCGCTTGCCGCGACTGCAATATGCACTAGTCAGTGCTACAGAGAAACAGGAGTTGTTGGCATGAATACGGTCGAGGATCTGCTGCAAGGGTATCGCAGCTTCCGGAAGGGAATCTACTCAAAACAGGCTGCATTGTATCGGGAACTGGGCGAAGGCCAGAATCCGCGCATCATGCTGATTGCCTGCGCCGACAGCCGGGCCGAGCCTTCGGACATTTTCAATGCCGCGCCGGGCCAATTGTTCGTCGTCCGTAACGTTGCCAATCTCGTGCCGCCCTATCAGCCGGATGACGGCCTGCACGGCGTGAGCGCCGCCCTCGAATATGCGGTCAACGTGTTGAAGATAGAGCACATCGTGGTGATGGGACATGGCGGATGCGGCGGTGTCGCGGCCTCTCTGGCCGGGGAAGGTACACCGGAAATCGGCGAGTTCGTGACGCCTTGGGTACGCTTGCTGGAAGCGGCCCGCGCGCGCGTTGTGGAAAGCGGATCGGTCAATCCGCAATTTGCCCTCGAATTGGAAGGTGTCGAAACGTCTCTTGGAAACCTGATGTCGTTTCCATTCGTGAAGCGGGCGGTCGAGGCGGGCGAGTTGGAACTGCATGGCGCCTGGTTTGCGATCAAGCATGGCGAACTGCACTGGCGGAACCCGAAAACCAGCCGGTTTGAGGTGATCGAGCCCTGATTGGCCCCGGAGTGGCGGTCAGTTTCCACTGGTCATAAGCGCCGCGAACAGGGCCGATACCAGCATGGCGGACGCGGCCAGGCGATTGAACCATTTCGTGAAGACGGGCGACTGGAACCGGCGGTTCATGGCGTCTGCAAGCCAGGCATAGAAGGCGAGGCCGAACATTTCGGTGATGGTCACGGTCAGCATGATCAGCAAGGCTTGCTGGACGACCGGCTTGTCCGGATCGAAATAGCTTGGCAGCAACAGTCCGAAGAAGACGAGCGCATTCGGGTTGAGCAATTGCAGGCCAACGCCGCGACCAAACAAATTGGACTTCGCAGGCGCCTGATCTGCGCGGGCGCGAGGTCGGTGCGGGTCTGCGGTGGCCATAGTCCAGGCCAACCAGGCAATGAAGCAGATGCCGGCAATCTTCAGGCCCATCAGCACGAGCGGGGCCTGCGCCGCAAAGGTCGCGATGCCGGTTGCGGCGAGGGAAATCCAGACAAGATTGGCGGCGGATACACCTGCGGCAGGGACCAGCGCGGTCGGCGCACCATAGCGCAAGGATGCACTCATCACCATCATGACGGCCGGGCCGGGGGTCAGGCCGCCAGCGAAGAACAGCGCCATCAGCGCGAGCCAGACTGACAGGTCCATTCAGCGCGCCTCCAGCGCGGAAAGGGGAATTCGGGTCAGTTCGACGTCTTCCTTGTTTGCGGTGTAGGCAATGAAGAGGAAGACGCCTGCGACCCTGCTTTTCGGATAATGATAGCCCGGCCGCTTGTAGAGGCCCTCGGTGCGCAGGGGCTGCAGGTCATCGGCGCCGCGCAGGAGAAAGGCGCGGTCGAACACGTGGCCATCTTCTGACAGCGACAGGACGAGGGGAATGCGCAGTTTGTCGCCTTTTGGCGCGTGAACGAGAAAGGCGGTGCCACCGGGTAAATTGCCCGCGCTTTGCTTCGTGCGTGCGTCAGGCATGGCAGTCAGCTGCGGATGGCTCCAGCTTGCTCCGCGGTCGCAGCTTTCCGATGCAAGCTGGCGAAAGCTCGACGCCTGATCGCGGAAGACCATGACAAGACAGTCGCCGCGTTGAAACAGGCTGGGTTCCAGCTCCCGGCTCATGGGCGGGTCTGAGGGAAGGTTCTCGAACGCGCCAGCCTGCCATCCCGTCAATCCGAGCGGGTCGTCGGTGTAGAAGGGGCGCGCCCGGATACCGGGGCGCACATGGAAGGCGGTGTGAAGGCGGCCGTCATACAGGTGCGGATCCTGCTCGATCACGCCATTCACCGGCATTCCGTCTGGGCCGAGCACGGGGCGGGGCTCGGACCAGGTTTCGCCGTCATGGCTGAGGCGATAGGCGGTGTAGCCGCCGGTGCGTTTGTGGAAGCCTTCCGGCCAGACATTGATGAAAGCGACGAGCGTTTCGCCATCGGTCCACCAGCCGCCGCTGGAGCGGATCTCCTCGTCATCAGACGGTGTGGTCAGGGGACGCGGCGCGCTCCATTGATCGCCATTGTCGTCGCTGACTGAATAGGCAACCCATGTGTCCGGGGCGTCTTCATCGCGGGCCGAGCTTTGCCATTGGACGAAGACGCGGCCCTTGAAGGCGATGGGCACGGCGCCATTGCTGAACTGGTCCGTGCCGGGGCCGGGCCGAAATACGGTGATGGTCTTCGCGCCGGGCAGGGGCGAGAGGCCGAGATCGGGCGCTGAGGCGTCATACAGATCGGCCGCCGGTGCATGCAGCGCCGACGGCCGGTCTTGCAATTGGGTGCAAGCAAAAAGCAGCAGGATCAGGCAAAGTGCGAACAGGCGTTCAAACATTTGCATCCCGCCGCTGCGATCAGGCGCCTTCTGCCTGGCCGCGCTTGACGGCGGCTTCGATCAGTTCGCGGGCTTTCTCGATGCCGTACCAGCCTTCGATCCGGGTCCACTTGCCTTTTTCGAGATCCTTGTAGTGCTCGAAGAAGTGGGCGGTCTTGTCGATCAGGGTTTGCGGCAGATCGTGATAGGTCGCGATCTTGTCGTAGTATGACGTCAGCTTGTTGTGCGGCACGGCGAGGATCTTCTCGTCCGGGCCCTTGTCGTCGGTCATCATCAGAACGCCGACGGGACGGGCGCGCACGACCGAGCCCGG
>NZ_DGNK01000010.1:44788-93259 GCF_002388935.1 Hyphomonas sp. UBA4494
GATCTCGTATTTGATCGGGTCGCCGCCGAGCGGGACCTCGATGAGCACATTGATATCGTCTGGCGGATTGTCGCCGGTTTTGATTTTGGAAAGGTCCATAAGACGGCTCGCATCTGGCTGGAAGGTTGAAACACGGTGTGGGGTGGCGATGACGCCTGAAACAGATTGCGTCAAGAGTGGCAGTGACGCGGGAGGGTTAATGCAGCTTTTGTGCCCGAATGCTTCCCACTCGCCCAAATGGGGTTACTCTGCCGTCTGGGAGGTACACCAAATGCATTCAACACTTATTCTTTGTAGCGCGGCGCTGGTCATTCTGACCCTGTTGCTGGGCTTTTGGGTTTCGATCACGCGGGGGCGCACCAAGACCATTGCCTATGGCGCAGCGACTGACCCGACGGGGCCGATGATGAAAGCCGAGCGGGCGCATGGAAATGCCGCTGAATATACTGCGCTTCTGATCGGGCTTTTTGTCATCACCGGCTTTGCCTATGCGGGGCGCGACCTTGGAATCGCCGTGACGAGCCTTGTGGTGGCGATCACCCTGTCTCGTTTTCTGCATGCGCTCGGCTGCCTGGTCTGTGCAACGCTGGAAAAGCCGCATCCGCTTAAAGCCTTGGGTGCGCTCGTCACCTATGTTGGCGGACTGGCGCTGGCGATCATGGTGATTGGAAAAGTGCTGTAGGCGCCCGTCAAACGCGCTTCAGGGCGTAATTGAAACTGATCGAGAGTCGCGGTTCCTCGCCCATATTGGCGGGGACTTCATGGCGCAGCCAGCTTTCCCACAGGATGGCGTGGCCGACTTCGGGCTCAAGATAGACAAAGCGGCGGCGGTCTTCTGGCGCGTCATCGCGCAATTGCGGCGCGGCCATCATGCGCGACAGGCGCGGGTCTTCCAGTTTCAGCCGAGACGCGCCGTCTGGCGTGGAGACGTAATAGGTTCCTGAAATCACGCTGCCGGGGTGGATATGATTGGAGTGGCCAAAGCCGGGCTCCAGAATATTCACCCAGATCGCGTCGAGTTCCAGGGTGAAGCCCTCCATGTCCCAGTCGAGTTCCGTCGCAAAGTCGGCCGCGACGGCATCGAGCAAGGCTTTCAGCTCCGCAAATTCCGGGAACCGGTCCGGCAAGTCGTCGAGAGATGCGTAGGATGTGTACCCGCCATAGCCTTCGGTCTCGCACCACGCATTCCCCGCGGCGTCATCCTCGGCCAGCACCCAGCAGACATGTTCGAGCCGTGTCGCCAGATCGCTATCGCCGACGGGCTGGGTCCGCACCAAAGTGGGGAAGAGGGTCTTTGTGGTCATGGGCCGCTCTTTAGGCGGAGCAAGGCGCAAAAGAAAGAGCCCGCCACCTTCTGCAAGGTCGCGGGCTCATCTTCAGAACTTGGCCGGGCCTATTCGGCAGGCTTGACGAATTTCAGCGTCATGCGGTCGCTTTCGCCGATTTCGGCATAGGCGGCAGCGTCAAAACCGTCCGGAGTGTTGCCTTCCCGGTCCTGAGTGGCGTTGACCGGGGGCAGCGTCCAGACCCCAAATGGGTGATCCGCAGTATCGGCCGGATTGGCATTGATCTCGCTGGCTTCGACAAACTCGAATCCGGCCGCTTCGGCGAGGGATTTGACATAATCCTCATGGACGTAACCCGAAGAGGCCGTCGGGTCCTGTGTGGCCGTTGAAGGCAGGCGATGTTCGACCACGCCCAACACGCCGCCGGGCTTCAGAGCGGCATAGGCGTCCGTGAAAAATTTCTCGGTGTATCCGCCGCTCATCCAATTGTGGAGGTTGCGGAAGGTCAGTACGACATCGGCTGTCCCGGCCTCGGTCAGCGGGCCACTCTCGGCCGAAAAGGCGCTGTATTCGATGGTGCCGAATTTCGGGTCGTCATAATTCGCCTGGAATTCTGCAAGGCGCTCGGCGATGCGGGCGCGCCGGTCTTCATCACCAATATTCGGGTCGAAATAGGCTGCGACCAGTGTGCCACCGCCACTGGCAAGATAGGGCGCGATGACATTTGTGTACCAGCCGCCGCCGGGCCACAGCTCGACTACTTTGTCATCCGCTTCCACCCCGAAGAATTCGAGCGTTTCTTTCGGGTGACGCCAGGCGTCGCGCGCCTTTTCGGCATCCGTGCGGTGTTCGCCAGCGATCGCGGCGTCCAGCGGCGAGGCTTCGGTCGAGGCGGTCTCGACCGGCGGGGTTTCGGGGGCGGGTGTCTCTGATGCGGGTGTCTCTGGCTGGCCGCAAGCTGCCAGAACCAGTGCAGACAGGGCGATCATCGGGGTCAATTGCTTCACAGGGTGTCTCCTCAACAGGCCTCTTGAACCTCTCCTTACGCTACCCACATAGATCATGTCACGGTGCCGTAAATCGGGCTGTGACCGGTATCTGTCCCAACGCCGAATTCGGGTTGGTTCTTTTCAGGTGCTGAACATCCATCCGGGCGCTCCCCGAACGGGTTGCCCGCAGTTGCTTGATTTAAGAGGACTGAACACATGAGCAATATCGACCTTACCCCCCTTTACCGTACCGTTGTCGGCTTTGACCGGCTTGCAGGCATGATCGATCAGGCGTCTCGCCTCGACGGGTCACAAGGCTATCCCCCATACAATATCGAACGCGTTGACGAAAACGCCTTCGCCATCGAGATCGCGGTCGCGGGATTTACCGAAGATGACCTCGAGATCGAGACGAAAGAAGGCTTGCTGACTGTGGCCGGCAAGCGCGGCGAGAATGAAGACGGCGAGGGCCGCAACTATCTGCATCGCGGCATTGCCCAGCGCAGCTTTATCCGGCGCTATCAGCTGGCTGATCATGTCATCGTGACCGGTGCCAATCTGCAGCACGGCGTGCTGCGCATCGACCTTATTCGCGAGCTTCCTGAAGAGAAGAAACCTCGCAAGATCGAGATTGGCGCCCCGGCAAAGTCGGAGCCGAAACTGATCGGCAAGAAATCGGCCAGCAACGCGGCCTAAACGCGGAGTTCTGATCAGATAAGAGAACGGCGCGTCCAGAGATGGGCGCGCCGTTTTTCTATTTGCGAATTGTCTCTGGCGGCTAGCCGAAGAATTTCGAGCAACCGGCTTCCGACAGGAAGCCTTTGAGAGCGTCGTCGCTGAGCGAAGCGCTGACCGCCTTGCGGACGGAATCATAGGCGCGGGCAGCATAGGTTTGCGTGGTCTGTTCAAAGCTGCCGCCCTCGATGGATGCGGAAACATTCTTGTCACCGCGTTCGGCGGCTTTTGAATTGGCCTTGGCCCAGGGCAGATAGGTTTTCGAGACTTCCTCGGCAAAGAGCGGCGTCAGCGTGGGCGCAAGCACTTCCAGCGACGCGAAAGGCGCGCCCGGTTTGGGATCTTCCATATTCTCGATCCAGGCAACCACAAAGGGGGCGTGCTTCTTGAGCCATTCGGCCGGGGTCTTGTCCATCATCATCTGTTGGAACTGCGCGGCGAGGGCGAAATCGGCCGCGGACGGACGACCGCCGAAGATGTAGAGTTGATCGGTCAAATGCGCGTTGAGAAGCGTTGCAAAGCGTTCGAACGAGGCTTTCAGCATGTCTGCATTTGCGCTGTCGGCGCCAACCAGATTCAGACGGTCGGCCATGCGTTCGGCAATTTGCTTCTGGGCCTTCTTGTAGGCGCGGGGGCGCTTGCCGCCATAGAGCTGGACCAGCACACGCAGGGCAGCGTCTTCGCGGTCGGGCTTCTGGCTCCAGCGCTCAAGGAACATGATCTTGTTCAGCCATTCATCCGCATAGTCTTCAAGGATCAGCGCAAGGGTCGACGTGGCAACGTCGTCCGGAACGGCCGTAGGCTCCGGATGGTCTTCCTCAAGGGCGGAAATGATCGCCGTGGAATCCTGATTGGCCGATCGCGAAGGGGAGACCAGCAGCGGCACAGAGGCCACGCGCGCCAATGCCTGGAATTCTTCCTCATTCTCGCGTGAGCGGGATACCCAGTCGAAATCAATATTCTTGTAGCGCAGGAACGACCGCACTTTCTGGGAATAGGGCGAGGTATCTGCGCCGAAGAGGCGATAATCGGACATGGGCATACGGCTTTCATTGTGTTTGGCCCTGTCTGTAGGCATTTCAGCACGCACTGCCAAGGAGCGTTTGCCGCAGCTGGTGATAATGGGTATGCGCTCGGTCAGAACTTGTTGGACATTGAAAGGAGCGGCAGATGCGGATCATGCACGTGATGGCGGGCGCCCAGGAAGGCGGCGCAGAGAACATCATGCTGGAATCCGTGCTGGCACTGGCAGAAGCCGGTCTGACCCAGCATGTGGTCACACGACCGGACAACCAGTTCCGCGTCCAGAAATTCCGTGAAGCTGGCATCGGGGTGGATGTGGCCGCGTTCAACAATACGTGGCCCTTCCCGACGCGACGCGTGATTGGCGACGCGATCAAGGTCTTCAAGCCGGATGTTATCGAGTACTGGATGGGCCGCGCCGGGCAATATGCGCCGAAGGAATACCGCAATCGTTCGATTGGTTGGTATGGTGGCTATTACAAACTTGCGCGCTTCGTGAATTGCGAATGGCATGTCGGCCTGACCATCGATTTGCTGCGTCACATCCGCGAACAAGGTGTCCCGGACGATCGCTCCGCCATCGTTCACACCTATGCTGATTTTGAAGGCACTGATCCGGTCAGCCGCGCGGCGCTGGATACGCCCGAAGATGCGCCTGTTGCGCTCGCGCTGGCGCGCCTGCATGAGAAGAAGGGTCTCGACACGTTGCTGGATGCCACGGCCAAAGTGCCCGGCCTGTATGTCTGGATCGCTGGCGATGGCCCCATCGAGGCAGAGTTGAAGGCGCAATGTACCAAACTTGGGCTGGATGATCGGGTCCGCTTCCTGGGCTGGCGCAATGATCGCGGCGCCCTGTTGGCCGCGTGCGATGTGGTGGCCTTCCCGTCCCGCTACGAGCCGTTCGGCACGGTGACCGTCGACGCATGGGCAGCGTCCCGTCCGCTGGTTGCGGCAGATGCGGTTGGCCCGGCAGCCTATGTGAAGAATGAAGTGAACGGGCTGTTGATTCCGAAAAATGATGTCGATGCGCTCGCCACGGCGCTCAGCCGGGTGATCTCGGACAAGGCGCTCGCGGCAAAGCTGGTCGAAGGTGGCCGAGCCTCATATGAGCAGCAGTTCAACAAGGCCGCGTTCCAGCGCGATTCCGTGGCGCTGTACGAAAAGATCATCGCGCATGCCGGGCCATTCACTGGCTAGAGCAGGCTTGCGAAGAATTTTCGGTAAAGTCGGCGGCTCTCGCGCTGGCCAAGCCCGATCCGGACTTCAATTCCAGCGTCCCTGAGGGCGCGGATGCCCCCATTGGCGACGGGGTGTGGGTCGTCTATGGCGCAGACGACGCGGGCGATGCCAGCCTCCAGCAATTTCACGGAGCAGGATTTTCCGCCCTGGGATCGCTCGCGGCAGGGCTCCAGTGTGACATAGGCGGTACCACCTCGCGCGGCGGCTCCGGCCTCGTCCAGCGCGACCTCCTCGGCATGGGGACGCCCGCCCAGACCGGTTACCCCCGCGCCGACGACATGCCCGTCAGAGTCCAGGATGATACACCCAACCGACGGGTTTATCCCGGTGAGGCCGTGGTTGAGCCGAGCCAGGCTGTGGGCCCGTCCCATCATGCGCCGGTCGCGCCGTCGGGACGGGCGCAAGCTCATGGCAGTTCAGGAAGCGGCTTGCTGCGATCAGCGTCCAAGTAACGAACGGAGACTGGCTTGAGCGTGTCATCCAGATCAATGTAGAGCGGATTACCGGTTGGAATCTCGATCCCGGTAATGGACTCATCCGGTACCTGGAACAGATGTTTCACAAGGGCGCGCAGGGAGTTGCCATGTGCTGCAATGACGACGTCCGTTCCGGATTTGAGCACGGGTGTGATCGCTTCTTCCCAATAGGGCAGCACACGTTCCAGTGTCAGCTTCAGACTTTCGGTGTTCGGGATATCGATGCCCTTGTAGCGGGGGTCGCCTGCCAGATCGAACTCGCTGCCAGATTCCATCGGCGGTGGGGGAATGTCGTAGGAACGGCGCCAGATATGGACCTGATCTTCGCCATGTTTGGCGGCAGTCTCTGCCTTGTTGAGACCGGTCAGTTCACCATAGTGGCGCTCATTCAGGCGCCAATGCTTGGTCACCGGCATCCATACGCGGTCCATCTCCGTCAGGGCGATCCAGAGCGTACGGATGGCACGGGTCTGAACGCTGGTGAACGCGGCGCGGAAATCGGCGTCGCAGGCTTTCAGCATTTCACCGGACTTTTTGGCTTCGGCTTCGCCCTTCTCGGTCAGGTCGGCATCCCACCAGCCGGTGAACCGGTTTTGGAGGTTCCATTCGGATTGGCCGTGGCGGACAAGCGCTAATCTGGGCATGAAAAATTCCTTTTTGGTCTGTTGCGGGCCCTTTTCAGCGTAAAAGGGTCCGGGTTCAAGCTTCCATCGCCCGGATCAGCTCTGAAAATGCGAGCGCGACATGGTAGCCGGTGGACGCTGGCATGTTGGTTGAGACGATGTGGCCATCGCCATCATACTGGTCGATCCACCCACCCTCCGGGGTCAGGTATTCATCCATGAGGATGTCGAAGCTCTGGCAGGCCGCGGCAGCGATGGCGTCGTCATCAGTCAGATTCAGCATTGCCAGATGCGCTTTGAGCGCTTCGGTCTGCGACCAGGTGCGTCGCCCCGCATTGTGGGGTGCGCCGTCGCGGGTGACTTCCAGAATGGCGCGCCCGTCTGGATCCAGCGTGCTGGTGGCGAAGCTGTACAAGCGACCGGCAATGGGCGGAATTGGCTGGTCGGTTGCGCGGGCGTGCTGGCTCAATAGCCAGATCCACTCGAACTGGTGACCCGGCTCGACAATGCGCGCGGCATCGCCTGCGCCTTCTGCCCAGTCCGGGGCAAAAAATTCTCCCAGCAGGCCGCCGGGGCCTGCGGTGAATTTTGCCTGAAACAGGGAGATGAGTTCGCTGGCGCGGGTGAGATGGTCCCCTTCAGGGTCGGCCCGGTGCAGGGCCATGCACGCTTCCAGCAAATGCATATGCGGATTTTGGCTGCGCTGGGATGGCGGCGGCAAGCTTTCGGCATAGCCGCCATTGATCCGGTCTTTCATCCGCCCGTCCAGCGCATCCAGCAGCGCCCTTGCCGAAGCGATCGCGCCGCTTCCGTCGTCCAGAGCTTCACTGGCCACGGCGAGCGCGTAGAGCGTGAAGGCGAGATCATACGTGTCGGGCGTATCGTCGACATATTCGTGGCTATCTGCGTTGAGCGTGCGACCCACGAGGCCATCTTCCCGCCGAGCCGTACCGCTGAGGGTGCGCACGCCATGATGAACCAGATCAAGTGATATGTCTGGTTTCCAGCCGAGCAGGGCGGCCTGCGCGAAGACATAGGTTTGCCGGGCCTGCACGCGAATGCGTGTGATCTCGTCTTGTACCGGCGCGTGATCCAGAGACAGTGTTTCTCGAAACAGGCCAGACTCGCCGATTCCGCGCTCGCTCCAAAGGGGGAAGCACGCTTCAAAAAGCCAGTGACGAGCTTCCTTGGCTCGCCGCCTCAATGCCGCTTTCGACATGGAACTCGCCCCCGTTAATTGCATGCATGGCAGCGTCTACGGCTCGCCAAACCGCCCAGCTTCCTGCTAACAGGAGTGCCAGTCCTTGGCTAGCGGGTGCCTCCGCCGAACTGTGAAAGAGCTCCTCGTTCATGAAAGACCGGATATTCTTCCCTCTGGCCTTCCTGCTGGTGGTCGGTATGGTTGTGCTGGCCATCTGGCCCGCTATTGGCCGCTTGCCGGATGGCCCCATAACGGGCGATGGCACCAATTATGATCGCGTCACGGTCAGCGGGCAATTTCTGAACAAGATTCTTGCCGGCGGCGACGCCACGACCGAGCTCGTGCGCAATCGGGGCGACGACTATTTGCTCTATATCGAAGCCCAGGCCGGCTTGCTTGGGCCCGAGCCCGAAGACGGCCCGCATTTCCGCCTCGCCAGTGATCTTGAAGTGCAATTCTCGGGGCGCCGCGTTCGCTGCACCGTCCGTATGCGTCCGGCAGATCAACGCGGCGCCATGCAGGCAAAGATGAATTATTCGGTGGGTCGGGAAGGCGATTCCGGCTGGCAGGTTTTTGACCTTGTTTCGGATTTTGAAAATTTCAGTTTCGAATATGTCGTTCCGGAACATATTGGAGATCAGGGCTTCGATTATTTTGCCATACGTCCGGTTGTGCCTGAAAAGTCACGAGCCCTTCTGGTCGAAAGTGTCACCTTCGAGCGCATTGAATAAGCCGTTCGCATGACAGAGTGCCGCGCTTGGCAGAGACGTTTGACGATTTAAGTTGATAAGGGTGGGCGGAATTTGTCGCTTTGCCCAGATACCTGACAAGATTTGTCTTTCATGGAGATACCATGCGCAAGATTTTCGCTCCGCTCAGCTTTTTGGCCCTCGCGGCCTGTGGAACACAAACACCAACGGAGACTCCCTTGGCAGACACACTTCCCCCACCCCAGGTTTCTGAGGCAACTGCAGAAGACCCCTATCTCTGGCTGGAAGAAGTTGAAGGTGAGGCAGCGCTTGACTGGGTGCGCAATCAGAATGACCGCTCGCTGAAAGAGCTGAAGGCAGATCCTGATTATGCGGGATATGAGGCGGCCGCGATCGAGGCGCTGACCTCGGCAGAGCGTATTCCCTACGGATCAATTCGTGACGGGATGGTCTACAATTTCTGGCAGGACGAAACGCATGTGCGCGGTCTGTGGCGTCGGACAACGCTGGAAAGCTATGCCAGTGACACGCCGAAGTGGGAAACCATTCTCGATTTCGACAAGCTTGCGGAAGAAGAAGGCAAGAACTGGGTCTACAAGGGCGCAGACTGTTTCCGGCCCAAGGTCAGCGATATTGGCTACAAATGCATGATCTCCCTGTCGAATGGCGGCAAGGACGCGATTGTCCGCCGCGAATTCGATCTTGCGACCAAGCAATTCGTTGATGACGGCTTCGTCACGCCAGAGGCCAAGCAGGGCGGTGCCTGGGCCAGCCCTAACACTTTGTTGATCGCAACCGATTGGGGCGAGGAAACACTGACCGCGTCCGGCTATCCTTTCATTGTGAAACGCTGGGACCGCGGTACGCCACTGGACGCCGCCGAAGAGGTGATCCGCGGCGAGGTGGATGATGTCGGCGTCTGGCCAATGACGCTGGAGCTTGAGGATGGGCGCATTCTGCAGGGCGCGGCTCAGGCCGACACGTTCTTCACGACGCGCTACTGGTGGTTCCCCGATGGAGAGAGCGAGCCGGTGCAGTGGCCTATCCCGCCAAAGTCTTCACCAGAAGGAATCCATGAAGGCCGATTGCTTGTTTCTTTGAAGCAGGATTGGACTCCGACGGGTCAGGAAACGACATTCAAATCCGGTGATCTGGTCGCCTTCGATGTCGAGACCTTCATGGAGACCCGCGCATTGCCGCCGGTTTCACTTGTGTTTCACCCGAGCGAAACGCAGGCCTTGAAAGGCGTGTCCACTGCAAAGGGCGCCCTGCTTCTGGGGGTAGGTGATACGGCGGTTGGCAAGGTCATGCGCGCCACCGCGAGCGATGCCGGCTGGATGCTGGAACCCATTTCCCTTCCCGGCACGGGCCAGGCCAGCGTCGCATTTGCCAGCGCCGAAGAGGATACGGTCTTCATCAACTATGAGGATTTCCTGACGCCAGATTCGCTGCTCTCCTACAGTGCCTCGACGGGGGACGTAAAAACCCTCAAGAGTCTGCCGCCGAAATTTGATGCAACAGGCCTGAGTGTCACGCAGCATTTTGCGACGTCGAAGGACGGCACGCGCGTGCCTTATTTCCTCGTAAGCAAAGCAGATCTGCCGCTCGACGGTTCCACGCCGACGCTTCTATACGGGTATGGCGGGTTCCAGGTCTCGCTGAATCCGTCCTACAGCGCTGTCACAGGTCGTCTGTGGCTGGAACAGGGGGGTGCTTATGTGTTGGCGAACATCCGCGGCGGGGGCGAGTTCGGCCCCGAGTGGCATCAGGCTGGCCTGAAGCAGAATCGCCAGCGAATCTATGATGACTTCATTTCGGTCGGTGAGGACCTGATTGCACGAGGCGTTACATCACCGGAGCATCTCGGCATCATGGGTGGCTCAAATGGTGGCCTGCTCATGGGCGTCATGCTGAACCAGCGGCCAGACCTCTGGAACGCGGTCGTCGTGCAGGTGCCGCTGCTAGACATGATGCGTTACCACTTATTGCTGGCAGGCGCGTCGTGGGTAGATGAATACGGATCGCCGGAAGTGCCGGACGAACGGGCTTTTCTCGAGACGATTTCGCCCTACCAGAACTTTGATGCCACGAAGGACTATCCGGTGCCCTTCTTCGTTACCTCGACCAAGGATGATCGCGTCCATCCCGGTCACGCGCGCAAGATGGCCGCGAAGTTCGAGGCGGCGGGCCTGCCATTCTACTATTATGAGAACATTGATGGCGGGCATTCGGCAGCGGCGAACCAGAAGGAGCGCGCCAAGCGGTCTGCTCTGGAATTCACCTACCTGACCAAGCGGCTAGGCCGGACAAATTGACAAGAAGGTTCCAAATAGGAACTTTTATCGGGTCTGAAAATAGAACTGGAACTCCTGACTTCGGTTTTTCTTGCCTCGATCAGTCTCCGGCCTAATGATCTAAATCATGAACCTTGCGGAGCCGCCCCCGGAAAATGACGTTGTTCGCCTGGATACGCTCACGGCGGACCATAAAGAGGTCGTGCTGGCGACTCCGGTGGCTGAATCCATGTGGCAGTGGATGCCCGTAATGCCCACTGGCACCAGCCTCGAAGCGTATATGGACCATAGTCTGGACATGAAAGGGACGGACGCCTTCCATCCTTTCTATGTGGTCGACAAGGCGACAGGTGAGTTTGCGGGTCTTGCCGCATTCGAGCGGGTGTCGCGCACGCATCGCCGACTCGAAATCGGCTTTGTCTGGCATCCAGAGAAGTATCGCGGCACAGCCATTGTGCCCGCAACGCAACTGGCGCTTCTGACTCGCGCCCATGAGGCGCGCTTCCGGCGAATTTCGTATTTCGTACCGGAACAGAATGAGCGCGCCATTCGTGCCTTCAGCAAAATGGGCGCCCAGCGCGAGGGCTTGATCCGGAACTATATGCGTACGGCCGGGGGCACATGGGCCAATATGGTTGTCCTCAGCCTGGTCGGAGACGAGACCAAGGCGGCGATTGCCGTGTTGCGAGACCGGGTGCGCGCGCTTCAGCTCGCTTGACGCCGCGGCTCCCGCATGCTTTAGGCGCGCCAACATCTGCGCAAATTTGAAAAGCGCGCTTTGACTGATCCATGAGGTCAGCGAGGCCCCCCGCCCGGCGAAGTGTCGCTCAGCGGGGCTCTTCTGCTTTGTGCAATGGGTTTGATCGCCTATGTCAGACACATCTGGCAAACGGCAAAGGAGCGACAAAGATGTTCGACACGCTGAGCGAACGCCTTGGAGGAATTTTCGACGGCCTGACCGGTCGCGGTGCACTGTCCGAAAAGGACGTGAACGCGGCCCTGCGCGAGATTCGGGTCGCCTTGCTTGAAGCGGACGTCGCCCTGCCTGTCGTGAAGGATTTCATCGACAGCGTGCGCGCCCGCGCGGTGGGCGAGGAAGTCATTCGTTCGGTCAAGCCCGGTCAGCAAGTCATCAAGATTGTCTATGACGGCCTTGTCGAGATGCTCGGCGGCGAAGAGGCCGATACCAGCCTGCGCATCGACAGCCCGCCGGCCATTATCATGATGGCTGGTCTGCAAGGCTCCGGTAAGACGACCACGACCGGCAAGCTCGCCAAGCGCCTGTCGGAAAAGGAACGCAAGCGCGTCCTGCTCGCCTCGCTTGATACGCGCCGTCCGGCCGCGATGGAACAGCTCGCGATCCTTGCCGACCAGTGCAACGAAAATGTCAGCGCCCTGCCGATCATTCAGGGCCAGTTGCCGGCTGATATTGCCCGTCGCGCCCTGAACGCCGCGAAGATCAGCGGCTATGACGTCCTCATCCTCGATACGGCCGGTCGCACGACGATCGACGAGCAGATGATGAATGAAGTGGCGGAGATCGCGCAGATCGCGAACCCGTCTGAAACGCTGCTCGTGGCTGATGCCCTGACGGGCCAAGACGCCGTCGAAACCGCCAGCCGCTTCCACGCTCGCCTGCCGCTGACCGGCCTTGTCCTGACACGGATGGATGGCGATGGCCGCGGCGGCGCGGCGCTTTCCATGCGCGCCGTTACGAGTCTGCCGATCAAGTTCATGGGCGTCGGCGAAAAGCTCGACGGCCTTGATGCCTTCGATGCCAAGCGGGTGGCTGGCCGGATTCTCGGACAGGGCGATATTGTCTCGCTGGTCGAAAAGGCCGCCGAGCAGATGGACGCCGAAAAGGCCGAGCGCATGGCGGAGAAACTCCGCAAGGGCGAATTCGACCTTGAGGACATGGCCGACCAGTTCCGTCAGATGCAGCGCATGGGCGGTCTTGGCGGCCTGATGGGCATGTTGCCCGGCGCGCGCAAGGCAAAGGCCGCGATGGATTCGGCCAATCTCGACGACAATGTGCTGAAGCGCCAGGAAGCGATCATTCTGTCCATGACGCGCAAGGAGCGTCGCAAACCGGCCATCCTGAATGCGTCTCGCCGCAAGCGGATTGCCGCTGGCGCTGGCGTGACCGTGCAAGAGGTCAACAAGGTGCTGAAGATGCACCAGCAGATGGCCGGCATGATGAAGAAGATGCGCCAGCAAGGGCGGCATGAAGAACATGATGAACATGGCCCAGGTCGCAGGCATCTCGCCGGGCGACCTTGCCAAGATGGGCGGCGGGGCAGGCGGCTTGCCCGGTCTTGGTGGCGGTGGACTGCCACCGGGCATGGGCGGTCTTCCCGGCCTCGGCGGAGGGAAAAAGAAATGACCAATGAGCAAAGCGACGCCTTCGCCCTGCTGCAGCTGACCAAGCTGCGCTCCAGTATCGACAATCTGGATGCGATCATCATCCACACCCTGGCCGAGCGCTTCAAGGCGACGCAGGAAGTCGGCAAGCTGAAAGCCGTGCACAATATGCCGCCTGCGGACAAGGACCGCGAGGCCAGACAGATCGACCGCCTGCGCCAGCTGGCACAGGAAAGCGGGCTCGATCCCGCCTTCGCCGAGAAACTACTGAATTTCATCGTGGCGGAAGTCATCCGCCATCATGAGCACATTCGCGGTCTTGAGACCGACGACTGAGTTACCACCCCGAGACGCCAGACTTACAGGAGATACACATATGGCCCTCAAGATTCGACTCGCCCGTGGCGGGTCCAAGAAACGCCCTTTCTATTCCGTGGTCATCGCGGATGCCCGCGCACCGCGCGACGGTCGTTTCGTCGAGAAAATCGGTTCCTACGATCCGCGCCTTCCGAAAGATTCGGAATTCCGCGTCCAGATCGACGCCGAGAAAGCGTCCGAATGGCTCCGCAAGGGTGCCCAGCCGACCGAACGCGTTGCACGCTTCCTGTCCAAGATCGAACTGGACGGCAAGCCGCTCGTAGAATGGGCGCATGGCAACAACCCGAACAAGGGTGAGCCAGGCAAGAAAGCTCAGGAACGCGCTGAAGAGAAAGCCGAAAAGGCAAAAGCGGCGGCTGAAGCTGCTGCGGCTCCGGCTGAAGAAGAAGAAGCTCCGGCCGCTGAAGAAGCGCCCGCTGAGGAAGCTGCTTCGGAATAGGACTGGCTTGCCAGTCTCGGGATATGGCCGGTGCCCTGCGGGGTGCCGGCCTTTTTCGTGGACGCAACGCCTGAGGCTGAATGCCGGGCAACAGGGAACCAAATCACCGTTCAGGTCGCTTTCTCTAGAAAGAACACGACACGAGAGGAGATCCGAGATGTCCAAGGCTAAACTTTTCAGAACTCTGCCCTTTGCTGCACTCGGAATTGCGGCGCTCGCCCTTCCTGCCAGCGCAGACCGGGGTCGCTATCATGATACGTCATATCGTGGCGGTGGGAATGGCGTGGTGCTTCACGCTGATTCCGGCTTTTCCGGCGAAGGCCTTCGCATTCAGGGCGCCGAGCCGGACCTTGCCCGCCTGCGCTTCAATGACCGAGCCTCGTCGATTACCATTCGCGCTGGCGCATGGGAACTGTGTACGGACGCCCATTTCAGGGGGCGGTGCGAAATCGTCGATGCGAGCACAGGTCGCCTGAACGCATATCGCCTCAATGACAATGTTTCCTCCCTTCGTCCTGTCGCCTATCGCGACCGGCCGGGGAAAGGCCGTCGCGGAGGAGGGTATGGTGACCTTGTTCTGTTCCAGGATTCTGCCCAGCGCGGGCAGGCCATCGAAATCAGCCACGATGTGCCGGATCTCGGCCAGTATCGTTTCAATGACCGCGCAAGCTCCTTCCTCGTGACGGGCGGCAGTTGGCTGGTCTGCGAGCATGCGAACTATCGGGGGCGGTGCGAAGTGTTGCAGGGCGGCGCGGGTGATTTGAAGCCAATCCGCATGAACGACAATATTTCCTCCATCCGCGCCTATGATGGCTGGCGCTGATACGGCGCTTGCCCGCTTGCGCTCTGCCAATCGGCCGTTAGAGAAGCGGCATGAGCGCGAAATCAAATACTGAGAGACAGATCGTCGTGGGCGTTATCAAGGGTGCGCACGGCGTACGCGGTGATGTGCGAGTGAAAAGCTTTACCGCCGACCCGGATGATGTGTTCACCTATGGTGCGCTGACTGATGAAGCCGGGAAGCCTGTGCTGACGCCGCAATCGGCCCGGCCCGGCAAGGACCATTTCATCGTGCGTCCCAAGGAACAGAAGCAAAAAGAAGAATGGGACGCGATGCGTGGCACGCTATTGCATGTCCCGCGCGCGAAACTTCCGGAAACAGATGACGACGAGTTCTACATCGAGGACCTTGTCGGTCTTCAGGTGTTCGCGGGCGGGAATGAGCCTGCGGGCACCGTGAAAGCCGTGCAGAATTTCGGCGCAGATGATTTGCTCGAAATCCGTTTGGCGGACCGGGGCGATACGGTTCTCGTGCCCTTCACGCTGGCCGATGTGCCGACCGTGGACCTTGCCACATCCCGCATCATCATTCCGGATCTCGCCGAATGGACGGCGCTCGGGGATGAGGCTGAACCCACTGATTGACCCATGTTGCCGCTTGTTCAGACGCCACCTGTCATAAAGGGTAGGTTAAGAACGAGGTAACTGCCCATGTTTGCCAGATTAATCCGCTTCGGCGCTGCTCTTGCCCTTCCGCTAACTGTAGTGGGCGCTGCAGCCGCGCAGTATGAAGGCAATGAGCAACCGGCAGGGCTCATGTTGTTCAGCGGCGAGGATTTTCGCGGGGAAGTGCGGGAAGTCTTCGATTCCGTCTATTCCCTGAACGACTATTATTTCAATGATCGCGCGCAATCCGTTGCGGTCCTGTCCGGCGCCTGGGAGCTGTGCGAGCATAGCGATTTCACCGGCCGCTGTGTCTTCATTCGTGGCGATGTCCAGGACCTCGACTGGTACGGCCTTGATCGCGAGCTAACGTCGGTGCGCCCGATTTACGAGTATACCGAAGCCGAGCACGGCTTGATGTTCACCCGCGATCAGTCGGGCTATATCCGCTATGCTGACAATGCCCGTTACGGGTACGACAATTACTCACATGGCTATGGCACCAGCACGAGTGTCAGTGTCTACCATTATGGCTATTCGCCGAGCTATCGATCCCACGGTTATTACAGTCCGCGTCTCGGCCACGGCCCCTATGGCTTCGGCTGGACGCGTCATGGCGCGAATCCGCACTATGGGCGTCATTACCGCAAGCAACAGCGCCCGCTGAAAGGGCATTATGGCGCGCGCAATGGCGCGGTGACGCTCTACACGGATTCCTATGAACGCGGTGCCTCGCTTGGCCTCAACAAGGGCGTTTCCGACCTCAGTCGCTATCGCTTCAATGACAATATATCGTCGCTGCAAATCCGTTCCGGCAAATGGGAAGTTTGCGAGCATGCGAACTATAAAGGGCGCTGTCAGATCGTCGATGCCTCGACGGACCGGCTGAATGGTATTCGTCTGAATGACAACATCTCGTCCATTCGGCCGGTGGGTGACAGCCCGCGCGGCGGCCGGGGAGATGGTCAACGCGGAGATCGCGGTGGCCGAAATGATGGGGGTCACGCAGACCGCGGTCGCCGGGATGATGGCCGGAATGGCAATCGTGGCGGCGGACGAAATGGAAATGTGCAGACAGTTGCGCCGACAGCGGCAAACCCGCTTGCCGGCGGGCCGAAGGCGCGGGACGTGACTCAGCAACGTCGCCCACACGCTCTGCCAGGTCGCCCGCAACGCGCCAATATTGGCTCTGAAGACCGTCCGCGTCCTAATGTGCGGACCATTCAGCCCAACCGTTCGACCACCCAGAGACCGCAGACGCGCCAGGTGCAACCGGCGGCAACGCAGCGCAACCGCGCGCAAACCGAGCGCCGGCCCACAGCCACGCCGCGGCCCAGGCAAAAAGTGGACATGAATACTTCGCGGCCCAAGGCGCTGAGGAACACTCAAACGCAACGCCGTGAGGTTCAGCAGCGCCCTCAAACCCAGACGCGCCAGCAAAAGACGATCCGTCCCCAACAGCAGACCAGACAACAGGTGAGGCAACCGGCGCGCCCGCAAGTCCGTCCTGCCCCGCAGACGCGCAAACAGGCACAGCCGCAACGGCAAGCCCGGCCACAGGCTCAGCGCCAACCGGCTCGGGTAAAGCCGCAGCAACGGTCCACGCCGCGTCCGCAACCGCAACGGTCAAACAATATGCCGAAAGCCCTGCGCAATCGGGGTGGAGAAGTTCACAAGGATTAGGGGTGTTGCGGCTCAGTTCGCGCGCGGGTCATGCCATTCGCGCGCGATGCCGTATCCGCCCCGGCGGATCAGCCAGAACATGCCGATCAGGTCAAAGATGCCCGCGCCAAGCCTGCCGAGGAATCCGTATTTGGATTCTCCCGCCAGTCGCTTGCGATCATTCACGCGCTCTTCGCGCACATCCCAGCCTGCGCGCTTGATCAGGGCGGGCAGGAAGCGGTGCATCGAGGCAAAGAAGGGCAGATCGCGAAAAGCTTCGGTCCGGATCAGTTTCCATCCGCATCCGGTATCCGTCGCATCATCCTGAAGCACGAAGCGGCGTACCCCATTGGCGACGCGGGACTGTATCCATTTGAATCCGGAATCATTCCGGCTGTTGCGCTTGCCTGCAATGATGCCGAGGCTTGGGGATGCGCCCGGCACAATGATCTCTTTCCAGAGACGGGCCGTATCCGCCGGATCGTTCTGCCCGTCCCCATCAAGCAATTGTACCCACTGGCCGCGCACAGATTTGAGCCCGGTGAACAGTGCGGCGGACTTCCCCTTGCGCGCGACATGATTGAACACGACCACGGTATCGGGATGCTTCGCCATCGCTTCGGCAAGTTCCTGCTCTGTCGCGTCGGACGAGCAATCATTCACGCACACAATCTCGAAACTGATCCCCGCCAGCTGCTCATGGACCTCGTCGATCACGGGGTGCACATTGCCCTCTTCATTGAAGAACGGGATCAGGACGGAGAGGGCGGGGCTTTGGGGCATAGGTCTGGAGTAGAGGCTGGCGCCTTGGCGGTCCAGTCTCATTTGCCCGCTGAAGCTGCACGCTGGCGCAGGGCGGTTTCGGCCTGGACATCGCCGGCCATGGCGCGGTCCTTCAGTTCGGCGGCGGACATGGCCTTGTAGGCCTCCGGCACTTTCCGGTTCGATGCGGTACGGGGTTTCTGTCCAAGAAAGGCTGCCACCGATGCGATGATGCCCATGTCACAAAACTCCCGGTTGGAACGTCATGAAACGAGTATGCCAATTGCCAGCCGGTTGCGATAGGTGCAACAGGCGACCAAGCAGGGGAGCGCGGCATGGACATTTATCACATCTGGTTTGACCTGAAGCCCGGAACGGACGAGCGTGCCTTCGCCAAGGCGCTGCCGGCGTTTCTGGACCACATGAAATCAGGCGGCCGGATCGAATCCTGGCGCATGATGCGCTGCAAGCTGGGCCTGCGGCCGGACGATGTGCGCGAGTTCCACATCATGATCGAGACGCGCGACCTCGCCCAGCTCGACACGGCCTTCCGCGCCGCCGCCGCGCGGTCCGGTGAGACCGATACGCTGCACTTCAGCGCGAATGCCATGGTGACCAACATCAAGTTCGGCCTGTTCCGCGACTGGCCGGATTGGGATGGGGCCGCCTAGGGCGCTTCCATCTTGTCGAGCCACCATTGATTGTACTGCCAGATGGCCTTCTCAAGTGGAGAGAGGCGGCCTTGCCGTGTCATCGGCGCGTTGAGGCCCTGCCAGACAAGATCATTCGCGCCGATATCCTCGTGATGGATCGCCGAGACCATCAGGGCCATGCCTTCCGCAATCTCGTCAAAGCCTTCCATCTCGCTATAGGCGGCTGGAACGCAGATATGGATCTTCAGATGCAACTTGCCGGCGCCTTGCGGAAAGACCTGGTACCAGGTGACGACACTGCCCTGAATGCCCAGCAGGAAGTGCGGAAAGATGGCGGTCGCGAACAGGTCGCGCGCCTGCCAGTCTGCAAGACCTTCAAGCGGGGGCAGGCCAGGCGGCAGTTCCTCATGGGCCGCCGGCATGTGCAGGATGGACCACGGGCCATCATTGTCCGGCACGCGGGAGTCGCGGGCATGATAGGCGGGCTCGAACGTCTCGGAATGCGTGGCGATGTGGTGGTAAGCTTCCATGAAATTCTCCACCAGCACTTTCCAGTTCCACTCGCTGTCGAATTCGAGCGTGTGAACGACCTTCATGTCGGCGAGGCGGAATTTCTCGAAATACTTGCAAAACGTCTCGACCGGCGGGGCGAAGGGCGCTGCGTCGGGGTCGAAATTGGCGAGGATAAAGCTCTCCCAGATTTCCGTGCGGAGCTGGGGCAGCCGGCAATTGGATTCAGCAAACTCATCTGCACCATCCATCAGGGGCGCCCGGACAAGCTGGCCCGACGTGTCATAGCTCCAGGCGTGGTAGGGGCATGTGAATAGCTTGCGATTGCCGTTTCCGTCTGCCAGCAGGGCTGCGCGGTGCAGGCATGTGCGCGACATGACACGGACTTTGCCATCATGTCCGTGAACCACCATGACCGGTTGGCCGAACAGGTCGAGCGAAACGAAATCGCCCGGCGTGGCTATCTGGTCGATGCGTGCCAGCGGGAGCCAGCTCTTGCGCAGGATCTGGTCGGTTTCGCGCGCATACACATCCTCGTCGAGATAGGCGGCTGGGGGCAGGGTATAGGCTTGTTCCAGAGGCTTGCGGACACGGCCAATTTCTTCGGGTGTGAGACCCGGCAGCGCTTTTGTCATTTTATTCCTCCCAGGAAAAAAGTGACACATGCGTCAACTTTTGTCGACCGCTGTCGCTTGGCGTTCTTCTCTTGGGGGGCAGGAAGACGGCCAGCTATTTGGGTAACGGCCTGGCGAGACGTGACGGAGCGCACGCGGTAGGCTAAAGGCTCGGCGCATGTTCAAGGCAAGTTTCATCACCCTGTTTCCCGAAGCGTTTCCCGGCCCGCTCGGCGTCTCCATCCTGGAGCGCGCGCGTCGCGAAGGCATCTGGGACTATGAAACCGTCCAGCTGCGCGATTTCGGCCTCGGAAAGCATCAGAATGTCGACGCCCCGCCGGCGGGGGGCGGCGCAGGCATGGTGTTGCGACCGGATGTGACGGCTGCGGCGCTGGACAGTATCGACATAGACGGCAAGCCGCTGATCTATCTTTCGCCGCGCGGAGAGCCGTTTTCACAGAAACTGGCGCGGGACCTGGCAGGCGGCCCGGGCATGGTGATGATGTGTGGCCGGTTCGAGGGGCTGGACGAGCGAGTGATCCGCGCGCGCGGCCTGCGCGAGGTTTCCATCGGCGGCTTCGTGCTGGCTGGGGGTGAGGTCGCAGCCATGGCGATGACCGAGGCGGTTGTGCGTTTGTTGCCCGGAGTTGCGGGGAACCAGGCCTCCCTTGAGGAGGAATCTTTCGAGACCGGATTGCTGGAACACGACCAGTATACGCTGCCCCGGGAGTGGGAAGGCCACCCGACTCCGGAGGTTCTGCTGTCGGGGGATCATAAACGCATACAAGAATGGCGGTTTAACAGCGCAAAGTCGTTGACAATTGACCGCCGTCCCGATTTATACGCCGCTTACTCAGATACCAACGAATTACAACCGCCGGAGACAGGCGATGAACATGATTGAACAGCTCGAAGCGGAAGAGTTTTCCCGCGTTGTCGGCGACAAGAACATCCCGGATTTTTCACCGGGTGACACGCTGGCCGTGAACGTCCGCATCACGGAAGGCGACCGTGAGCGCGTCCAGCGCTTTGAAGGCGTCTGTATTGCCCGCGCAGGCGGTGGCATCAATGAGAGCTTCACGGTTCGCAAGATTTCCTTTGGTGAAGGCGTCGAGCGCGTTTTCCCGCTGGCTTCCCCGATGATCGAGAGCATCGAAGTGAAGCGCAAGGGTCGCGTGCGCCGTGCGAAACTCTACTATCTGCGCGATCGTCGCGGTAAGTCTGCCCGTATCGCTGAACGTACCACCGGCCACGGCATCGAAACGGTCGAAATTGCCGTGTCGAAAACCGAGCGCCGCCGCCAGAAAGATGCAGAGAAAGCCGCCCGCAAGGAAGCTGCTGCCAAGGCTCGCGAAGAGGCTGCCAAGGCGAAAGCCGCTGAAGAGGCTGCAGCTGCTGCTGCCGCTGAAGCAGAGGCCGCTGCGGCTGCCTCCGCTGATGAAGGCGCTGCTGAAGAATAGACGTCCCGACACTTTAGTCAGGAATTGAAGAAACGCCCCGCCTCTTGGTTGGGGCGTTTTCACTTTTGGGGCTGGTATTTCTGTGGCACGTTCGGAGGCATGAAACGCCTCTGTCTCACACTCTTCGCCGTTTCATTGCTTGCTGCCTGCGAACCCGCCGACGACACGCTGCGCCTCACAATGCCGGCTTGTCGCCCGCCTGACATAGCGCAGGGTATTCTTTTTATCGGTGGTACCCGCTTTGCACCCTATCAGGTTCAGGCTTCGGCCGTGACGGATTCGGCGGGTCGACCGGCGCTTTCCATCCGTATGGACGAGTCCGGCGCATCCAAGCTGGAAGCCCTCACGGTGGCCAATATGGGTGAAGTCCTCCCCTTGCGGGTGGACGAGGAAACCATCATGTCTCCCAGAGTGCTGGAACGGATCACAGGCGGTGAAATACTCGTTTCCGGCGATTTCGAGATGGACGAGCTGAAGGCGCTGGCCGTGCGCCTGTCTCCGCCCTGTGATCAAGAGTCGCCAATCGCCAATTGACCCCTTCCCAGCCGGGCGCGCGCCGCTATGGTGCGCCGCGATATGACAGGAAGAGGCCCCATGGCTGGTAAGACACTTTACGACAAGATCTGGGACGCACATGTGGTGCACACCGATGAGGGCGGTGAAAGCCTGCTTTATATCGATCTCCACCTGATTCACGAAGTGACGACGCCCCAGGCTTTTGCCGGACTGAAAGCGGCCGGACGCGGTGTGCGCCGCCGGGACCTGACCCTGGCCGTCGCTGACCACAACACGCCGACCGAGAACCAGGCCGCCGGCCTTGCTGGCGTGACAGACCCCGATGCGCGCAACCAGCTGGAAACGCTGACCCGCAATGTGGCCGAGCACAATATCGAGTATTTCCCGATGGGCGACATCCGCAATGGCATCGTCCATGTCGTGGGGCCGGAGCAGGGGCGCACCCAGCCCGGCATGACGATTGTCTGCGGTGATAGCCACACGTCCACGCATGGCGCGTTCGGCGCGCTGGCGCATGGTATCGGCACATCGGAAGTTGAGCATGTGCTCGCCACGCAGACCTTGCGTGCGCAGAAATCCAAGAACATGGCAATCGAAGTATCTGGCAGCTTGAAAGAAGGCGTGACCGCCAAGGATCTCGCTCTGCACATAATTTCCGTCATCGGTACGGCCGGTGGCACGGGATACGTGATGGAGTATCGCGGTGATGCAGTTCGGAGCCTCTCCATGGAAGGGCGCATGACGCTGTGCAATCTCGCCATTGAGGGCGGTGCCCGTGCGGGTCTGGTGGCTCCAGACGAGACGACGTTCGAATACATCAAGGGCCGCCCGGCCGCGCCCAAGGGTGGCGCATGGGATGTCGCGAAATCTTTTTGGACGACGCTCTATTCCGATGAGGATGCCGTATTTGATGAAGTCGTCCACATCAAGGGCGAAGCGGTCGAGCCGACATTGACCTGGGGCACGAGCCCGGAACAGGCGATTCCGTTGTCGGGTATTATTCCGAAGCCGGAAGATTTCAGTGATCCAATCAAGGCAGGTGCGTGTGAGCGCGCACTGGCCTATATGGGCCTTGAAGGTGGTACACCGATTAAGGGCACACCGGTGCAGCGCGTCTTCATCGGCTCGTGCACGAACAGCCGGATCGAAGATCTTCGCGCCGCCGCTGAAGTCGCCAAGGGCAACAAAGTGGCCGAAGGCGTGCGTGCCATGGTCGTGCCGGGGTCTGGCCTCGTCCGTGCGCAAGCCGAATCCGAAGGGCTGGACGAGATCTTTCTCGAAGCCGGGTTTGAATGGCGCGAGCCGGGCTGTTCCATGTGTCTCGGCATGAATCCCGACACGCTGGCACCGGGCGAGCGGTGCGCCTCGACTTCGAACCGGAACTTCGAAGGCCGTCAGGGCCGCGACGGCCGCACCCATCTGATGAGCCCTACCCTCGCAGCGCGCGCCGCGATCCAGGGCGTGATTGGCTAAACTCATCCTTCAGTTGCGTCTGGAGCAGGGAGGGCAGATAGTCCGGCCAAAACCAGATGGAGTGGACCCATGAGCAATACTGTCAGCCTGCCCGGAAACGTTTCGCTGGATGGCCCGCGCGGTCGTACCTACGCGTCTATCCTCGAAACGGTCGGATCGACGCCGCTGGTTGCTGCGCCGAAGTTCGCCGAGGCCGAAGGCATCAAGGCGAACCTGCTGTTCAAATGCGAATTCTTCAATCCACTCGCCAGCGTGAAAGACCGGATCGGCCTGAACATGGTGTTGCAGCTGGAAGCGGACGACAAGCTGAAGCCCGGCGGCGTTTTGGTTGAGCCGACCTCAGGCAATACCGGCATCGGCCTGGCCTTTGCGGCGGCGAGCCGAGGATACCGCCTGATCCTGACCATGCCGGAATCCATGTCGATCGAGCGTCGCAAGATGCTGGCTTATCTGGGCGCAGAACTGGTCCTGACGCCGAAAGAGAAGGGCATGGGCGGTGCTATCGCGAAGGCGAAGGAAATCCTTGAGGCGACGCCCGGCGCGGTGATGCCAAGCCAGTTCGACAATCCCGCCAATCCGGCCATCCATGAGCTGACCACAGCAGAAGAAATCTGGGCGGACACAGACGGCGCGGTCGATGCTGTCCTGTCCGGCATAGGTACTGGTGGCACATTTACGGGCACAGGCCGCGTATTGAAGGCCCGCAAGCCGGACCTGAAAATGATGGCGATTGAGCCGGAAGGCAGCCCGGTGCTCTCCGGGGGCGAGCCCGGCCCGCACATGATCCAAGGCATCGGCGCAGGCTTTATCCCCGGCAATGCGGACACGAGCCTGATTGATGAAGTCGTGAAAGTTTCGAATGAGGAATCCTTTGCAACGGCCCGCAAACTTGCGCGGCTCGAAGGCATACCCGGCGGTATCTCCTCCGGCGCGGCAGCGGCCGCAGCGGTCAAGGTTGGCGCGCGTGACGACATGGCCGGCAAGACCCTTGTCGTCATCCTGCCAAGCTTCGCCGAACGGTATGTATCGACAGCCCTGTTTGAGGGTCTCTAGATCAGCATGATTACGGGTCTCGACCATTTCGTGCTGGTCTGTCCGGGGATCAGCTCCGCGACGGCCGTCTATGAGCAATTGCTCGGGCGGTCGGCAGATTGGCGCGCCTCAGCCGACGGTGCCGCAACAGCCATTTTCCAATTGGAGAATACCAGTCTTGAACTGATGGCCCCGGACGGGGAGGGGGCGGTGGCCGACCGTTTGCGGGAAATCATCTCCGACGAAGGCCCCGGCCTGAAAAGCCTCGCTTTTAGAACGGGAGATATTTCCGCCGCGCATCACAAGCTGACCCGTCGTGGCTTGATGCCGGGCGAGATCGGCGATGGAAGCAGTACAAACGCAATCAACGGCGAAACCCGGAAATGGACGCGCTTCCGGTGCGCGGACGCGCAAACTGCTGGCGTGAAGATTTTCATCATCTCGCCGGAACAAGCCTTGCCCGTGGCGGACGCGCCGTCTGGCTGCGTCACATCGCTGGACCATATTGTCATCAACACGCCCAATCCCGACCGGGCATTAGGGCTTTATGGCGCACGGTTGGGGCTGGATCTGGCGCTCGACCGGACGCGGGAAGAGTGGAAGACGCGCTTTTTGTTCTTCCGCACAGGCGGGCTGACCTTTGAGGTCATCAACCGCCTCGGGGAAGATCATGACCCAGCCGCGCCGGACAGTATCTGGGGCCTGACATGGACCGTGGATGATCTTTCGGCGGCACATGCACGCCTCACGGAGGCTGGCTTCAATGTTTCCGAACAGCGGACAGGTCGCAAACCGGGGTCTGCCGTTTTCACTATAAGGGACGGCACATTGGGCGTGCCGACCCTGTTCATCGCGCATTCTTCAAGGTAGGACACGCCTCATGAAAGCCTTTACCCAACTCACCGGAACCGCTGCGCCGCTGCTCGAAAAGGGCAAGCCGATGTCGAATGTCGACACCGACATGATTATTCCCAAGCAATTCCTGAAGACGACCGAACGCACCGGTCTTTCGACGGGACTGTTTCATGAGCTGAAAACGCTCTCGGATGGCTCCCCCAGGCCCGATTTCGTGTTGAACCGGCCTGAATACGCGACGGCGAGTATCCTGATTGCGGGCGAGAACTTCGGCTGTGGCTCGTCGCGCGAGCATGCGCCCTGGGCTCTGTTGGATCAGGGTATTACTTGTGTGATCGCGCCGAGTTTCGCCGACATCTTCCACAACAACTGCTACAAGAATGGCATCTTGCCAGTTCGCCTGCCAGTCGACGTATGCCAGAAGCTGGCCGATCAGGCGGGGGGGGCGAACCATGTCTTCACCGTGGACCTTGAAGCCCAGATCGTCACCGGGCCGGATGGCGAAGTGTATGCGTTTGAAGTGGATGCAGGCCGTAAGGCAAACCTCATGGAAGGCCTTGACGAGATTGGCAGTTCGATGACTGCAGCAAGCGAGATCGACACGTTCGAAGCGCGTCGACGCGTCTCCATGCCATGGCTCGAAAAGGCCAGCTGACCCGGAAAGCGAAGAGGATGGTCATGAAGAGATTAAGCCTGACAATTCTGGGGGGATTGGTGCTGGCGTCTGTCGCGGCTTGTCATACGGATCCATTCGGCACGCAGCCTGAAGTCAATGTCACCCTGCCAGAGGCTCAGTCCGCGCCGTCCGACGAAGCGGGCGCCTCAACCGAAGAAAAGCGTGACCCCGAGACCTGAGAGTCGCACGAGCGGGTTTCGTTCTTGTTTGGTGGAGACGTAGAAGGCGTTGCGCCCGCTGGTTACAACCGTTAGTGGTGGACGCGGTTCTGAATTGCACACTTTGGGAGATAAAGATGAAATTTGCGGGTTCTGTGCTTGCAGTTGGATTGATGGTTTCTCTCGCGGGCTGCGCGAGTTCAACCGGGTCTGAGGAAATGACATTGGCGGAAGGCGCCGAAAGAGAGTGCCGCTCCATCAAGGAGTTCGGCTCGATGCTGCCAAAACGGGTTTGCAACAACAAGGCAACCTGGGCCGACATAGATGAGCGGAACGAAGAACAGGCCAAGGAATTCAAGGACAAGATTGATAGCCGCTACACACCCGTACCACGCGAACCCGGCATGTAGGCACTTCCACTCTCGGGTGGCTCAACTTTCCCAGGTCGACCTGGCCCGGCCGCCGACCACACGCGACAGTATTGCTCGGTTGTGTTGTGGTGGCTACTAGGTGCCACAAAACAAACTTGTCCGAACATGAGTGGAGCGCGGAAGTGAAACAGACCTTACTGTTATTGCCAGGAGACGGGATTGGCCCAGAAGTTGTGGCCGAAGTTCGGCGCCTGGTGGACGTTCTGGCTCCAGATCTCCTGTTGGAAGAGGGGCTTGTTGGCGGAGCATCCTTTGATGCCCACGGGACGCCGTTGAACGAGGATACGCTGGAGCAGGCCCGTCGATCGGATGCGGTTCTGCTCGGCGCGGTTGGTGGGCCGAAATGGGCGGGTACGGCGCGCGACAAGCGCCCGGAAGCTGGCCTGCTGGCTCTGCGCAAAGGCCTCGATGTTTTTGCGAACTTGCGGCCCGCTTTCTGTTTCCCGGCATTGGTCAGCGCCTCCAGCCTGAAGCCTGAAGTGGTCGAAGGCCTGGACATCATGATCGTTCGAGAGCTGACAGGGGGTGTCTATTTCGGCACGCCCCGCGGCATTGATGAGAAAGGCGGACTGCGCCGGGGGTATGACACGTCGATCTACACGCACCCGGAAGTCGAACGTGTGACCCGGGTCGCCTTCGAAATCGCGCGTGGCAGGGATGGCCGTGTCTGTTCGGTAGAAAAATCGAACGTCATGGAGACCGGCCTGTTCTGGCGTCAGGAAGTCACATTGGCGCATGCCGAGTTCGGCGCTGGCGTCGAACTCAGCCACATGTATGCGGATGCTTGTGCAATGGAGCTCGTCCGAGCGCCGAAACAGTTCGATGTGATTCTTGCCGGTAATCTGTTCGGGGATATTCTCTCTGACGAAGCCGCCATGCTGACCGGGTCCATCGGAATGCTGCCTTCAGCGTCCCTTGGAGCGGATGGTACGCCGGGCCTCTATGAGCCGGTGCACGGTTCGGCGCCGGACATTGCGGGACAGGGTATCGCAAATCCGTGTGCAGCCATTCTGTCGCTTGAAATGGCCCTCCGCTGGTCTCTGGGGCGTGAAAAAATCGCCGACAGGCTCTTCGCAGCAGTGGGCAAGGCTTTGGAAGATGGCGCCCGTACGCGAGATCTTGGGGGAGAGCTCAAGACTCACCAGATGACGGATGCAATTATCGCAGCGCTTTAGGCCGTGCGCGTCTTCCGTGTCCCGGCCGCTGGTGGCGGCTGCGGAGGGCCCGCAAAGCACTGCGCTTGTGTCATCCAGGATTGAGCAATCTTTCCGGATACGGAAAGACTTGTGTCCGCCACGTTGCGTACCTGCGTTACGACTTGGCAGAATTCTTCTGCGCGGCCTGCAATACGCTCATCATCTTGTTCTTCGCCATACGTCCAGATTTCGCCGGACGGCGCGGTAAGGGACAGGAAGGGCATTGGCCCCGGAGCCGGGAGTTTCCGGTTGGCAAAAGTCCACCCATAGGTGTTCACGCCCAGTACCACGATATTGCGGATACGGTCGCTATTCTCACGGACGACGCCCAGCTGGTCATAGACTTCCTGACCGTGCGCCCAGGTTTCCATAAGTCGCGCCGTGATCGAAGACCGCGCGCTCATGCTTGGGCCCACCCATTGCAGGCGCCGGGATGGATCGGTTTGAGCGAAGACATCTGCCGTACGGTCTGCCATGACAAGCCAGTCCTCCCGCAAGGCGCGGCCTGACAGGCCCTCGAAATACGCATATTCATGGTCTGGAAGTGCGCCTTCGCGGAGTGCGTCCGTCAGGCCGGATACAAGCGCTTGAAATGCCGCCTCGTCTTTTACCGACAATAGCGCTGCGGTGTTCCAGAAATGCAGGTGGCGGAGAACCATGTCGATGGTCCAGCCCTTGAATGCGGTTTTCTGCGTATAGTCCGTATCGGACAGGGGTGCGATCAGCTCGGACAGGGCCAGCGATTCATCGAGGAAGTCTGCGGCTTGTTGCATGGAGATCAGCTATAATCCGCGATGCGGCAGAGCAGGTTTCCACGAAATTCGAAAAAGCTCGCGCCGCGTACTTTTACGGTCTCGCCGGACTTGATGCCATTGGGCAGGTCTACGGCGGCCTTGCCTTCAAATTCGATCTCGGCCGCAGCCTTGCCGCCTCCACTGACAATGTTGACCAGTCGTTGACGGCGATAGGAGAAGGCATTTCCTGACAATTCCGCGACCTGACGCATCATGTCCCTGCCATCCAGACGCATGGACTGACCCGTGTTGGAGATATTTTCGAACACCACGTCTTCCGTCACGCAATCGAGCATTCCGTCGATATCACGGGCATTGTAACAGGCGAGGTAGCGGTTGATTACGTCATCAAGCACGAGGGCGGCTCCCAGTTCCGGGTTCAATCCGGTCTGCCTCAGCAGCGAGACGTTGGCAACAGGCTTTAAATGGCGTCGAAGATGCGCCATAAGCCCGGTTCAATCTCAGGAGTAGAAATATCATGGCCACTCGGATCGCAGTCGTCGGTGCAACAGGTAATGTCGGACGCGAACTGCTGAACATTCTGGAAGAACGCATGTTCCCAGCCGACGAAGTCTTTGCCGTTGCTTCCCGCCGGTCGCTCGGCAAGGAAGTGTCCTATGGCGACCGCACGCTGAAATGCCACGATATTGAACAATTCGACTTCACACAGGTAGACCTCGTCCTGATGTCGGCTGGCGGCGCCACCGCCAAGGAATGGGCACCGAAAATTGCCAAAGCCGGCGCGATCACGATCGACAACTCGTCCGCATGGCGGATGGATCCGGACGTGCCGCTCGTCGTGCCAGAGTGCAACGGCGAAGCCGTGATGGGTTACGAAAAGAAGATGATCATCGCGAACCCGAACTGCTCGACTGCACAGCTCGTTGTGGCGCTGAAGCCGCTGCATGATGCCGTCGGTATCACCCGCGTTGTCTGTTCGACTTACCAGTCCGTATCCGGCGCCGGCAAGGAGGCGATGGACGAGCTGTGGAATCAGACACGCGGCGTATTCGTCAATGACGAGCCGACCCCGGAAGTCTTCCAGAAGGAAATTGCCTTCAACGTCATCCCGCAGATCGACGTTTTCATGGATGATGGTTTCACCAAGGAAGAGTGGAAGATGCGCGTCGAGACGAAGAAAATCCTCGACGAGTCCATCGAACTGGTCGCGACCTGTGTGCGCGTGCCGGTCTTTGTTGGTCATTCCGAAGCCGTGAATGTCGAATTGGCCGGCCCTTTGAGCGCCAAGAAAGCCAAGGAAATTCTGCGCGAGAGCCCGGGCATCATGCTGGTCGATGATCCTGAAGACGAGCTCTACATCACGCCGAAGGAATGCGTGGGCGAATGGGCGACCTATATCTCCCGCGTCCGCAAGGACCCGACGGTCGAAAACGGCATCGCCTTCTGGTGTGTCTCCGACAATCTGCGCAAAGGCGCCGCCCTCAACGCAATCCAGATTGCCGAAGAACTCCTCAATCGCGGCGTCCTGAAGCCAGAGAAACAGCCCGTTTCGACAAACTGAAACGCTTCGCAGCAATAATTGGGTGGCGTTGCCTCATGGCTCAGTGCTACGCGCTGGGCCATGAACACTGAAACTCGCCTCGGATTCTTTGCTGGCCTGGGGGCCTTTTTTATCTGGGGGAGCCTGCCGCTCTACATCCGGCTGATGCAGCACATCAGTGCGGCGGACCTGCTGGCACATCGCGTGGTCTGGTCCATACCGACTGCGCTGATCTTCATTGCGATTGCTGCGAACTGGCGGGACGTTCGGACAGCCCTGAAATGGGATAAGCTGAAATGGCTGCTTATTTCAGGCGCCCTGATCGGGTCCAATTGGGGATGTTACATCTGGGCGGTAAATGCTGGCCGGACGATGGAAGCGTCGCTCGGCTATTACATCAATCCGCTTGTGAACGTGATCTTCGGCATGATCTTCTTTTCCGAGCGCCTTCGACCGGCGCAATGGGGCGCAGTAAGCATCGCCGCTATCGGCGTTGCCATCATGACAGTGGCTTTCGGACAGGTGCCGTGGGTCGCCCTGTTTCTCTGCGTAACCTTTGCCTGTTACTCGCTGATCCGGAAGCAGGTCGCCATTGATAGTCGAGCGGGATTTCTGATGGAGGTTCTGCTGTTGGCGCCCGTCGCCCTGGCCTGGTTGGCCTGGCTCTCGCGCCAACCGGATGCGCAAGTATTCGGCAATGGGGGATGGGATGTCGCACTATTGATGGCGGCCGGCCCGATCACGTCTGTGCCCCTCATCCTGTTTGCCTTGTCAGCACGCCGTCTGAAGCTCTCGACCATCGGCATGATGCAATATATCGGACCGACCTTGCAGTTCCTGATCGCGGTTCTCGTGTTCCGCGAAGCGTTCGGCTGGACCCATGCGGCGGCTTTCGGTTTCATCTGGACGGCGTTGGCGATCTTTACCGCCGACAGTGTCATGGGTGACGCCAAGGCCCGGCGGCTCGCCCGCGCAGCGCGAGTCAGCTGAAAAAATGCTCCGGGCGGTGAGCACCCGGAGCAGGAAGATGTTTTGCATGATTGGAGTTGCCTCCGATTTCACCTCCGCAAGGACTGTGCCATTCAGGAGACCGAACGTCCGGTCGAGACGGCGATCCACACGGCGATTCCAAGCAGCATGATGGCAAAGGTGCCGCGCAGGAGGGGAGCGGTCCGATAAGCTTCCAGTTTTTGGCCAAAACGGGACCCGGCAAGTACAATACTCGTATGGATGGTCGTCGCGACCACCAGGTGGATGACGCCCAGCGCAACAATCTGCAACCAGATTGGTCCTGCGGTATCGCTGGCAAACTGCCCGACGACGACGAGATAGAACACAAGCGCTTTGGGATTCAACAAATTCGCAACCAGACCCCGCCAGAAGCCCGCCGCCTTGTTTCGATTGAGTGGTGAGACGGATCCGGTATCCCGCCAAGCCTCAACGGCGAGATAGACCATGAATGCGACGCCTGCCCATCGTAGCGTGTCGTAGAGCATGGGCATTCCGGCGAGCAGAGCCGACAGGCCTGTGGCCGCAGCCACCAATTGGGCCGCTAGCCCCAATGTTATGCCTGCGACAGCGCGCATTCCCGCTGTGCGGCCCTGCTGCGCCGACAGCGCAGCGAGCCATCCCATATTGGGGCCGGGCGTCAATTCCACTGCCGCCATGGCAATCAGGAATGCGGCCCAGTCAATATGGTTCAGCATGGATCAGAGGCAGTCATAGACCGCTTCAACCAGTCGTACCGCACGCGGGTCACCCACGAGAATATTGGATTGCTTGTTCATGACATAGGCGCACGTCAAACCATTGCGCTGATCAGCTATCGCCATGGAGCCCCCCCAGCCACAATGGCCGAGCGTGGTGGGTTCGGGTCCGAACATGCCGTGGGTATTGTGCATGATGCCAGCGCCGAAGCTGGTGATCATGGGCAGAACCAGATCCGGTCCATGTGTTCGCGCCGTGCTGAGTGCCTCGAAAGTGGCGTCGCTCATGACACCCTCGCCATTGGTCGTGTAGGTCTCATAGAGTTGCGCGACTGAGAGCGCTGTTCCGTGGCCGTTTGCCGACGGAATTTCGATCTCGCGCCAAATGGCTCCGCCGCGATTTGGGGCGGCCCATTTGCTGACAAATGCTGCGCGTCGCGGGGGGGTAATCTCTCCGAGTTCTGCCAATTCTCGCGGTCGCTGGATGTCGGCACAGCGATCGTGTTCGCTGGCGGGTGTGCCGATCATGAAGTCGACGTTTGGAAACAGGGATTTCAGCGTGGTGCCGAGGGTTTCGCCGCTGATGCGCCGCGTGATCTCTCCGACGAGATAGCCCCAGGTCAGGGGATGATAGCCATGCGCGCTGCCCGGTGACCACATCGGAGCCAATTCCGCCAGTGCGGCGGCGCAGGCGGGCGGATCGAGCCAGAGCTCAGGGTTGATCTCTTCGGGAAAGCCGGGCAGGCCGGCCTGATGGCTCGCAACTTCGGCAATGGTGACCGCGCCTTTTCCATTGGCTGCAAATTTGGGCCAGACATCGGCCACGGGCGTCTCAAAGCCGCCCGGCAGGCGCTCTACCAGATGGGCGAGGACGATGGCTGCGATACCTTTGGTGGTCGAATAGACCGGGACGAGGGTGGTGTCTGACCATGGGTGTTCCTTCTTCCGGTCAGCCCAGCCGCCGACCAGGTTCACGACGACCTTGCCGTCCTTGATGACGGTGAATCCGGCGCCGAGCTCCTCGCCATTCTCGAAGTTTTTTTCGAAGACGCCGCGAACAGATTCAAATCCGCTGTCGGCATGTCCGGCCATTGGCCAGATGTCAGATGTTGTATCAGTCATCGGTGTTGGCTCGCATAAACCGAACTGGCCGACAAGCGTTACGGCTGAACCAAGGCCCGCACATCGGCGGCAACACGGCTGGTGAGGTCGCTGTCTACGGAGGCTGTAAAATCCTCGAGCGCCTGCTGCCATTCGAAGATCTGCCTGAGGCCGAACTCATCCTCTCCCCTAAAGGAGACGTGGAATCTCACGCATATCCCACTCGGAGAAGGACCCTTTTTCGCGTAGGCGGTTCCGGGGTTGAAGCCCTCATTCATCTGATTGGCAAGTTCCAGCGTTTCCAGTCGCGAATAACCAGGCAGGTCCCGGCAGGCCGTAAAGCGGGCCGTCTGGCAGGTGCCGTCGATCTGGGAGCACTCCCGAAGCACGGCCTCGAACCCCTGTTTGTCCATCGCTGCGGACATTGTGGGGTGCGTGTCGATATACCCGATTTTGACGGACTGGAATTCGCGTATGAGGAATTCGTTGCGAAACTCGATCAGCGTAATGGGTTTCGCAAAGGCAGGCTCGCAAAACAGGAAGATTTGAGCCAGTAAGAGCAGGCGAAACATCATTGATCCATCTCGGTGCATTGTGGGACGAGTATTCGGCTCACAATCACGCATCAAATGGACAGTTCAGGTCAAGGAGTTGTCACATATGTCCCACGTCCACCGTCCCCGCCGATCCTGCCTTTACATGCCCGGCGCCAATGAGCGCGCCCTGGAAAAGGCGAAGACCCTGCCCGCAGACACGGTCATCATGGATCTGGAAGATGCCGTGCCGCCGGAAGCCAAGGAGACCGCGCGTGACACGATCCGCGCGGCCGTGACCGCAGGGGGTTACGGCCACCGTGAAATCGTGGTCCGGATGAACGGGCTGGATACCGAATGGGGCCAAGCCGACCTCAAGATGGCGGTTGAAGCGGGCGCACATGCGCTGCTCGCCCCGAAAGTCATCGATGGCAGCGACATTGATCGTCTCGACGACGCGATGAGCCGCGCCGGCGCGCCGGCCGAGATGGGACTTTGGGTGATGATCGAGATGCCGAAGGCGATCCTGAACATCCAGGACATTGCCGAAGCCGTTGGCCGCACCCGTATGACGACGTTCGTGATGGGAACGAACGATCTCGCCAAGGAATACCGCGCGCGGATGACGCCGGACCGGCTGGCTTTCCAGACGGCTCTGGGCATGAGCATGGCTGCGGCCCGCGCCTACAACATCGTCGCGATTGATGGCGTCTACAATGACATCAAGAACGAGCAGGGCCTGATCGACGAGTGTGAACAGGGGCGTGACCTCGGCTTCGACGGCAAGACGCTGATCCATCCCTCACAGCTCGACACGGCCAACCGCGTCTTCGCGCCGAGCCCGCATGATGTGGAACATGCACAGGCCGTGATCGAAGCGTTCGCAGACCCTCAGAATGCCGGCAAGGGCGTATTGAAGGTAAACGGCAAGATGACCGAATTGCTCCATCTGGACGAAGCCCGCCGGACGGTCGCCATGGATGAAGCGATCCGGGCTTTTGAGAGCTGATCTTCAATGCTCTCGGGCATTCATATGGTAAACCAACACATTCAGGAATACGCATGACCTACACTCTCCTTCACCATTCCGGCTGCAGCACGTCGCGCAAGGGGCTCGCCTTGTTGCAGGAGAACGGCGTCGAGCCGGAGGTCCGGAAATACATGAATGCTTCCGAGCAACTCAGCCTGGATGAGCTGAAGGACATCGCCAAAAAGATGGGTGCCAGTTCGCCGCGCGAGTTCTTGCGCGACAAGAATGCTGCCGAATTCGGCATCGATGCGACTTCGACAGATGACGAGATCTTCCAGGCGATGGCCGCCAATCCAAAGATCATCCAGCGCCCCATCGGCATTGTCGGCAAGCAGGCCGTGCTGGGCCGTCCGATCGAGAAACTGCTCGAGCTGAAATAGTATTACACGGCTGATATTGCGGGGAGATCGATGAAATTTCATCGATCTCTCACGCGAAGATTCAATATCTGCATGGCAAGACAGGCGGCATGATCCTGTTCATGACCCTTGCGGCGGTGTTGATCGCCTTTTCTGCATTTTGCACTCTTGGGGTGCCGTACATGTTGGCGGGACCACGCATGCTCGATGAGTTCTCCGAGAACCGTGAGCAGCAAATGATGGCTGGCCTGTTGGGGGCCGCGATCATCGCACTCTTCCTGCTGCCCTTCGTCTCACCCGCCTTGATTTCCTCGCCCAGTGACGGTCAGGTACTGGCTGATCTGTATATGGGGCAAATCCAGGCCTGACGCCGGGAAGTCTTGCCCCTTTTCCACCTGAGGGGCGCATGACCAGCACATCGAAATCCAATCCCGGCCATTTCTTCGAAGATTTTTTCGTGGGCATGCCCCTCGCGCATGCGACGCCGCAGACGCTGACTGAAGGCGACATCGCCCTCTATCGCGCGCTGACCGGCGGCCGGTTTGTCCAGTATTCCTCATCTGAATTCGCCAAAGCCGCCGGCTATCCCGGCCTTACGATTGATCCGCTACACGCTTTCCATGTCGTGTTCGGCAAGTCCGTGCCGGATGTTTCGTTGAATGCGGTGGCAAACCTTGGCTATGCCGATGGTCGCTTCTCTCAACCCGTCCTGCCAGGCGATACGCTGAACACGGTTTCGGAAGTGATCGGCGTCAAAGAAAACTCCAATGGCAAGACCGGCGTCGTCTGGGTGCGCACGCGCGGCACCAATCAGCGCGGCGAAGAAGTCATGTCCTTTGTGCGCTGGGTCATGGTCAACAAGCGGGATGCCAACTCACCCGCGCCAGACGTGGTGATCCCCGACCTGCCAAAAAGTGTGCCTGGGGCCGAATTGTCCGGGTTTGCCTCCATGGAGGCTTGGGATACATCCCTCGCCGGCAGCGAATACATGTTCGAAGACTATGCGGTTGGCGAGAAGATCAATCATGTCGACGGCATGACCGTGGAAGAGGCCGAGCACCAGATTGCGACACGCCTCTACCAGAACACCGCCAAGGTTCATTTCGATGCGCATGGCCAGAAATCCAGCCGGTTCGGCAAGCGCCTGATCTATGGCGGTGTGGTAATTTCCATCGCGCGGTCGCTGGCCTTCAATGGTCTCGCCAATGCGGGCCATATGCTGGCGATCAATGCCGGCAGCCATGTCAGTCCGCTATTTGCTGGTGACACGATCTATGCCTGGAGCGAAGTGCTTGAGAAAGCTGAGCTGTCCGACAAGGTTGGCGCGTTGCGCTTGCGTCTCGTGGCAGTGAAGGATCAGGATCCGGGCGCGTTCGCCTATAAGGGCGAGGACGGGAAGTATGCCGATGGTGTTCTGCTCGACTTCGACTTTTGGGCCGCCATTCCATGCAAGCGGTAAGGCGCTTCTGTTTCGGCGCGCGCTCCCTATATGATGCCGCATGAGCGGATATGGGCCTTTTGATGATTTCACGCTGTTCGCCATCGCAATTGCGGTGGTGCTGTCGGCAATTGTCAGCCTGATCGGTACGTCCGCTCGCAAGCGGAATGTTGCGCTTGGCGAGGCGACCGTGGCCGATCTTGCGGAGATGACCGGTATCCGGGATCCCAAGAAGCTACAGGAAGCCTTTGGCCCGCCCGACATGGGCCGCGTCTGGCGCACGGTCACACTCTTTGACGTGCGGCGCTTCCGGCAACCTCAGGGATGGCTGATGTCGAGCGATATCGTCGACTATGCGTGTCTGGGCATTGTGGCGCTCGCCATCTTCGTGTCGCATCCCTTTGTCGGGGCGGGGCTGGTGGCAGCGCTGGTCATCCAGGTCGCTGGATGGATTGTGTCGTTCGGGCTGCCCAAGTAGACGCGCGAAATATCTGACGAAGTTCCGCTTTTCGGGACGGGGGAAACCCTTTAAGGGCTGGCGAATGAAAGTCTGGAAGATGAATGGTGCTGGCAACGCGTTTGCCATATTCGACGCCCGCTCGACTGCGTTCGTGCCGAGCACCGACCAGGTGCGCCAGATTGCCGAAGACCTAAAAGCCGATCAGATCATCGCGCTGGAGCGTGATGTCGCGCGCGACGTATTCATGCGCATCTGGAACGCCGATGGCAGCGAAGTCTTTGCCTGCGGCAATGCCTCTCGTTGTGTAGGCAAACTGTTACTGGCTGAAACCGGCAAGGACCGGGTGTCCATCCAGACCGAAGCGGATGTTCTGAAAGCATTTGCCGCAGAGGATGGCCAGATAACCGTCGACATGGGTTCGCCCCTGATGGGGTGGGAAGACATTCCGCTTTCCGAGAAAATGGACGTTCGCGGCGTTGATGTGAAAGTCGGACCGATCGACAATCCCTGGCTCTCCCGTCCGGCAGTGGTCTCGATGGGCAATCCGCACGCCGTGTTCTTCGTGAAGAATATCGACGATTACGACATTCCGGCCATCGGGCCGCTCGTTGAATGGCACCCGACCTTTCCTGAGGGGGTGAATGTCGGGTTTGCGCAGGTCATTGACCGGCAGAACATTCGCCTTCGTGTCTGGGAGCGGGGGGCAGGCCTGACCAAGGCGTGTGGCACCGGAGCGTGTGCGGCGCTCGTGTGCGCCGCCCGGGCAAAGCTCACCGACCGCCGCGCCAACCTCATTCTCGATGGTGGTGCGCTGATCATCGACTGGCAGGAATCCGATGACCGGGTTTACATGACCGGACCTGTGCAGCTGGAATTCGAGACCGAAATCTGAACTGGGCAAAGGAGTCATCCTGCACAGATCCCTTGATTTGCGGGGCTGACGGCGCGATGTCCGCTGCAACACATCGCGATGACTGAGACCAAATCCCCTTCCAGCCCGCAGCTGATCACGCTCGGATGCCGCCTGAACACCTATGAATCCGAGGTGATGCGGGGCCATGCCACCGATGCTGGCCTGAATGATGCGGTGATCATCAATACATGCGCCGTCACATCGGAAGCCGTCCGCAGTGCGCGCCAGACCATCAGGCGGGCAGCGAAAGACAATCCGGACGCGCCGATCCTCGTGACGGGTTGTGCGGCGCAGATCGATCCGGACATGTTCGCAAAGATGCCGGAAGTCACGCGCGTCATCGGCAATCATGAAAAGATGCAGGCGGAAACCTGGCGGCCAGCCGAATTGCTGGGCGGGCACGAAAAGGTCCGCGTGAATGACATCATGTCAGTGCGGGAAACCGCTGCACACCTGATTGATGGCATGGAAGGTCGCGCCCGCGCTTATGTCCAGGTCCAAAATGGATGTGACCATCGCTGCACGTTCTGCATCATTCCTTATGGCCGTGGGAATTCCCGGTCTGTCCCGGCAGGGGAGGTGGTCAATCAGGTCCGGCGGCTCGTCGAGACCGGCCATTATGAAGTTGTGCTGACCGGCGTGGATCTGACCAGTTGGGGTGCTGATTTGCCCGGCGCGCCGGAACTCGGCAATCTTGTCCAACGCATCTTGAAACTGGTGCCGGAGCTGAAGCAGTTACGCATTTCCTCCATCGACGCCATCGAGATAGATGATGCCTTGATGGAGACCATGGCGGAACCTCGACTTGCGCCTTTCATGCATCTGTCCCTTCAGCACGGAGACGATTTGATCCTGAAGCGCATGAAACGGCGGCATCTGCGCGCCGATGCTATCGCGCTGACAGACCGTCTCCGCGCTGTCCGACCTGACATTGCTTTTGGCGCGGACATCATTGCCGGTTTCCCGACTGAGACCGAAGCCCATTTTGAGAATTCGGCCCGGCTCGTGGAAGAGTGCGGCTTGTCTTTCCTGCACGTCTTTCCGTATTCGCCCCGTCCCGGCACCCCGGCTGCCCGCATGCCGCAACTCACCAAGGCCGTGGTGAAAGCGCGCGCCGCGCGTCTGAGAGACGTCGGGGCGGCGGCGTTGGAGCGGCATCTCAGGAAATATGACGGCCAGACCGTTGAAGCTCTGGTCGAGCGCGGGAACTCCGCGCGTCTGCCGGACTTCACGCCGGTACAGTTCGAGAGTGATCCGGGCGAAGCTGGACGCCCGGTACGCGCACGTATAGTCCGGCAGGATGGAAAACAGCTGATCGGAGCGCTGACCGCATGATCCTTTGGTTCGGAAAAAAGAAAAAAGAAGAAGAGCTGAAAGAGGCTGGCGCAGCAATGGAATCGCCGGAGCTGTCAGCGGATGAACTGGCGGCCAGGGAAGCTGAAGCTGCGCGTAAGATTGCCGAACAGGAAGAGATCGAGCGCAAGGTCGCCGAGGCTAACAAGGCCTGGGAAGAGCGACAGGCGCGCGAGGCCGAGGCAGCGGCCGCAGAAGCAAAGCGGCTGGATGAGGAAGTCCGCAAAGCTGATGAGGCACGTGCCGCCGCTCAGGCGCGTGCGGATGATGCGGAAGCCGCGCGTCTTGCGGAAGAGGCCGAACGGGCCCGCAAGGCCAAGGAAGAGCGCGAAGCGGCGCAGGCGAAGGCGGCTGCAGAACTCAAACTGCTCGAAGATCGGCGCGAGGCCGAGCGTATGCGCGCTGAGCGGGAAGCTGCTGCGCGGGCGGCCATGGAAGCGGAAGCCAATGATCCGGGGTTCGTGGCCAAGCTCGGATCCGGCCTGTCCCGGTCTTCGGCGCGATTGACGTCCGGCCTCGCGGTTTTCGGCCGACGGAAACTTGATGATGAGACTCTTGAAGAACTCGAAGACCTGCTGATCACGTCAGATCTGGGCGCAAAGGTTGCGATGCGGGTGACGGGCAATCTCGCCAAGGAACGGTTCGACAAGGAAATCAGCGAAGACGAAATCCGACAGGCGCTGGCGGATGAAATCACCGACGTGCTGAAACCTCGCGAAAAGATCGTGGACTTCTCAGACGGTCCGCGTCCGCGCATTGTCTTGTTCGTCGGGGTCAACGGCTCCGGCAAGACGACCACAATCGGCAAGATTGCGTCCAAGCTGACAGAGCAGGGGGCGAAGGCGCTGCTCGTCGCAGGTGACACATTCCGGGCGGCGGCGATTGAGCAACTTACGGTCTGGGGCGAGCGGGCCGGTATTCCTGTCATGTCAAAGCCTACGGGCGCCGATGCGGCAGGCCTTGTTTACGAGGCGATGGAACAGGCGAAGGCGGACGATCTCGATCTTGTGCTGGTCGACACGGCTGGACGGCTGCAGAACAAGGCTGAGTTGATGGCCGAGCTTGAAAAAGTCGTCCGCGTTGTCCGTAAGCTGGACCCGACTGCGCCGCATGATGTCATTCTCGTGCTGGACGCGACCGTTGGCCAGAACGCGCTGTCCCAGGTCGAGGCATTCAGAAATACGGCGGGCGTCACAGGTCTCGTCATGACCAAACTCGATGGCACGGCCAAGGGCGGTGTGCTGGTGGCCATTGCGGAGGCGTTTGACCTGCCGATCCACTTCATCGGCATCGGCGAAAAAGCAGAAGACCTCCGCCCATTCAGCGCGGAGGCCTTCTCGAAGGCTTTGGTCGGAATTCAGGACTGACTATTCGGCGGCGATGGCGGTCGGTTGGGTTTCCCTGGCTCCTCGCAGCAGGCGGCCGGGGCGTGCACCGGTGGGGTCTCCGTCTCGGTGGGTAATTTGTCCGTTTAGGATTGTTGCTGTGTAGCCGGAGGCAGCTTGCATCAGGCGCCGACCGCCAGCGGGGAGGTCATAGTCCACGCGAGGCAAGTGGAGCTTGAGGTTTGTGAGGTCGATCACATTCAGATCGGCACGGTAGCCCGGGGCTACCAGTCCGCGATCATTCAGTCCGATCCATTGTGCCGTGGCGCGGGCCTGACGGTGCACGATGTGCTCAATGGGAATGCGTGGGCCTCGTGTTCGGTCGCGGACCCAATGGGTCAGCATCGTGGTGGTGAAAGAGCCATCACAGATCATGCCGACGTGCGCGCCGCCGTCTGACAGGCCGGGCAGTGTCGCAGGGCTGAGCATCATCTCGTAGGATGGGTCAAGCGAGCCACCGGAATAGTTCAGGAAGGGCAGGTAGAGCATGCCATGCCCATTCCGTTCCAGCATCAGGTCGAGTGCGGCTTCTTCTGGCGATATGCCCCACCGGGCTGCAATGGCTTCCAGCGTACGATCAGGTGTGGGCTCATAATCTACTGGATCGTCAAGCTGAAAGATCTTTCCGAAGCTTCGCAACATGACTTTCAGGAAGGGATTATCTGTGTCCGGCGCGTCGGCCAGCAATCGTTTGCGAAAGTCTTCAGTGCGCAGCAGTTTTATGCGCTCTTCAAAAGGCAGGTCCGCGATTTCGCGGTAAACCGGGTAGGCGCTGAATGGATTAAGCGTCAATTCAAAGCCAAGTAGCACGCCGACCGGACGGGGGGCGACCTGTGCACGCATTGGCAGGCCATCCTCGGCGGCCTGTTCGATGGCGCCCAACAAGCGCCGCCAGCCTTCCGGGGCAATATCTGCCTGGGCCAGCGAGACAGATAATGGCCGGCCGCTCGCTTCGACAATACGGCGCAGCATGGCTGCTTCCTTTTCCGGATCATCGAAGTCAGACACGAATTGCAGGACGCCCCGTCCGGCGTCTGCCACGCCTTGCGAGATGCCCGTGAGTTCGGCTTCGCTCGCGGTGAGGGTGGGCGTAGGCTGACCGTCGCTGGTACGGTGGTTCAGTGTGCGGGAGGTCGAAAAACCGATCGCGCCTGCGCGGATAGCCTCGGTTGCCAAAGCCCGCATCTGGCGGATGTCGTCCTCAGTGGCCGGCTCCCGATTGGCGCCGCGTTCGCCCATCACATAGACCCGCAGGGCCGCATGAGGCAGCTGCGCACAGATGTCAGCGTCGAATTGTCCATTCGACAGGCTGTCGAGATAGTCGGGAAAGCTCTCCCAGTTCCAAGGCAGGCCTTCGGCCAAGACGGGGAAGGGGATGTCCTCAACGCCTTCCATCAGACGAATGAGTCGATCATGATCTTCTGGCTTGCACGGGGCGAATCCGACGCCGCAATTTCCCATCACCACTGTCGTGACTCCATGCAGGGAGGATGGGCTGATTGATCCGGTCCAGGTTGCCTGACCATCATAATGTGTGTGGACATCGACAAAGCCGGGCGTCACGATTTTTCCGCGCGCGTCGATTTCCTCGATGCCGCGGCCAGTTACTTTGCCAACTTCCGTAATCATTCCATTTGAAACGGCTACGTCACCGTCGAAGCTCTCGCCGCCCGTTCCGTCGATTATGGTCCCCCCGCGCAACACCAGTTCGTGCGTCATGATACATTCCCTCTCGCGTTTCTTGTTTGGCGCGAGTCAGGCCTTCAACGAGCCAAGAGTCAAATCCTTCCCACGCGTCAGCAAGTCGTGCATAGGTCGCCGCAATGTCGATGACGCTTCTGCCTGTGGTTCTGTGCCTTTTGTCTGCAGTAACGGTTGCCGCCACCAACATGTTCGTGAAGCGGGGCGGCGACGTCCTGACAGCGCGCATGGCGGTCGCGATCGTCATGGGGCTAAGCGTCCTGCCCTTTGCGCCCTTTGTTCCCACCCCGCCGAGAGAGACCTGGCCGCTCATTTGCGTTTCGGTCGTGGTTCACTGGATTTACCAGTTCTGTCTCGTACGAGCGCTACACAGGGGCGACTTGTCTCTGGTCTTCCCCGTGATGCGAGGCCTGGCGCCGCTCGCGACCGCCTGCTTTGCTGTCTTTGCGTTGCACGAGCATCTGACGGCACTCCAGATGGCCGGGCTGGCCGTGGCCAGCTTTGCCATCATTCTGTTCGCCTTGCCGACGGGAACGACAGCCTCAACGCGGCGGCTTGATCGGCACGCCCTGATCTGGGCCGTGCTCACTGCGCTGGGCGTTGGTCTTTATGCTGTGGCGGACACGCGCGCCGCTCGCGCTATGCCTAATCCGATGACTTTTGTGGTTTGGCTATTCCTGCTGGACTGGATCGGCGTAACCGTCGTCGCTTGCATGCAGCGCAGGGGACGTATACGCGCTGCCATTGCGAAACAATGGAAGGGAGGGCTCGCAGGTGGGATTTTGGGCACGTTCTCATATGCGCTCGCCATCTATGCCTACACACTGACAGATGCCGCCATTGTAACCGCCTTGCGGGAAACATCGGTCGTGTTCGCTGCGGCCCTTGGGGCTATATTTCTGAAGGAGGGATTCGGGTACAGACGAATATGTGCCGCAGCTTTGCTGGCCGCCGGGCTCCTCTCCATGCAAGTCGGGGCATAGCCTGTTTCAGATCGCTGCATCTGCGTTCGTGATTTATTAGGTCGACTATTGTCTGAGGGGAGCTACAGCTTGTGACCAATCCAGCAGCAGCCGAGACGCGTAGAGAAGCGATGACAAAGAAACAGAACACGGAAGGCTCAGCTGAGCTAAGCGATGCGACGGCCAAAGCGGGCAGCATCTGGACCGAACTCGGCCCGACGCTGGCGTTTATCGGTATCTACAACGTGATGTTGAGATTCCCGGAAGGCGAAGGGTTGTTTACCAAGGACACCGCGCTTTATTGGGCGACCGGCGTGCTCATCGTCTTCACCGCTTTCGTGATTATTCAGAAGTTGATCCGCGGTGAAAGAATCCCGCCATTCCTGATTGTCTCATCCGCCTTGATTGGTGCGTTCGGTACGGCAGGTATCCTGCTTCAGTCGAAGCTGTTCCTGTTTATCAAGCCGACGATCATCAATCTGCTTTATGCAGGCGTGATCTTTGGCGGGCTGGCCGTGGGACGGAACATCTGGAAAATGTTGTTCCACACCGTATTTGATCTGCCAGATCACGCTTGGAAAACCTTGGCCATTCGCTGGGGGCTCTATTTTGTTGCTATGGCAGCGTGGAACGAATTTCTCTGGCGTAACTTTTCCGAGGCGACGTGGGCGAACTGGAAGCTCGGCAACATCGTGATCGGTGTGGTATTTGCGCTGGCGAATACGCCGTATACGCTGAAGCATATGCGAAAGCCCGAGGACGCAGATACCTAGCGGGTCAATTGCTCGGTGCCGGGCGGATTTGAGAACGGCACGAATGCCGCGCGGTTTCGAACGCTGGAAAAATGGGTCAAGGCCCAGACGACGGTCGGAAAGGCAAGATTCGCCCACGGCAGGTCTTTCCAGTCAAACAGGGCGACTTCCTCACTCTCGGGCCCAGGCGAAATCTCCGACACCAACTCTGCTCTGAACATGACATGGACTTGCGCAATGCGGGGAACGGAGTAGACGGCAAGAACTTGACCCAGGCTGATATCGGCATTTGCCTCTTCCCGAGCCTCTCGTTTAGCGGCGTCTTCAACGGTCTCCCCAACCTCCATGAACCCGGCTGGAAGCGTCCAGAATCCCTTACGCGGATCAATCGCGCGCCTGCAAAGCAGGATTTTGTCACCTTTTGTCGCAACTGAAGCTGCAATAATTTTCGGATTTATGTAGTCTACGAACTGGCAATGTGAGCAAACACGGCGTATTCGGTCGTCGCCAGCAGGTATTTTCAGTTTGAAATCTTGAGAAAAGAAACCATTTGATAATTCCTCCGTCATCGAACCTTAAGCCTCTTGCTTGTATTGGGGTGAATGTTGATCCGCACACGGGTCGTATACTTAACAGACCAATAACCGGATTATCCATCGCGCCCAACGCCTAAATAAACACAGAAAGACTACCATCATGACCTACAATCTTAAAACCTCGCCGAGCCATCTGCTCCATCGTGCCCAGCAAATTGCCGCCAATGAATCGGCTTCTGCGCTTGCCGCAGCAGGTATCACCCTGCGCCAGTTCTCTGTCCTTGCCGCTCTCTCAGGCAATGATGGCGTCAGCCAGTCCGACCTCGTCAACGCAACCGGCATCGACCGTTCGACGCTGGCCGACATGGTCGCTCGTATGGAAAAGGCTGGCCTCATCAAGCGCGTCGCTTCCAAAACGGACAAGCGCGCCAAGGTCGTTTCGCTGATGGCGAAAGGCAAGAAAGCTTACGAGAAAGCTCTTCCAGCTGTTGAGAAGGCTGATGCAGCCATCTTCGAAGCCCTGCCGAAAACCAAGCAAGCCACGCTGGTATCCGGTCTGAAGGATATGGTTGCCGAGGCTGACAAGGCTGAAGCCGCTGTTGCGCCAAAGCCTGCTGCTCCTGCGCCGGCCGCAAAAGCTGCTCCGAAGCCTGCAGTGAAGAAAGCTCCAGCCAAGAAGCCTGCTGCAAAGAAGGCTCCCGCTAAAAAGCCCGCTGCCAAGAAAGCTCCAGCTGCAAAAGCTGCGCCGAAGCCTGCGGTGAAAAAAGCGCCAGCCAAGAAAGCTGCGCCTAAAGCCAAAGCGAAAGCAGCACCGAAAGCGAAGCCAGCCACGACCACCAAGGCCGTCAAAAAGGCTCCGGTGAAGAAAGCTCGCAAAGCGACGAAGAAGTAAGGCTCCGGAAACGGATCTAATTCGGCGGGGCGCTCTTCAGCGCCTCGCCTATTGTTTTGACCGAATCTTCGTCCAGCGGACCCTGCACATGGTCAATGATCTCACCGTCAGCTGAGATAACAAATGTTTCCGGCACACCGGTCAGGCCGAAATCGAGTCCCCCCTGACCGTCCGGATCAAGTGCAATCCGCGTGTATGGATTGCCCAGCCGGTCAAGGAAGGCGAGGCCGTCGTCCAGTTTGTCCTTGTAGAGCACGCCGAATACTTGGTCCGGATATGCGGCGGACAGTTCGGAAATGTATTTGTGCTCCGCTTCGCAGGGGGCGCACCAGCTTGCGAACAGGTTTACGGCAATAGTGCCGCCGGTCGGCGAGGGAGCGAAGCTGAGGGGGGTGGAATCGAGGGTTGGGAATACCGTATCGGGTGCGCTGCGCAAATTGCGCTTGAAGTCGCCTTTTTCGGGATTGATCAATTGTCCGGCCGCAATCACACCGAAAGCGACGAGCGCTCCGATCGGAACAATTGCGAGCCAGCGCTTCATCCGCGTTTCTGGTCCCGGATGCGCGCTTCGATACGGATCAATTCAGTCTTTGCCGCGCGGGCTTTCAGCCAGACACTCGCCATCGCGCCGCCGATAAGGAGCAGGCCAACGGAATAGCTCGCCCAGATGAATGCGGCATTGGAATCAAAATCTGGCAGCATGGGATCAGTCTCCTGTCATCAGGCGAGCCCGGGACTGGGCAGCGCGTCTGGTCCATATTTCGGCCCGCATTAGCGTCATGACAAGGGCGGCAAACAGTAGCGAATGACCCAGCGAGCTGATCAGCAATGGCCAGAGATAGACAGCGGCCATTTTCGGACCCTCTGGCGTGATGACGCTGGCATTTTGGTGTAGGGACGTGAAGAGGTCCACGGAAAACTTGATCAATGGCACATTCAGCGCGCCCACCATGGCAAGGATCGCACCGGCGCGCGCGGCCTTTTGGCGCGTATCCATGGCAGCGCGCAGGGCCATGTAGCCGAGGAAAAGGAAAAACATGAAAAGGACAGACATCATCCGGGCGTCGTCCCATTGCCACCATGTGCCCCAGGTCGGCTTGCCCCAGATGGCGCCCGTGGCAAGGCAAAGTGCTGTCCATGTCGCGCCGAGCGGGGCGATCGCCTTGGCGGCAATGTCGGCAACCTCGTGGCGCCAGATAAACCAGACGAAGCTCATCACGGCCATGCCGAGATAGCTGGCCATGGCAAGCCATGCGGCCGGGACATGAATGAACATGACTCGCATGATGTCGCCGCCTTGATAGTCATCCTTCGGGACCATCCAGAGGCCTTGCCAGAGCCCCCATGCAATCAACAGGGCTGCGGCCGCATAGAACAGGGGCGCGAGCCAGCTGGACAGCATCAGGAAACGGTGCGGATTGGCGAACCAGGAAAACATCGCGTTCGGAATACCCTTCCCTCAGTCTGCCGCCAAGCGCAGGGCTGCACCCATGGCAAATGGTGCGACAGCCAACGCAAACAGCGTTGAGGCAGCGAGAAATAATGGGGCGGCGGCGCTGCTTGGGCCGTCTCCCATGGCGAGGGCGCCAAATATGGCGGTGGGGACGTAAAGGGGCAAGGCGATCAGGCTGATCAACAGTCCGCCTCGGCGTACGGTCGCGGCGAGTGCTGCCCCTACGCCGCCCCAGAAGTAAAAGGCCAGCCCGCCAATCGCATAGTACAGCATGTTCTCAAGCAATGCGCCGCCAATTTGGGCCTGGAACATCAGGAGCAGCAAGGGGGAGAGCAGGGCGAGAGGCAAGCCTGCGGTCAGCCAATGCGCGAATGTCTTTGCTGCGGCAATAGAGGCGGCGGGGGCGCTGGTCTGTAACCAGAGATCCAGCGAGCCATCTTCGGCGTCCGCCTGAAAGATGCGCTCCAATGTTACGAGACTGGAAAGCGCCAGCGAAACCCACAGGATCCCGGGACCAATCGTGCGCAGGGTTTCCGGGTCCGTTCCGACGCCGAGTGGCACGAGGACAGCCGCCCCTGCGAAGAAGCCCACCGGCAGCAGCGCGCCGGCGCCGCCCGCCCAGGCTTCGCCCAGCGCTTGCCGGAAGGCGGAGAAGATGGGTGCGGGGCTAGCCATATCGGCGGAGCTTTCGCCAGTGAACAAAGCCGAGACCTAGAAATAAGACCAAGACTGGAATGCCACATTCCAGGCCATCGGTTCCATTTTTCCAGCCGCAAACATAAGTTGCTGCAAAACCGAAAAGGCATCCCAAGACAGCCCAGATTCCGAAAAACAAATACTTCAAATCTCCACCTCGCGTGTTGCGGGGAAGCCTGCATCGCCGTGGACGGCTGCAACCACCACACCGTCCGACTGCCGGTGCTGCTCGATCATCCCGAGCAGGAGCGTCCGCCCCTCGGAATCGAGCGCGGTTAGCGGTTCATCCAGCAGCCAGACAGGGCGGTATTCGAGGTGCAGACGGGCAAGGGCGGTCCGGCGGCGCTGTCCGGCCGATAGATGCTTGGCGGGCACATCTGACGGACGCGAAAGCCCCATTTTGTCTAGGAGAGGCTCGACGTCTGTTGTGGATTGTCCCCATGCGCGTGCCCAGAGGGTCAAATGCTCCCGCGGCGTTTCATGAGGTTTCAATCCGTCCCGGTGGGCCACCCAATGATGCGACGCGTTGCGGTCAATTGTGCCGGTCTCGGCCTGCGTCAGGCCTGCGAGAATACGCAACAGGGTGGTCTTTCCGGCGCCATTCGGCCCGCGCAGGACAATTGCTTCGCCCGGCGCCAAGGACAGGGACACCTCCCGGAACAGGAGGCGTTCGCCGCGGATCATGCCGATATCGGCTGCGGAAAGGAGGGCGCTGGCGCTCATATGTCCCGTTTAGACCCTTTGTCCCAATTGCCTCAATGCACTAGGGCCTATATGAGACAGACCAGCGCGGCGGCTCATCGCCGCAGATCGATAATTTCAGACGCGAGGTTCCCTCCCCATGCCGTCCCTCGACAGCTTCAAGTCAAAACGCACACTCACCGTCGGTAGCAAGACCTACACGTATTTCTCGCTGTCCGCAGCCGCAGAAAACGGTCTTGGCGACGTTTCCCGCCTGCCTGCGTCCCTCAAGGTCCTGCTTGAGAACATGTTGCGCCATGAGGACGGCAAGACCGTCACCAAGGACGACATTCTCGCATTCAAATCCTGGCTTGAGAACAAGGGCGGTGTCAGCCACGAGATCGCCTACCGTCCGGCTCGCGTGCTGATGCAGGATTTCACCGGGGTTCCGGCTGTGGTTGACCTTGCAGCCATGCGCGATGCCGCGCAAAAGCTCGGCGCGTCAGCAGACGCGATCAACCCGCAAGTCCCGGTCGACCTCGTCATCGACCACTCGGTCATGGTCGACAGCTTTGGCGGAGAGAACAGCTTCGAGAAGAACGTCGAAATCGAATACCAGCGCAACCAGGAACGGTATGAGTTCCTGCGCTGGGGTTCCACGGCGTTCAAGAATTTCCGCGTTGTGCCACCGGGCACCGGCATCTNNCCACCAGGTGAACCTCGAATATCTGGGTCAGACGGTCTGGACGAAGGATGAAGACGGCGAAACCGTTGCCTATCCTGACACCTGCGTCGGCACCGACTCGCACACGACCATGATCAACGGCCTCGCCGTGCTTGGTTGGGGCGTTGGCGGCATTGAAGCCGAAGCAGCCATGCTGGGTCAGCCAGTCTCCATGCTGATCCCGGAAGTCATCGGCTTCCGTCTTGACGGCAAGATGGCAGAAGGCGCCACAGCGACCGACCTCGTGCTCACAGTTGTGCAAATGCTGCGCGCCAAGGGCGTCGTCGGCAAATTCGTCGAATTCTA
>NZ_DGNK01000005.1:0-57723 GCF_002388935.1 Hyphomonas sp. UBA4494
GCTTCATCCAGATGTATTCCAATGTCGTGTTGAACATCAGCCATGACGAGTTTGAGCACATTCTGGACGATTACAAAGACCGTCAGGGCTATGATCTCGATACCGAGATGACGGCCGATGACTGGAAGCAGATCATCTCGCTCTACAAGGACGCGGTTCAGTACAATCTTGGTCGCCCTTTCCCGGATGATCCGAAGGAACAGCTCTGGGGTGCCATCACGGCCGTGTTCGGTTCGTGGATGAATGACCGCGCGATTACCTATCGCAAGCTGAACGATATTCCTGAAGAATGGGGCACGGCGGTCAATGTGCAGGCCATGGTGTTCGGTAATCTCGGCGAGACGTCTGCCACAGGCGTTGCGTTCACACGCGACCCATCGAATGGCGACCCGGTCTTCTATGGCGAATACCTGATTAATGCTCAGGGCGAAGACGTGGTGGCGGGCATCCGTACGCCCGCGCCGATCTCCCGCGAGCGCGCAGATACGCTGGGCTCGACCGATGCGCCGCTCGAAGAGTCGATGCCGGAAGTCTATACCCAGCTGCGCGACGTCGCGAACACGCTGGAGCAACACTACAAGGATATGCAGGACCTTGAGTTCACGGTCGAAGATGGCCGCCTCTACATGCTGCAGACCCGTAACGGTAAACGTACCGCTGCCGCAGCGCTCAAGATCGCTGTCGACATGGCACGCGAAGGCCTGGTGACGGAAGAGGAGGCCATCCTGCGCCTTGAACCGTCTCAGCTGGACCAGTTGCTTCACCCAACCATTTCTGAAGATGCCAAGCGCGACGTAATCGTGATGGGCCTTCCCGCCAGTCCCGGCGCGGCCGTTGGGAAGGTCGTGTTTGAGTCAGAAGATGCGTGGGCCATGGCTGAAAAGGGCGAGGACGTGATCCTCGTGCGCATCGAGACCAGCCCGGAAGACATCAAGGGGATGCATGCTTCCCGCGCCATTGTTACGGCACGCGGCGGCATGACCAGCCACGCCGCCGTTGTGGCCCGTGGCATGGGCCGGCCGTGTGTCTGCGGCGCCGGTGGCCTGCAGATCGATACCAAGGCGGGCGTGTTCCGCGTGATGGGCCGTGAAATCAAGAAAGGCGACGTGATCACTGTGGACGGGGCGACTGGTCAGGTGATGATGGGCGCCGTCGAAATGCGCCAACCTGATCTGTCGGGTGATTTCGGTTTGCTGATGGGCTGGGCTGACAAGGTGCGCACGCTGAAAGTGCGCGCCAATGCTGAAACGCCTCTGGATACGCGTACGGCGGTTGAATTTGGCGCCGAAGGGGTTGGCCTCTGCCGCACTGAGCACATGTTCTTTGAAGAAGAGCGTATCCCCGAAGTGCGGGCGATGATCCTTGCGGATGGCGAAAGTGGCCGTCGCGCTGCGCTCGACAAACTCCTGCCGATGCAACGGAGCGATTTCGAGGAAATCTTCCGCATTTTGGAAGATCGGCCAGCCACGATCCGATTGCTCGACCCACCGCTCCACGAATTCCTGCCGCACACAGATGCGGACATGGACGAAGTGGCCAAGGCTTCTGGCGTTAGCGCGGATGAGTTGCGCCGCCGGGCTGCAGAACTGCATGAGAGCAATCCCATGCTGGGCCATCGCGGCTGCCGTCTCGGCATCACCTATCCCGAAATCTATGAGATGCAGGCGCGCGCGATTTTCGAAGCCGCCGTTAATGTTTCAAAGGAGACGGGTCGCAAGCCAATTCCGGAAGTGATGATCCCACTGGTCGCCACGCACAAGGAACTCGCAATCCTGAAAGCGGTTGTGGACGAGGTTGCCCAATCGGTGTTTTCCGAGACGGGTGTCACGCTGGACTATATGGTCGGCACGATGATCGAGCTGCCACGCGCGGCGCTTCAGGCTGCTGAAATTGCACAATCCGCCGCGTTCTTCTCCTTCGGCACGAATGACCTGACCCAGACGACACTCGGCATTTCGCGCGATGATGCAGGCCGTTTCCTCAAGATTTATGAGGACAAGGGCATATACGAAAAAGACCCATTCGTGACGCTCGACCAGGTCGGCGTAGGAGAATTGGTCAAAATCGCTACTGAGCGGGGTCGTAAATCACGTCCTGGAATCAAGCTCGGAATCTGCGGTGAGCATGGCGGCGACCCGGCTTCGATTAACTTTTGTCAGTTGGCGGGACTCGATTACGTGTCGTGCTCTCCGTATCGTGTGCCAATCGCGCGTCTCGCTGCGGCACATGCGGCGTTGAAAGCCAAGTAAAGACGACTGTCCGCTAGAAACCGGCAGGATTTGGGTGTTGCTTCCGGGCAACACCCATTTTTGTGCAGTGCGAAATATTTCACGAAATTTGCAGAAATATTCCACTGTATTACAGAGGCTTGGCCGGTTTTTCCTGATGTAACGGTTTAAATCAAAAATCGGGGGCGTATCTATCCTGACAGAAAAGTCACTCACGTATCTGGCCAGCTTCTTGCTAGGTACCGGGAGAGATGGATATCCAACTCGAAGCGGGGCCAGAAACGGTCTCATAATTTTTAGTCAAACCAACAACACCCGGGGTTCGTAGGACGGAATATACCGTCTGCCGGGGGATTGGGGAGCGGTGATGTTAAGGGTTCTTCAACCACGAAGGGCGACTCTATCGCCAATGCGTGGGCTCCAAGAGCAGCTCAAGCGTTGGTGGATGGCTATGACGAACGAAGAGCAGAGAGATATTGTCATTCGCGGGGCGACCGTTGCGGTCTGCGCTGTGGCTGCGACTGTAACTCTTCCCCTGATTGGCGAACTCCAGATGGAGAAGCGCGCCGAAGCTGATTTCCATGCGGAAGCGGTACGCCTGGCTTCTATTGAAGACGGCGGCGTCACCGTGCGCGCTGATCCGATGACGCCAAGCCTGCTGGATACGCCTTGGATCCGTACCGTCGAGTACACTCTCAAGCGCGATACCGGCGCTTCAATGAGCCGTTATGCGATGCGCGACCGCGATGGTGCTGCACTTTCATCGCTGGTTTCGTTCCGTCCGGAGCACATCAAGCGCGCCGAAAAGATTAACGACGAGGCACAGTGTCTGTCCCAGGCTATCTATTATGAGGCCGGAACAGAATCGCTGGGCGGCAAGATGGCCGTTGCCGAAGTCATCGCGAATCGGGTTCGCGACCATCGCTATCCTGACAGCGTCTGTGACGTCGTATTCCAGGGTGCGACTCGCACAACCGGTTGCCAGTTCACCTTCACCTGTGACGGTGCCATGACCCGCGAGCCACGCGGTCGTAATTGGGATACTGCCCAGAAGGTCGCAGCACACGTGCTGATGAACCTCAACGAGGAACGCACAGGCGGCGCGACGCATTATCACGCCACTTATGTTGACCCGATCTGGAGCGCTGGCCTCATTAAGACCGACAAGATTGGTTTGCACATCTTCTATCGGTTCCCGCGCGGCGCCGAATGGGCCCAAGTGCGCCAGAACTACAATCGCAAGCGCGAGCGCGTCATCACGGCTGCAGCTGAGGCTGATGTGAATGCTGCGGCGACGTCTGTGATCAAGACCACCGACGACGCCAAGGTTGAGAAAGTGGCCATGACTGCCCCGGCACCAACTTTGTCGCCGGCCTCTGTGACCACGTCTACGCGCACGATCACGAATGGTGCCCCGAAGTTCAACACGATGCGTAAATCGTCCGAGGTCTCCGACTATACGGCAGCCCAGGTGACGCAGGCGGCGGTAAGAAGCTCCGCTTCAGCCGCCGGCGCCATGAACTAGGAAACATCAGTCGCGTGGGGGCACACCCGCCTTCACGCGCTTCTGGATAGCGCCTGGCAACCAGCGCGCCATGAAACGTGCCCGCTCAGCATCTTTGCCAACCATGAAATGTGTATCTTTGCCATGAGCGGCGTCCCAGGCGCGTTCCGCAGCCATGGAAACCGGATACACATTCATGCCGTTTTCCTTGAGCTGGTCAGACATCTTGTGGTTCGAGCCGTCGCGATCCCCCATTTCGAGGATCGGCGTTTCAATGAACCACGGCATCAGACTGGTGACGCGAATGTCGAGATCGCGAAATTCGGCGTCGAGCGCTTCGGTCAGACCACGCACAGCGAACTTGGTTGCAGAATAAACAGCCAGTTGTGGTGAGCCGACAACTCCCGCGGTAGAGGCCGTGTTCACAATGCGTGCGCCTGATGTCGCCTTCAGAAGGGGGAGCGAAGCCTGTACGCCATTCACTACACCTTTCACATTGATGTCGATGATCGCGTCGTTATCCTCGCCTGTGATGTCTTCGAACCAGCCATGACGTCCAATGCCTGCATTGTTGAAGAGCACGTTCATTGCGCCTTCAGTGGCTTCGCTGAATTCCTTGGTGGCAGCGGCCCAGTCCTCGCGGCTGCGAACATCAAGTCTGGCTTTCAGGCAGTTCTCGGATCCGATCTCGGCTTCGACGGCATCGAGGCCAGCAGTGTTCACGTCATAAAGGCCGCAGAACCAGCCGCGTTTTGCAAAATAGCGCGCGGTCTCTGCTCCGATGCCGGATGCTGCGCCCGTAATGAAGATACTCTTTCGCCCGCTTGCTCGCGTCATGGGCATTTCCTCCTGCTGATATCAGGGACTGATCGCCCTTTGCAGCAGTGTCAGGCCACATCCATACCCACGTCAAGATTGGGAGCAGAATGCGTTAGCGCCCCCACGGAAACAAAGTCCACACCGGTCTCAGCAATTGCCGCCACGGTACCCAGATTGACTCCGCCAGATGCTTCGAGCGTTACACGGCCCTGATTCATTTCGACGGCGCGGCGCAAGGTGTCGGTATCCATATTGTCGAGCAGGACGGCATGCGGTCCATGTTTCAGCGCTTCCTCGAATTGGTCGAGTGTATCGACTTCAATTTCGATCATGCGCAGGTGGCCTGCATAGGCCTTGGCGCGTTCCAGTGCGAGCGCCACGGAGCCACCGCAAGCCGCGATGTGATTGTCCTTGATCAGGATGGCATCATCCAGGCCGTAACGATGTGCCGTGCCTCCGCCGCACCGAACGGCGCGCTTCTCCAGCGCCCGGTGGCCAGGGGTCGTCTTCCGGGTGCAGACGATTGTTGCAGGCGTGTGGGAAATCTTGGCGACGTAGTTGCTCGTCATCGTGGCGACCGCTGACAGGCGCCCAATAAAATTCAGCATCGTGCGCTCAGCCGTCAGGATAGAGCGCGCGCTGCCGTCAAGGCGCGCGACAACATCGCCGGGTTTCACTGCCGTGCCATCATCCATCTGAACATCCAGCTTCACGCTTGGATCGATCAGGGTAAGCGCGTGGGCCGCAGCGTCGAGACCTGCGATCACGCCGGGCTGGCGCGCTGCAATGACGACGCTGAGTTGGGTTTCCGGCGCAATGGTTGCGTCCGTGGTCAGATCACCTGCGCGGCCAAGGTCTTCTGACAGGGCAAGCCGAACGATGGGATCGAGGATGATCGCGGGCAGGGGCGGGGGAAGCAGTTTCATGCGCGGACGGTCTCCTCAAAATCTCTCAACAGGAACTGGCGTTCAGGTTCGATCATGTCTGGATAGTCAGACCGGAAATGTCCGCCCCTGCTTTCCTTGCGGTTGATCGCGGCCTGAACGATTAGTCTTGCAGTGGTCAGGGCGCGAGCCGGCCCATGTATAGTGTTTAAGCGCTCGATCAGTTCAAGCATGCTGGTCATGCCGGTGGCGTCCCGTACAACTCCGCATTTTTCGGACATCGCGCCGCGCAATTCCTGCAGGGCTGGAACGGGCAATGCGCTTGGAACGTGACCTGTAGAGGCGTTCGGGGTGCCGAGTTCAGCTTCACGCAGGCGCTCGGCAATGCGGTGGGCAAACACGACAGCCTCTAACAGGGAGTTGGATGCAAGGCGGTTTGCGCCGTGTACGCCGGTCGATGTGCATTCGCCGCAGACGGACAGTCCATCAAGGCTGCTACGCCCCCAGAAATCCGGGACGATGCCGCCCATATGATAGTGCGCCGCTGGAGCAACCGGGATCAGGTCGGTGCGTGGGTCGATGCCGGCTGATTTGCAGGTCCCAAATACTGTTGGGAAATGGTCCGGGAAGTGTTCACCCACAGCCGTGCGGCAATCGAGAAATGCGCCTCGGCCAGACAAGCGCTCTGTGTGCACGGCGCGCGCCACTTCATCGCGCGGCGCGAGTTCGGCCAATTCATGGTAGCTTGCCATAAAGGCCGTGCCGTCGCGATTATGGAGCGTGGCGCCTTCACCGCGCAGGGCTTCGGTCGCAAGGGGAGCCGGATCGCGGCCAATATCTATCGCCGTGGGATGGAACTGAACGAATTCGAGATCTGCGATCAGTGCACCCGCTTCCCAAGCCATCGCAACCGCGTCGCCGCGCGCTTCGGGTGGGTTGGTGGTAACCTGGAACAGGCCGCCGGAACCGCCGGTGCACAGCACTGTTTCCCGCGCGGTCCGTGTGGAGAGCGTTCCGGCATTGTCCCGCAATATGACGCCTGCCACCTGAAGATTGGCATCCTGCATCAGGCCGGTGGCGCGGACGCCTTCGATGATGGTGATATGTGGCGCGGCGGCAACGGCCGCGACCAGCGCATCCATGATGGCCTTGCCCGCAAGGTCTCCGGCAACGCGTGCCACGCGCGGGTGAGAATGAGCGGCTTCAAGCGACAAGGCCAATGCGCCATCCGGCGTGCGGTCAAACGGAACGCCCAGCGCGACAAGATCGCGAACCCGGGCCGGGCCTTCCTCTGCAATGAGGCGGGCGATGATTGGGTCGACGAGTCCCGCGCCGGCCGCAACGGTGTCTGCGGCATGTTGTTCGGGGCTGTCCAGGGGGTGCATGGCAGCGGCCAGGCCGCCTTGCGCCCATGCGGAGGATGCGGCTTGGCCAAGCGGAGCCGGGGAGATGACGGTGCAGGGGCGCGGCGCCAGTTGCAGCGCCAGGAACAGGCCAGCAAGGCCGGCGCCTACGATCAGAACGTCATCATCGACTGGCCCATTGGCCGTCAGGGTTTGCGGAATGGAGGCACTCACGGATCAGGAGATGCCGTCATTCGCGCGGCGGAATTCCGCCGGTGCGGTCACGGCAGACACCAGCGCGCCAAACATCCGATCAGCGGATTGGATGGTGAGCGTGAAATTGTCTGGTACATAGATCAGGCCCTCGACCTTGGCTTCCAGCATTTCCTCGATCTGGGACCGAATCGAAATTTGGTCTCCGAAGCGGCGAGCCTTGCAGGATTGGCGTACAACCGACCGGCCCCACATTGAGCAGACTTCAACCGCTGTGAGCTCACAGCTATATTGGCCTTCATCCGGGTGCGGAGAAAGATACATGGTGCCAGACATCATGCACTCCCCATTGCGATAGGGTTTTGTCTGGAAGCTCCAGGTGCCAAGGACATCCGATGAATCTCCCTCGCGTTTGCTGTCGGCATGAGCGGGAGTGCAGACCAAAAGGCCTGCCATCGCCATTGCCGCGAGACCGTATATGCCTCGGACCATTCTACCTCTCCTTGCGCCCAGAGACACATTACGCCGCTCCCCCGCGATTGCACAACCTGTCTGGCTGCTAGACGACCATTTCAAGCTCAAGTGGTTTCAAACCGGTCTTGAACGCGAGCGGCTTGACCATTTTCGGCAGGGCCATCATGGCGTCGAGGGCTTCCTTGGCGCGCACGCGGACATCCTCAGGGATGAGCACCTCGTACTCGCCCGTGACCAGGCAATCATAGATGTTTTCCAGCGTGATACGCTTCATGTGCGGGCAGAGATTGCATGGACGGATGAAGTTCACGTTCGGATTGGCTGACGCCACATTGTCACTCATCGAGCATTCCGTCAGCAGGACGACCTTGTTCGGGCTTTCCTCGGCAACGTAATTGGCCAGCGCGGACGTCGAGCCGGCAAAGTCGGCGGCTTCCAGTACATCCGGCGGACATTCCGGGTGAGCCAGGATGACGACGCCTGGGTGGGCTTCGCGCAACTGTTCGACATCGTCGGCGCTGAACATCTCGTGCACTTCACACGCGCCCGGCCAGGTCATGACGCGGATGCCGGTCTGGGCAGCCACGTTCTTGGCAAGGTATTGGTCCGGCACGAGGATAACCGTGTCAGTATTCCATTCAGCAGCGATGGCTTCGACGACCTGCGCCGCATTCGAACTGGTGCAGGTGATGTGGCACTCGGCCTTTACCTCAGCGGTACAGTTTACGTAGGTCACGACCGGGTAATTCGGGAATTTCTCCTTGATGAGGCGCACATCGGCGCCCGTGATCGAGGCGGCGAGCGAACAGCCCGCGCGGGTGTCCGGAATAAGGACGGTCTTTTCAGGCGCGAGGATCTTCGAGGTCTCGGCCATGAAGTGCACTCCGGCCTGCACGATGATATCGGCATCCACATTGGCAGCTTCACGGGCCAGCTGGAGGCTGTCACCACGGAAATCGCCGACAAGCTGGAAGATGTCCGGCGTCATGTAATTGTGTGCCAGGATAACGGCGTTCTTCTCTTTCTTGAGCCGATTGATTGCCGCCACGAGGGGCGCAATGGCTGGCCATTCCATCGGAGTGATGAAATCCTGTACCAGCGGGTACAGGTCATCGGTCTCCATTTTCACCGCGTCATCATAGACGAGGCCGCGCGCTTCAGCGGCAGAAGCTCCGCGCAGCGGAGTTGGCGTGGGGCAGCCGGGGCCGGAATCAATAAGACGTGCCATGTCGTCCTCCTTCGTAGCAGACCGACTTATGCTCGATCTGAGTATAATATGGGCCTGAAGCCTCGCGTTTCAAGGGGGTTGGCCTTCAAACGTCCGCAGACAGGTGGCTCTTGTGACAGCAGCTTGAAGCTTTTGCGCAGTCTGAGCAAAAGGGGAGTAGCGCTTTCAGCCTCGTCCGGCAAGTTCAAACACGCGTGAACCCCGCGTCAGCTTTCGTCAAACAGTGCCAGCGCGGCGGTTGCCATGGCCGCCACAACCATTGCGATGGTCGCGTCATGATCCGCCCTATGACAGCTCTCAACGCCACCTTGCCTGCTCTCCGCTCACCAACGATTTCGCACTTCTTCGGCAAATCCGGGCAAGTCCTTCACGGTCATCTGGCTGCCATCGTCAAGGATGACACGTCCTGAGAACAGGCCAAAGACCTGGTCCTGCGCAGTTTTTAATATGCCAAGGTCGGTCGTCTGGTGACGATTGATGATGGGAGCGAAATCCATCTCAAATCGATTGTCATTGCTGGTAAATTTCCATAGCGCGGAATCAGGCGCACCTTCAGGCATATGGAATGTGACATGGTCGAGCTTGTGGGCTTTACCATCCACGAACAGCATGTTTTCGCTGGCGGCGGATGTGTCGCCGAACCCATAGCCGATGTTAAACCCAAACGGTCGCCCCTTGACCAGGCCGGAAGCAGAGCCCCAATACCATGTGTTGTTATACGTCCAGACGCCGCGGCCCCAATCCAGTACAGCAAAGGCACTCTCAGGGGAGAACTGATACGTCTCCTCGCCTAGGGTGATCTTCCCGCGCGCGGGCATGCAGTTGATTTTCTGATTGTAATAAAAAGCCTTCGGGGCATTTGGAAACGGTGTCGCAATAACCATCCGGTCCATATCGGGCTGATCGAGCCATAATTCCCCGTGCAGTCCTTTTCCGTTGGCGAAAGCCGGATCATTCACCGTCAGGCGCCGCCCTCCTGCCTCATGCCGAAAGCTCAATTCCAGATCGCTCTTGCGCTGGGAAATGTCGCCACTATCGGCGCTGGCTGGCAACTTCATCTTGCCCATCGACCACGGGATGATAGCTCCATGATTGGTGGCTGTTTTGTGTTCCAGGTTGAGCCAGGATGTGCCTAGGAACCCAAGATAGCCATTGTCAGCGACAGTCAGAGCCAGCCCGAACCGGGGTGTCAGGATGCAGTAATAGTCCCACTCCTTTATGCGTAGGGCGCCCGCTTTGATGGCAGAGCGATCATAAGTCCTGACCTCGCTGGTCGCATATCCTCGTTCGACCAATCGCCCCCGCGCATCAAGTAGAGGGCCTTCGCCCATTCTGTGTTGCATTCTTCCTCCTGTCGCGCCGGATTTCTGAGATTTCGGAGCTTTTGGAAGACATATAAAGATAAGGTGGGCGTGCCTTCTACCCTCGATGTTAGGTCACTCCATATCGTCTTTCCTGTGCCGCATGGGAAAGTGCCTTGCGAATTCGTCTTAGAATCTGTGCCCTCATACTCTTCCACATTTGCGCGGACACAGACTTCCTCTCCTTTAGCCTTCAGCAGGCGTGCCGCGCGCTGATTGAAGTAATCGCGGGCGACGATTTGTAGCTGCATCCGGTAAAGATGTCGCGCTAGCGGCGGGCGAAGGCGAATGGACGGGTGAAGCAGGTGGAACAGGTTGTCCGGCAGCTGATAGTCCTACTCGCGACGAGGCTGCATATCGTATTTGCGCCTTTGAAGGCGCGGGGGCCGAAAATTGTGGCGGACCTGCCGGACGGCGTGGAGCTGGCGATCTTCCCGCGCCGCTCGCGACAGCGCTCCCTTGCCTAGTGCATGCCAAGTTGGACGAGGCGTAGGAGGACTCAGGTTTAGCTGTGCGAAATCGAGGAGCACCTGCTGGGCCGCACCTGCGTGTCCGGCTAGGGGCGCAGGCTCACCCCTCCTTGAACAGTTCCACCGCGGCCGCAGTCATAGCCTCGACGCCTGTGGCAATGGTCGGATCGTAATCCGGAGCGAAGAATGGCGAATGCAGTGAGGGCAGGGGCAGGGAACTGTCTTTGGCGGCCTCATAGCGCGCAGGCTCCACTGCGCCGACCCAGAATAGGAGGCCTGGAATGTTTTCATCCGTCCGTCCGAACTGGCTGAAATCCTCGCCGCCCATGACCGGGGCCACTTCCTTGACATTGTCTTCACCGATTGCGTCCGCAATGGCCGCCATGGCTGTTTCGGCCAGGTCGGCGTTGTTGAAGAGCGATGGTGTATAGTCCTGCTCGATCGTGATCTCTGGCTCAGGTGCGCCGAAGGCCTCGGCTTGCGCCTTGGCAATGCGCTCAATGCCGCTCAGCAACATTTGACGGGTCGCGTCGTCATAGGAGCGCACCGTCAGGAGCAGCGTTGCTTCGTCGGAAATGATGTTGTGCTTTGCGCCGGCCTTGAACGAGCCGACTGTAACAACGGCAGAGTCCTGCGGGTTCGTATTACGCGAGACGAGGCTCTGCAGAGCTACGACGATGTGAGATCCGATCAGGATCGGGTCGCGTGTTGTCTGCGGGTAGGCGCCATGCCCGCCGACGCCTTTCACGGTGATGTCGACACTGTCGACATTCGCCATGGCATAGCCCTTCGTATAGACAACCGTGCCAGCGGGCGCGGCTGCGGAAACGTGCAGCGCCAAATTGTAGTCCGGCTGAGGGAAGCGGCTATATAGACCATCGGCCAGCATGGCCTGGGCGCCAAGGCCGATTTCTTCGGCTGGCTGGGCGATCATTACAAGTGTGCCGCTCCACTGATCCTTGTGGGCAGCCAGTGCGCGGGCGGTGCCGATCCAACTGGTCATGTGGATATCGTGGCCGCAGGCATGCATGACCGGGCTCTCGACGCCAGTCCATGTGGTTGACTGGACCTCTGAGGCAAACGGGAAACCCGTTTGGTCAGGAACGGGCAGGGCATCCATATCGGCGCGGATCATGACGGTCGGGCCATCCCCATTGCGCAATACGCCAACGACGCCGTGTCCGCCGACGCCATCCCTGACCTCACCTACATCTTTCATTGCCTTGGCAACCACCCAGGCCTGACCAATGCCGGTGGAAACGTCGAAGCCGAGATTTTCAAGTTCAGAGGCCATCAGAGCGGCCGATTTGGCTTCCTTGAAAGAAAGTTCCGGATTGGCGTGAAGTTGTTTGTAGATTTCGATCAGTTCTGCATCAGCCTTTGGCAAGTTGGTTTCTGCTGAAGGAGTGGCCGCGGATGAGGCCGGGGCGACCGTATTCGATGCTTCGGCCTCGGTCGTTGCGCCCGTGTCGGAGGCGACCGGTTGCGGCGTTTCAGCGGCGTCATTTCCGTTTCCGCAAGCAACGAGCGCAAGCGCGAGAGAAGAGATGGCAACATTACGGAACATGGGTTTCGACCTCCGGCTAAGGTAAGAAGGCACCGTAGCGGCGTTTTCAGCGATGCCAAGGGGGCGAAAATGTCCTGCATTCTACGGCAATCGCCGGGTTGCGTCGGCGTGCTGCGCTGCATATAAGGGGCGGTCCAAAGGAGATTATCTGCTCATGGCCCGCGTTACCGTTGAAGACTGCGTCGAAAAGGTTCCAAACCGTTTCGAGCTTGTCCTGCTTGCTGCACATCGTGCCCGCATGATCCGCGAAGGTTCGCCGATTACTGTGGACCGCGATAATGACAAGGACCCAGTTGTGTCGCTGCGCGAGATTGCTGACGAGTCGATTGATCTGAAAGTGGTCAAGGAAGCGCTGATCTCCAATCTGCAGGACATTCGTCCAGGCGAAGAGAACGAGCGCGAAGCCGACCGTTTGGCTCTGGAATCTGCACCTGCTGCAACCGAAGAAGACGTCATGCGGGCCTATCAGGCCGAGCTGGAGTCCGGACGGGACGACCGGCTGTAGGAGGCCAGATGGACGGCAGCACCCTATCCGCAAAGGATGAAGGGGCTGGCGACAGGGCTGGCACAGAGCGACCGGCTGCGGAAAAACCTAAAGATGTCCTGACCCGGCAGCAGCTGATCGATAAGGTTCGCGCTTATCACCCTCGGGTGAAATCCGAACTTCTCGGTGCCGCTTACGATTTTGCCAAGACGCATCATGGCGAACAGATGCGCGATTCGGGCGATGCATATTATTCGCATCCCGTCGAAGTCGCGAGCCTTCTGGCTGACGTCAAGCTCGACGAGATCACCATCGTCGCGGGCCTCCTTCACGATGTGGTCGAGGACACCGAGATCGATATTGGCGATGTCGAAGTACGCTTTGGTGCGGATGTGGCCGAACTGGTCGATGGGGTCACGAAGCTCGACAAGCTTGAATACAGCTCCAAGGAATTGGCTCAGGCCGAGAACTTCCAGAAGTTCATTCTCGCAACCACCAGCGACATCAGAGTATTGTTGGTGAAGCTGGCCGACCGGCTTCACAATATGCGCACGCTGCACTTTCGGAAGAAAGCATCCAGCCGCGAACGCACCGCGCGTGAAACCATGGACATTTACGGCCCGCTCGCTCGTCGTGTCGGTCTTTACCAGATTGCCGCAGAGATGGAGGACCTGGCCTTCCAGGAGCTCAATCCAGAAGCGCGTCGTGCCATTCTCTATCGTCAGGACGAACTTGCGCTCGAAAATGCCGATGATCTTGAGCGTATCCGGGGTGACCTTGAGCAATTGATGGAGGTTTCCGGAATTCCTTGCCGCATCAAGGGGCGTCGGAAACAACCTTATTCGCTATGGCGCAAGCTTGAGAAGAAATCGATTTCCTTTCGGGATGTCGCTGACTTGTTCGCTTTTCGCGTGATCGTGGAGAGTGTTGAGGATTGCTACCGGGTTCTGGGAGAAATCCACAGACTCTGGGCCTGCATCCCTGACCGTTTCCGTGACTATATCTCCGTGCCCAAGCCGAACGGTTATGCCAGCCTGCACACAACCGTACGCGCTTCCGGCAACCGGCGTGTCGAACTCCAGATACGCACTGAAGAGATGGACCGCACCGCCGAGTTCGGCGTGGCTGCGCATTGGGGCTACAAGAACCGCGCCTACGGCTTTGACATCGATTCGGCGCGTGCTGCCGGTCTTGACCCTGCCGCCAATCTCGAAGCCTTCGCAGAATTGCTTCAGGATGGCGGCGATCCGAGCGAGTTCATGGAGCACGCCAAGCTCGAAATGTATCGCGAGCACGTCTTTGCTTTCTCTCCGAAGGGCAAGTTGATCATCCTGCCAGCCGGCGCCATGCCGTTGGACTTTGCCTATGCGGTGCACTCGGCGGTGGGTGACACATGTGTTGGCGCCAAGATCAATGGCGAGGTGAAGCCGTTACGCCGCCCGCTGAAAAATGGAGACGTTGTCGAGATCATCCGGGGCAAAGCGCCTCACGCCATTCATGGCTGGGAAGCGCTGGCGATCACCGGGCGCGCGCGCTCTGCGATGCGCAAGCTTGTGCGCGACAAGGAAACAACAGAGTTCCGGCGCCTCGGTCAGGGGCTGATCAATATGGCGCTGCGACGGGCAGGTATTGATCCGGTTGATGTAAAGATGAACCATACGGCCCGCCTCGCCGGTTTTGAGGATATGGAAGACATGTCCGAAGCGCTGGGGCGCGGTCGAATTTCGTCAAACGATGTGATCCAGGCGGCCTTTCCGGGTTACCGGCCGGAACGCGAGGACGATCCCACGAAGGTCCGCATGGACAGTGAGCATACGCCGCTCATGGTATCCGGCACTGAGCTGTCACCGGGCGTGACGCTTCATCTCGGAAATTGCTGCTGCCCGTTGCCTGGGGACCGTATCATGGGGGTTCATGAACCGGGCAAGGGCATTGTGGTCCATGTCGCGAGTTGCCCAAAGCTCGCCGAATATGACGATAAACCCGAGCTCTGGGTGGACCTGCGCTGGACCGAACTGGCGCGCACGGGTGCGGTGGCTATTGGCCGAATTCGTATCAATGCCTCCAATGAGCGCGGCGTACTGGCCAAGCTCTGCGCTGCCGTGGCACAGGCCAGCGGCAACATCACAGCCATACATACGGTAGACCGCCACGAGGACTTCACGGAAATCTTGATGGAAATTGAGGTTGAAGACCTCAAGCGTCTGACGCAGATACTGGCCGCGCTCCGGTCGATCGCTGTGGTCGACAGAGCTGTGCGCGACCAGGAGGGCGAAGATGACGAATGATGATGTGCTGAATGTATTCCGCGAGGCCGGGGCTTTGCTGGAGGGGCATTTCATTTTGTCGTCTGGTCGTCGCAGTCCTGTTTTCCTGCAGAAGGCCCTCGTTTTTTCCCAGCCCACGCTCTCCGAAAAATTGTGCAAGGCCCTTGCGGCGAAGCTGACTGCCGAATTCGGCAAGATTGATGTTGTGGCTGGGCCAGCTGTCGGCGGCATCATTCCGGGTTATGAATTGGCGCGCCAGCTTGGCGCACGGTCGATCTTTGCCGAGCGGGTCGATGGCCAGCTTCAGTTCCGCCGGGGCTTCTCCATTGCCGAAGGCGAACGTGTGCTGATCGCGGAAGATATCGTCACGACGGGGCTGTCTTTTCGTGAAACCGTCGAAGCGCTGGATGCGCTGCCCGGCGAGGTCGTGGGTGGTGCCTGTATCATCGACCGGTCGAACGGCCGCGCTGATGTTGGCTGCAAGCTAATTTCGCTCGCGGCGGTCGATTTCCCAGACTATGACGCCAATGATTTGCCACCAGATCTTGCCGCGATGGAGGCCGTCAAGCCTGGCTCCAGGGGCCTCGCCTGATGGCAAGCCCGTTGCGCCTTGGTGTGAACATTGATCACGTTGCAACCATCCGCAATGCGCGCGGAGGGGATCATCCCGATCCGATGCGCGCGGCGCAGATTGCGGCTCAGGCAGGCGCAGACGGCATCACGATCCATTTGCGCGAGGATCGGCGCCACATCCGCGATGGAGATCTCGAAGCCATACGTGCGGCTTCCAGCCTTCCGATCAATCTCGAAATGGCTGCGACAGACGAGATGACGGAGATTGCCTGCAAGTTCCGTCCGCATGCAGCTTGTATTGTTCCTGAAAAGCGCGAAGAGCGTACGACTGAAGGCGGGCTCGATGTCGCGGGCCTGCACAACCAAATTGCGCCCGTGGTTCGCCGCCTCAATGATTCTGGCGCGCGGGTGTCACTCTTCATCGAACCCGACCCTGTTCAGATTGCGGTTGCGGAAGTGCTCCAAGCACCTGTGGTCGAACTCCATACGGGCAAATACGCTGAGCTATGGATCAAAGGCGGTGCAGAGGCCGCGGCGCCAGAACTCGAACGGCTGAAGATCGCGGCGATAGAAGCGCGCAAGCGCGGTGTCGAACCGCATGCCGGACATGGCCTGACATTTGAGAACGTTGCTCCCGTGGCGGCAATCCACGAGATCGCAGAACTGAACATTGGTCACTTTCTTGTTGGTGAGGCCATCTTTATCGGTCTTGATGCCGCAATCCGGGAAATGCGTCGACTGATGGATGAGGCCCGCGCATGATCATCGGTATCGGGAATGATCTCTGCAATATTGAGCGTGTGGAAAAGACACTTGCCCGATTTGGTGAGCGGTTTGAGAAACGCGTGTTTACCGATGTCGAAATCGCGCTGGCGCGCCGCCGTCGCCTGACTGCTGAGACGTATGCCAAACGATTTGCGGCCAAAGAGGCGTGTGCAAAGGCGCTCGGTACGGGTGTGCCGCGTCGCGGCGTTCATTGGAAGCATCTCGGCGTTGTGAATTTGCCAACGGGCAAGCCAACTCTTGCGCTGACTGGCGGCGCGGCGGAGCGCCTCGCCACGATGATGCCCGCCGGCCACGAAGCGATTATTCACCTGACCATCACGGATGATTACCCCTGGGCTGAAGCCCAGGTCATCATCGAAGCTCTTCCGGTGACGCCAGCATGACACCGGCAAGACCCAAACGCACGCGCCTCCGGTCGAAGGGAAAAGCGAGCCAGCCCTCACTGGCCGAAGCGGATATCCGGACACTGGAGTCCATTCTTGGCCACAAATTCAAAAACCCGGAGACGCTAATCCGTGCGCTGACACATCCAAGCGCTGTAACTTCTGCGGAGTCAGTCCGCCTGTCCAACCAGCGCCTCGAATTTCTGGGTGACCGGGTCCTGAACCTCGTGATCGCCGAACGCTTGATTGTCCGACGCCGGATGGAGAGTGAGGGCGATCTGGCTCCGCGTCTCAACAGTCTTGTTCGCAAGGGGGCCTGCGCGGATGCCATGCGCCATCTTGGCGTTTCGGAATTCGTTATCATGTCGGATGGCGAGATAGCTGCCGGTGGGCGCGAACGGGAATCGACCCTTGGCGATGCCTGCGAAGCCATTATAGGCGCAATCTACCAGGATGCCGGGCTCTCCACCGCCCGGAAATTCATTGAGAAAGGTTGGGCGCCGCAATTCGAGGCGGCTCCGGCCCAGACCAAGGATCCCAAGACGCTGCTGCAGGAATGGGCCCAGGGACAGGGCCTGCCACTGCCGGATTATGACGTGCTGAGCCGGTCGGGACCGGACCATGAACCCACTTATGAGGTTGAAGTTAAAGTGGCCGACCGGGGTGCGGCTGTTGCCGCGGGGTCGTCAAAGCGCGATGCTGAGCGTAATGCTGCCGCCCTTCTCCTAGAAAGCCTGACCGGAACCCCATGACAGACACCCCCATCACCCATGCTGGATTTGCCGCCATTATCGGCGCGCCGAATGCGGGCAAGTCCACGCTGACCAATCGTCTGGTCGGCACTAAGGTGGCAATCGTCACGCACAAGGTGCAGACGACGCGCTTCCCGGTGCGCGGCGTCGCGCAGGTGGACGGCACGCAGATCGTGCTTGTGGACACTCCGGGTATCTTTGCGGCCAAGCGCCGTCTCGACCGCGCCATGGTGAAGGCGGCCTGGAGTGGCGCTGACGATGCGGACGCCATTGTGCACCTGATCGACGCTTCGGCCTGGGTCGCGGAGCGCGAAGGCAAGGTAGATGGTGCGCAGAAAAAATCTCTGGAAGATGACCGCCGGGTCATCGAGCAACTTCAGCAGATTGGCCGCAAAGCTTTCCTCGCTCTGAACAAGATTGATCTGTTTCCCCATGATCAGGTCCTGCCGATCATTGCGGAACTGAACGAGACGGGCGTCTATGAAGAGGTCTTCATGATCTCCGCCGAAAATGGCGAAGGCGTCGAAGCGCTGGAAAAGGCGCTCGCGAAACGGATGCCCGAAAGCCCGGCGCTCTACCCGCCGGACCAGATCGCCGACCTGCCGATGCGCCTGCTTGCCGCCGAAGTGACGCGGGAAAAGCTAATGCTGCGCCTGCACCAGGAACTGCCTTACCAGCTGATGGTCGAAACAGAGAGCTGGGAAGAGAAAAAGGATGGCTCCGTCCGTGTGCAACAGGTAGTGGTCGTCGGCCGCGACAATCACAAATCTATGGTGCTCGGCAAGGGCGGCGCAGCGATCAAGGATGTTGGTCGCAAGGCCCGCGAAGAACTCTCTGAAATGCTCGGTCGCAAAGTGCACCTCTTCCTGTTCGTGAAGGTGGATGAACGCTGGCAGGAACGCCGAGAGAGTTATCAGGGGCTTGGCCTGGAGTTCGATGTTTGAACTGGTCGGATGACGGCATAATCCTGGGCGCACGCCGCTTTGGAGAAGGTGGCCTCATCCTCGACGTTCTCACCCGCACGCGCGGGCGTCGGTCCGGTCTTGTCTATGGCGGTTCCTCGCGCAAGCGCCGCGCGCAATATGAAGCCGGAAATTCTGTTTCCCTCAGTTGGACCGGTCGCCTTGAAGAGGCTCTGGGCCGGTTTGATGTGGCCGAGGCCAGTCGGGAGCGAGCGGCGCGTGTATTGGACGATCCAGCTGCCCTCGCCGCCATTTCGGCTATTACCGCGATCCTGCGCGGCGGACTGGACGAAGGCGATGCAGCCGGTTCGGCACTGTTTGAGGCCACCGAGCTTCTGCTAGACCAGATTGAGGCGCAGGAAATCTGGCCGGCGCTCTATGTGCGCTGGGAACTGGGCCTGCTCTCCGCGCTGGGTTTCGGGCTTGATCTGGACGCATGCGCGTTGTCCGGCGCGAATGATGGCCTGACCCATGTATCTCCAAAGACCGGCCGGGCCGTGAGAGGGTCTGAGGCCGAGGAATATGTCGACCGCCTCCTTCGCCTGCCACTCTTTCTTGTCGAATCCACGGCCCATGTTGCGCCGTCCGATATAGCCGATGGCTTGAAGCTCACCGGCTATTTTCTGGAAGAGCGCCTGTTTGGGGGGCTCAATCGGGGCGTTCCAGCAGAGCGCCTGCGACTGGTGGGCCGCATGCTGAAGCGGCCCTAGGCCCTCACACTTGGGCGTTGGCTGACCCGCGCATACCAGTTTCCGATGTGTTTCAGATCGGGGTTGAGGGGCTGGCCCACCTGACTGCCAAAAGCCAGGAAACAGAACAGCAGTATGTCAGCCAGGCCGAATGCCTTGCCTGCCACAAACTCACGGCCGTCAGCCATCTGTTCGTCCAAGAAGACGAGCCCATCCTGTGCGCAGGCTTTCAGGCCATCAGCAGCTTCCGGCAGGCAGCGCATCCGGTCCTGGAACATGGGCAGGCCCTCGGCGGCGCGGAAAGCTGTGGTCAGCGGCTCAACGATCTTGAGGTCCACCCACCGTGTCCAGCGGCGGTTCTGGGCGCGCGCTTCGGGTGTATCCCCCATCAGGCGGTCGCCGGGCTGGGTTTCGTCCAGATACTCGCAAATGGCAGTGATCTCGGTCAGGATGCTGCCATCATCAAGCTCAAGAGCGGGCAGCTGGCCAGCCGGGTTCTTGGTCGTATAGGGCGCCTGCCGGTTTTCTCCGGCCATCAGGTCGATGTCTTCCTTGGGCAGGTCGATGCCGCGTTCCGCCATGAACATGCGCACCACGTGCGGGTTCGGGCCTACGGAATTATACAATTTCATTCTGTTTCCTTCCCTCTTGTGGCGCTGACTGTTGCGCGGCGAGATAACGCGCGCAAGGGCTGTCATATTCAGAAGCCGTTCATTTTCTGATGTGTTAGGTGGCCGGTGAGGACTGGGGCGTTCCGTGCAAACGAAAAGGCTGATGCCATGAAGAAAACTGTTTTTGCCGTAACCGCCATTGCCACGCTTACTCTTGCGGGCTGCATTCACGTCGATGCCGACGAACACGGTCGCGACGCCATGTATGAAAATACCGAAACTGCGCTCCGCGTCTGCGGCGGCGAAGGCCGCGTGAAGGAAGTCACTGAAGACGGCTTCAAATGCATTGACTAGCCCATTGCGGCGCTAGTCACCGGCATACTTTCCCCCCGCCCATGTCGAGATGAAAATGATCGGCATGGGCGGCATTGTATTCAGGCCCCAGCGTCACCGAGAACAAATCGCACGCACCCTTGTGAAGACGCCGCAGGAATTTCTGCTCCGCCCCTCCTGCATCCCAATGCGTTTTCACGCTGATGAGACGGCCATCCTCAAGGCGGAAACCCGATACATCAATCGCATTGCCCAGCCCGTGCTGGGACATTCGTCGTGTGCCTGCGATGTTGCGACAGGAAAAGCTTCCATAGGTCTCGATCCGCGCAATCGGCGAGCCAAGGATTTCGATTGCCGCCGGGCGAGCAATATGGCGTTCCCAGGAATACAGCGCGGCCGCCTGACCACACGTCATGCGCAACGTCGCCGAATATGGCGTCAGCGTCTGGTCCAGCGTCAGGGCATTTGTCAGCCCGCAACCGCCGTCCAGCTTCTGGTCTTCCAGCGGTGTGTACAGCACGCCCGCATCGTCCAGCGCGGCAAAACACACTTCGCGGTTTCGCTTGGTGCGGGTCAGCTTGTGCCATGTCCCGATGCCGGGCGTTTCGGTCAAATCGACCGGCGCAAAGGGATTGTGGCGCGGAGGCGCCAGCCAGAAGAAGGTCAGCAACACCAGCGCCGGCAGGCTTATCAACAGGATCCATGCCCGGATTGCACTCATCAGCAGCTGCGCCCTTTTCCTTTCCTTAACCAAAGCGACGTTTGTGTTAACGTGCTCCGGCCCTTGAGTCGCTGACTTTAATCAAGGGCCTGCACCAGAATGTGGCACGAACTGCAAAGAGGCCAGAATGTCCGATTTGATTGACGGAACGCCGGAAGACCGGATCATCAACGAGCCGATGAGCGAGGCGCTTTCCAAGCGCTATCTCGCTTACGCGCTGTCGACGATTACGTCCCGCGCGCTGCCTGATGTGCGCGACGGCCTGAAACCCGTCCAGCGCCGTATCCTGTACGGTATGCGCGTTCTGAAGCTTGACCCCGAGGGCGGCTATCGCAAATGCGCCAAGATCGTTGGCGACGTGATGGGTAACTTCCACCCGCATGGCGACAGCTCGATCTACGATACGCTGGTGCGTCTCGCGCAGGACTTCACCGTTCGCTATCCGCTGGTCGATGGCCAGGGCAATTTCGGCAATATTGATGGCGATAGCGCCGCAGCCTATCGTTACACCGAAGCGCGCATGACGGTTGCCGCCGAGCTGTTGCTGGATGGCCTCAACGAGAACGCAGTCGATTTTCGCGCCAACTATGCCGAGAATGATGAAGAGCCGGTTGTCTTGCCAGCCGGATTCCCGAACTTGCTCGCCAATGGTGCGACCGGCATCGCGGTTGGCATGGCCACCTCCATCCCGCCCCACAACGCTGCCGAGCTGATCGATGCGGCGCGTCTGCTGATCGAAAAGCCCAAGGCGACGACGGCGGAACTGATGGATTTCGTCCAGGGACCAGACTTCCCGACCGGTGGCATCATCGTCGAAACCAAGGAAGCCATGCTTCAGGCCTATGAGACCGGTCGCGGCAGCTTCCGTATGCGCGCGCGCTGGGAAGTCGAAGACACTGGTCGTGGCACTTATCAGATCATCGTCACCGAGATTCCCTACCAGGTTCAGAAGTCGCGCCTGCTCGAAAAGCTGGGCGAGCTGATCGAAGCGAAGAAACTGCCCCTGCTCGACGACGTGCGCGACGAGAGCGCCGAAGATGTGCGGCTCGTCTTGGTCCCGCGCTCGAAAACCGTCGAGCCAGAAGTCTTGATGGAGAGCCTCTACAAGGTCTGTGACCTTGAAACTCGCTTCAGCCTGAACATGAACGTGCTGCACAAGGGCGCTCCCCAAGTCATGGGCCTGAAGGATGTGCTGCAGGCCTATCTCGATCATCGCCGCGAAGTCGTTGTGCGCCGGGCCGAGTTCCGTCTCGACAAGATCGAGAAGCGACTGCACCTGCTTGATGGCTATCTGATCGCCTATCTCAACATTGATGAGGTGATCCGCATAATCCGGTATGAGGACGAGCCCAAGGCTGTGTTGATGTCGACCTTCGGTCTGACGGACATTCAGGCTGAAGCCATCCTCAATCTTCGTTTGCGGGCATTGCGCAAACTGGAAGAGATGGAAATTCGCGGCGAGCATGACCGGCTCAGCGCAGAGCGCGAAGACCTGATCAAGCTGATCGGCTCGACACGGCGCCAATGGAGCAAGGTTTCCAAGGAGCTGAAAGAAGCCCGCGAGGCCTTCGACCCTGACTCTGAACTCGGTCGCCGCCGCGCGACGTTTGGCGAAATGGCAGAAGTGGATCTCGCAGCCGCTCTGGAAGCCACACTGCCGAAGGAGCCGCTGACAATTGTGCTGTCCCAACAGGGCTGGATCCGCGGCATGAAGGGGCACGGGCTCGATCCGGAATCAGCCAAGTTCAAGGATGGTGACGAACTCTACCTTTCCGAAGAAGTGATGAGTACGGACAAGATTATCCTCATGGCATCCGACGGACGGGCCTTTACGCTGCCGGCGGACAAGCTGCCGGGTGGACGCGGACACGGCGAGCCGATCCGCCTGTCCATTGATCTGGAAGACAGTGTCGACATTGTCACGATGTTCCGCTTTGAGCCGGACCGCAAACGCGTCGTCGCTTCCAGCGAGGGCTATGGTTTCGTCGTCGAAGAGAAAGAGCTGGAATCGAACCGCAAGGCAGGCAAGCAGGCGGTGAACACCGGCAAGGGCGAGTTGAACATCTGCGTGCCGGTTGAGGGTGATATGCTGGCCGTGGTCGGATCGAACCGGAAACTGTTGATTTTCCCTCTGGATGAGTTGCCGGAGATGGCGCGCGGCAAGGGCAACAAGCTGCAGTCCTATAGCGGCAAGTTCAAGCTGCGTGACCTGATGACCTTCGACAAGCGTGACGGACTGATTGTCATGACGGGCGGTCGCCACCGCGCCTTCCCGGAGTGGGAAGAATGGATCGGAAAACGCTCACAGGCTGGCAAAGCCGTACCGAAGGGCTTCCCGCGCGGCGGCACGTTCGGCGGCTAGGCGGAGGGCATGCCCATGAGGCGGCTTGGCCTCCTGCCAGTTCTGATCGCATTGGTCGCTGCATGCGGTTCCGAGCAGGAGCCCGGAGTGGAAATGTGCGAAACGGAGGGTGCAAGTACCGTCGTAATCGCCGAAGCCAGATTTGACTTATCTTCCCGTCTTCTGGGCGTGCGGGTTTATTCACCGGATAAGCCAAACACCATATCTCCCGACGTGGAACAGCCCTCTGAAAGGCTATGTCCTAATGCGGACGGACTGGTGCTGACCGCTTCCCAGCTTGAAATCCACACGCCACCCCGCAGGCAGCTGACGGCTGATCACTTTGACGTTTCCATCCAGCTGAGAATTTTTCCCCAAAGTGATGGGGCCAAAGACCTGTCTTTGACGCGTGATTGGACCAAGTTCGAGATGCAGGATGCCGGAAACGGATTTATCTCTTCGCGCAACGGATCAGTCGGTATGGGAGCGGCCGACATATTTCTACAGGATAGCCCAACGATGTTTACCCTCATGGGCAACCCTGTGGCTTTCAGTTGCTACTACGATAGCGAGCCAAGGGGACGCAGATGCTTCACTTGGTGGCTGGGGCATTCCGGCGAGCAGTACGAATACAGTTTCTTCGATGGGGAATACCCCCGGTCGGAGTGGCTGAACCTGCATCAGCAGGTGCTGGACGGGATTGCCGAACTAAAATCCTGACTCAGCTCTCCGCATTCAGGCCGAAAGCCTTATAGGCGTCCTTGCGGGTGCCCCAGAACGGGGTGATGTGGGACGGGATCTGCAGCCGGGTGATCGCCTGGGCCTCGAACGGCGCCGTAGGTTTCGGGCCGACTAGTATAGCGTTGAACTCGCCATCTCTCGCATTGTCCAGGATCCACTCCGGTCGCTTGCCGGTCAGCTTCTTGATATCCTGGCCGTAAAACCGTTTCGCGTCGCGGTACTCCTGTTGCCATTGTTTCTTGTACCGGCTGAGGTCCACGTTCGGATTGAGTTTCCGGGCTGACGCGACCCGATCCTCAACCGGGATAACGCGGCCCGGAGCTGAGACGTAACATTTCCTGGTTGGAGAATTGTCGAAGGAGATGATCCCCGTTCGCGAAGCATCCACTCCATTGGCAATGGCACCCGCTTCATAGGAGTTGATGACCACACCGTCGATTTCCACACCGGGGGCGCGCTGAATGTTCCAGAGAACGGAGTCATAGGATGTGAGGTACAGGAAAACCGGGGTATCGCTCTCCGTCACAAGGACGTCGATCTGGCGGGCGTTGTTTACCGCATTTCCGATAGCCATACCGAGCGCTTCGCGCTGCACGGCCGTCTTGGCGTTTTTTGTCCTCTCCCGGATCATGGCTTTGCGCTCGGCAATCGCTTCTGGCGTGTCCTTTCGGTTGATATGGTGCAGCGGCGTCCGGACCCCGCCACCATACGTGTAGACATAGGCCGCACGCGCATTGTTGCCGGCCTTAGGAGTCCGGCAGGATGCATTCGTGCGCACGGCCTCCGGCTGGGCGGGAAGGAGTGATGGGCTCAGCGAGGGCGTGCCTGTTGTGACCTGTCCATAGGTGACCGGGGCCTGCCCCTCCGCGATGACGAGCGGTGTGGAGGCCTCGATGGATGTGCCGCCCGCATTGCCGCATGCGGATGCGAAAAGAAGGGTTGTTGCCAGCACAGTATTGCGCATTCCAGGCCTCCCACCATGAAGGTTTCTTCTGGATCTATCGCAATCTAGAGTTTCGATTGAGTTGACGGGGTGGCTGAAATTCCATTTTGGCCGAAAGGAAACACCGTGGGCAGATGTCTTACCGGTCGAGCAAGGCCATTGTGTCCGTCATCAGCGAGCCGATCTCGGTATGAAGGACGAGATCGGCGAACGGGTCCTGATCGGTCGGTTCACGATTGACGATCACCATGCGCGCGCCGTTGCGCTTGGCTTCCATCGGAATGGCCGAGGCCGGGTAGACCACAAGTGACGAACCGAGCACGATCACAAGGTCGCAGAGTAACGCTTCCTCGCTGGCCCGCAGCATCTTGTCTTCGGGCATGGACTGGCCAAATGAGACGGTCGCATTCTTGAGCAGGCCCGTGCAGAAGATGCAGGTCAGATCCTCGTCTTGTTCCCAGCGAGGCTTCAGCGTCTCGAATTCGTAGCGCTTTCCGCATTGCAGGCATTTGGCATAGCTCGCATTGCCATGTATTTCGATGACCTGATCGTCTGGCACACCGGAATCCTGATGCAGGTTGTCAACATTCTGTGTGACTACGGAGCTAACCTTCCCGCGCTTCACCAGATCGGCAATGGCATAGTGGCCCACATTCGGTTTGGCACCGGTCCAACCTTCGGCGCGACTAAATACGCGCCGCCAGGATTCCCGGCGCGCATCGCGTGAGGCGACGAAATCCTGGAAATAGATCGGGGACATTTTGCTCCAAACGCCACCAGGGCTTCGGAAATCCGGAATGCCGCTCTCGGTGGAGATGCCAGCTCCGGTGAATACCATCACCCGGCGGGCGTCTGAAATCATGCGTGCGAGTTGGCCTGAATCCGTCATGAGCATCTTCTATGCATTACTGTCTGCGCCTCCCCTCACTAGCAGCTAAAGATTTGAAAGAATTTGTAAAGACGGGCCGTTGGGAAGAAGCACGCGAATTTCTAAACGACCGCGCCGAAGGCTGCACCGATCAAGCCGGTGACAAGCATGGCAGCAGCCCCCCAGAATACGATTCTCACAATGGCTTTGAACTTGCCCGCGCCGCCCGCCTTGGCCGAAGCCATACCAAGCAGGACCAGCGCTAGCAGGGACACGCCCGCCACAACAGGTGTGACCAGATCCGCCGGTGAGAACACGGCTGCCAACAGAGGCAGGACCGCGCCTACGGAAAAGCTGAGCGCAGAACTGACAGCTGCCTGAATGGGCCGCGCTGCTACAATTTCGTTGATGCCAAGCTCGTCTCTCGCATGGGCTTCCAGCGCATCCTTTTCGGTCAACTGCCGCGCGACCTCATAAGCGGTGTCCTTTTCGACACCGCGATTCATGTAGATGTGCGCAAGTTCAACCAGTTCGGCTTCGGGATGGTCCCGCAGCGCTGCGCGCTCGATCTCGAGGTCGGCTTGTTCAGTGTCAGCCTGTGACGAGACAGAAACATACTCCCCTGCTGCCATCGACATCGCACCCGCCACCAAGCCTGCAAGGCCTGCGGTCAGGATCGCGCCGGTGGAGGCTGCAGCGGACGCAACGCCGATCATCAGGCTGGCGGTCGACAATATTCCGTCATTCGCGCCAAGCACCGCGGCGCGCAGCCAGCCGATGCGGTGGCTGTAATGATGCTCGCCGAGCGGAAAGGGTGAGGCCATGATCATCTCCTGGTTCCGGGAAATCAGGCGACAAATAGGCAAGGGGGTCAAGCCTCCGGCTTGACGCAGATCAGATCGGAGGCGCTATGTATACATGCCGTCGCGCAGGTTGATGCCATGCTCGAGCCAGGCTTTCATGGCGCAAATCATTTGTGACCAGCCCATGCAATTGCCGTAGGAATTCGACAGGCCCTGATCCGTTGACGGCCACCCCTCTTCTGAAATGGAGACGATGGTGCGGCCATCCTCGGTCGGTTCGAACCGAATGGTGACGGTTGTTTTGGCGCCATCTGTTTCATCTCCATCCCATTCCAGGACGATGCGTTTGTTTTCCTCCACGTCTACCACATTGACGGGGAAGGCACCGGGAAAGTCGTGGAAATCCCATATGACCGTCGCGCCAGCCTCCAGTCGGCCTTTCGCACCGCCAGTAGTGAAATAGCCAGATAGCTGTTTGGGGTCTGCGACGGCCTCGAACACGTCCTCGACAGGTCGGTTGATACGCCCGCTTACTTCGAATTTCAGGTTCATCGCAGCCTCCCGCTATCGCTTGCCAGATCCAAGTAAATGTTATAAAAAGACAACATGTCAAGCGATGATAAAACTGACCTGATTTTCAGGGCGCTGGCCGCGCCGGTCCGGCGGAGCATTATGGATGCGCTGAAAGATGCACCTCAGACGACGGGTGACCTCTGCGCGCAGTTCAGCCAGCTCAACCGGTGCACGGTGATGCAGCATCTGGGAGTGCTGGAAGAAGCTGACCTTGTGCTCGTGCGTCGGGTTGGTCGCCAGCGCTGGAATTATCTCAATGCCTTGCCGATCAAACATATTCATGAGCGCTGGATCGGGGGCTATGCTTCTGGTGCGGTCGCCCTGCTGGACCGCCTGAAAACTGATCTGGAAACTGAAACGGTCGCGTGAGCATCGCAGCGTCCCTTGCACTCTGCGCCGGGCCCGGATACCCCTTTTAAATCTGGTTCTTATGGAGGTACGCCCGATGAGCCCCATTCTAGTAGTTCTGGCCGCAATCGTTGCGATCGCTGGCTTTGTCATTCTGATCTACAACGGCCTTGTGATGAAGCGTCAGAGGGTCAATCAGGCCTTCGCGGACGTGGATGTCCAGCTGAAGCAGCGTCAAAACCTGATCCCGAATCTCGTGGAGACCGTGAAGGGCTATGCGAGCCATGAGAAGGAAACTCTGGATGCCGTCATTTCGGCGCGGAATGCCGCACAAAGCGCGAGCACACCGGGGGAAATGTCCGCGGCCGAAGGCATGCTGACCGCATCGCTCGGCAAGCTGTTCGCGCTCGCCGAAGCCTATCCGGACCTCAAGGCGAACACGAACTTCCTTGAACTTCAGTCGGAACTGTCCTCCATCGAAGACAAGCTCGCCGCCGCGCGCCGCTTCTACAATTCGGCTGTTCAGGACTACAACACGTCCCGCGAACAATTCCCCGGATCCATCGTGGCGGGCATGTTCAATTTCGAAGGTCGCGAATTCTTCGATGTTGGTGTCGAAGGACGAGAAGCCTTGTCCACGGTGCCAGAAGTCAAGTTCTAGGCTATACTGCTGCCTCCGGATCAGGAGGTGGGACCATGAAATATCTTACGATCAGTGCGGCGCTTGTCCTTGGGGCTTGCGCCGCAAATTCTGCCGGGTGGAGTGCATCCACCTGGAGCGGCCTGCCGGATCGCACCGTGGCGGGGGGCGGCTACAGCTTCTTTGCCTCACCGGCCGAGGGTCAGGGCTTCAAACTCAAATTCTCGGTCAAGACTGATGGCACATTCGGCGTGGCCGAAGCGCCGACCGAAGATGCGCTGGTCGAGGCTGCCAGGGCTGCAGCGCCGGAGGGCTGCAATTTCGTGTCTCTGGAGCGCAGCGCAGATGGCGGCGCCGTGGCCGACTATGATTGCGGCTGAGCCGCGAACCATGGCTCCAGCAGGCTGAGCGCTTCTTCGATCTGTGCTGTCGACAGCGCAAATGAAAACCGCATGAAGCGATGGCCTTCAACCGGATCGAAATCGACACCGGGGGCTGTGGCAATGCCGGTATCTTCGAGCAGTTTCAGGCAGAAGGCCAAGCTGTCATCGGTATACTTCGATATGTCGGCATAGATGTAGAACGCTCCATCCGGCGGCGCGATCTTTTCAAGCCCGAGGCGCGGCAGGGCTTCAAGCATCAATTCGCGATTGCGGCGGTAGACCTCGACATGGCCGTCCAGTTCCTCCGCGCTGTCCATCGCCACGAGGCCAGCATGCTGGGACAGGGATGGCGGCGTCAGAAACAGATTTCCGACATAGGCGCTGGTCCGCGCGGCCCCATCCCTGGGCGAGACCAGCCAGCCCAGTCGCCAAGCTGGCATGGAGAAGTATTTGGAAAATGAGTTTACGATGTACGCATCCGGATCAAATTCCAGCATGGAGCGGATGTCCGGCCCGTAGCTGAGGCCATGATAGATTTCGTCCGAGATGATACGGATGTTTTTCGCGTTGGCGACGGCGGCGATAGCCGCAAGGTCATCCTCGGGAATAATTGTGCCGGTTGGATTGGCGGGGCTTGCGATGATGACGCCTGCTGGGACCGGGTCGAGGGCGTCCAGCGCGTCGGCCGTCAGCTGGTAGCGCTCGTCCGCGCCGCAAGCGATTTCCACGGGGTCGAGATTGAGCGCGCGCAATGTGTTGCGATAGGCCACATAGCCGGGGCGTGCGAGGGCGATGCGGTCACCTGGATTGAATGCCGTTGACAGCGCCAGTACGAGCGCGGGCGAGGCGCCGCAGGTCAGCGTCACCCGCCCCGGCGTCAGGTCGACACCATACTTATTCTTGTAGTGTTGGCAAATGCGTTCCTTGAGCGGACGGCTTTCCCAATACCCCATAGGGTCTGTGTCGAGCACTTCATGGGCTCGCGCAATCGCGCCTCTGGGCGCAGGTGTTGAGGGTTGGCCGAACTCCATATGCAGGATGCGGCGGCCCTCGGTCTTCAAATCATGTGCGCGCTTGCTGACCGAAATCGCGCGGAACGGATCAATGTCTTGTCCCATACTATCGGGCGATAGCCGCCGGCAACCAGGTTGCCAAGGCGGGAATTGCGGCGACCAGCCCGATCAACAAAAGCTGAAGGATGATGAAGGGCACCGCGCCCTGCCATATCTGCAGGGTCTTGATGCTCGCCGGGGCCGCGCCGCGCAGATAGAACAGGGCAAAGCCAAAAGGCGGCGTCAGGAAGCTGGTTTGCAGGTTCAGCGCCATCAGGATGGCCAGCCAGACAGGATCAAAGCCGAGGATAATCAGCGGTGGCGCGACCAGCGGCACGACCACGAAGACGATCTCGATGAAGTCGAGGAAGAATCCGAGGACGAACATGACGATCATGGTCATCACCAGCGCGCCCCATTTGCCACCCGGCATCGAATGCAGGATGTCCGCCACGATGTCGTCGCCACCATAGCCGCGGAAGACGAGACTGAACAGCGACGCGCCGATCAGGATCAGGAACACCATGCTGGTGATCTGCGTCGCGCTTTTGAGGGCGGGTAGGAGCTGGCGCATCCGGCGCAGCACAATGAGACCGGTGGCGACCCCGGCAAAGAAAACGATTGAGGCAAGGATTGTCAGGAGGATGCCGATCTCGTTCGTGCGGCCAATCGTGGCGACGCCGGTGCGCAGATCAAACAGGTTTCGGAGCAGAATGATCGCGATGACACTGCCGAGGCCCGCCATGAGCAGCCATGTGATACGGCGCTCATGATCGTCATCGGCAAGGCGCAGCCCTGCGAGCAGCACCGCTCCGGCCACGCCAATGGCCGCGGCTTCGGTGGGCGGGGCCACCCCGCCAAGGATTGCGCCGAGCACGGCCACGATCAACAGGAGCGGCGCGCCGAGCCCGAAAGCAACTTCCTTCGTGGTCAGCGGCGGACTGTCATCATCCTTCACCGGCGGGCAGCGCTCCGGGTGGCGAATGGCGGTCAGTGCGATCCAGCCAAGATAGAGGCCCACCAGCAGGAAGCCCGGGATCAGCGCACCTGCGAACAGGTCTCCGACCGACACGACAAAAGAGCCAGCAGAGCCAGTGGCTTGGCTGGCCTGGCTGGCGGCGTTCGAAATCGCATCGGCCAGCAGGATGAGCACAATGGAAGGCGGGATGATCTGGCCTAGTGTACCCGACGCGGCAATCGTGCCGGTGGCGAGACGCGGGTCGTAGCCCTGCCGGATCATGGTGGGCAGGGCAATCAGCGTCATCGTGATGACCGTCGCGCCGACAATGCCCGTGGACGCCGCCAGCAAGGCGCCCACCAGTACCACGGCATAGCCGAGCCCGCCGCGCACCTTCCCCAATAGACGGCTGGCAATATGGAGCAGGTCCTCCGCGACACGCGAGCGCTCCAAGATCACACCCATCAACACAAAAAGTGGAACCGCGATCAGGGTCTGGTTCTGCATGATCGAGCCGCCCAATATGCGGCTTGGCAGATTGCGCAAGAATGCCTCGTCGAACACGCCAAGACCAATTCCGACCAGCGCGAACAGCAACGCTATGCCGCCAAGCGTCAGCGCGACCTGATACCCTGCCAATAGTGCGAGAATGGCGCAGACGAACATGGAGAGGGCCAGGATGACTTCAAGTTCCATGGACGCCTCCATGGGGTTCGTCCTCGGCCACATCTTCCAGCTTTCCGGTCAGGCGCAGAGCGGCTTTCAGCGCTTCTGACAAGCCCTGAACCAGCATCAGCACGGCAAAGGCTGGCAACAGCGTCTTGAACAGGAAGAGCAGGGGCAAGCCATCGGATTCCCGCGAGCCTTCGAACAGTGCCCAACTGCGGGCAAGGCCTTGTTCGGTCATCGCCAGCAGGCGGATGCAGATCGGGAAGAGGAACAGATATATGCCCGCCAGTTCGATCCAGTTGCGCCTGCGCGCGCCAAAGCGGGGCCTGAGAATATCGACCCGCACATGCGCATCGTCTCGAAGAGCTGAGGCCGAGCCGAGCATGAACATGGCGGCGAAGGCATAGATAACGATCTCGTTCAACCAGGTGAATGAGAGGCCAAAGGCATAGCGCAGCAGCACGACCAGCAATTGCGCGCCCACAAGAATGATCGCGCCGGCGATCGCGCCGCCAAGCGCCCAGCCAGAGACCGCATCAATGCGCGCGCTCAACCATTTGGCGATCCGCTCGACTGGGTCTGGCCAGATCGTGACGATCAGTGGCAGCAAGAGCAACGGCGACAGGGCAAGCCCCAGCCATTTCAATGCCCCGCCAAGGGTGAGGAAGATCTCCGGAGACATACCCAGCCCGCCCCCGGCCTATTTGTTCGAATTGCGGGCGGCGTAGTACGGCCCTTCGGACACGTCGGCCCAGCCACGCATCAACTTCAAGCCTGCCTCGAAACTCTCATAGATACGCTTCTCGATCCCATCCCTTCCGGAGGCCGCGCGGACATCCCAGGCGGCTTCGGCCATACGGCTGACGACTTCGTCTGGAAAGCTGCGCATCTGGACGCCACGTTCGCGTTTAAGCAGGTCCAGATGGACCGCATTCTGGTAGGTGAACTCGCCAAGCGATGTGTGATTCACGCTCTCGCAGGCGGCCTTGATGATCTGTTGTTCGCCAAGCGTGAGACCGTCCCAGACGCGGAGGTTCATGCCAACTGCGAGACTTGCGCCCGGTTCGTGGAAACCGGGTCCGTAGTAATATGGCGCCTCGCGGTGAAAGCCGAGATAATAGTCGTTCCAGGGGCCAACCCATTCCGTCGCGTCGATCGCCCCGGTTTGCAGGGATTGATAGATTTCCCCGCCCGGCAGTGCGACCGAGGAGCCGCCCAGTGCACGCAGTACGTCGCCGCCCTGACCCGGAATGCGCATCTTGAGTCCGACAAGATCATCCAGCGTGTTGATTTCCTTGCGGAACCAGCCGCCCATCTGATGGCCGGTATTTGCGGCCTGGATGGATTTGATTCCGAATTGGGCTGACAGTTCATCCCATAATTTCTGGCCGCCGCCGAAATCAATCCAGCCCATAAGTTCCTGTGCGGTCATTCCGAAGGGAACAGCGGTGAAAAACGGATAGGCGCTGGACTTGGCCGTCCAGTAGTATTCGGCGCCATGATACATGTCGGCCGAGCCATTCGAGACGGCATCGAAGCACTCAAAAGGCGGGACGAGTTCGCCGGCCGCATAGACCTTCACTTCCATCAGGCCTTCGGACATTTGCTGGATGCGCTGGGCTACGCGCTCGGCCGCTTCGCCAAGCCCCGGCAGGCCCTTGGGCCAGGTGGTGACCATGTTGAATCGGCGTCGATTGCGCGCAATTGCAGGCGCAGCGAGATCGGCCGTCTTTTCGGGATTGGCAAAAGCAGCAGCAGCGCCGGCAAGGCCGAGTGCGCCTGCACCCAGCAGGTTGCGTCTATGGATCATCTATCTCCCCATGCCTCCCCGGTCTTGGCCGGGCTAAAGGCTAAACCGTGTCATTCATCGTCGCCCAGCGGACGCCACACGTCGCCATCAAGCACTTCGAGCGGCTTGTAGCGCCGCTTGTAGTCCATCTTCTGGCTGCCCTTCACCCAGTAGCCAAGATACACGTGCGGCAGGCCCAGATCCTGCGCGTGCAAAATGTGATCGAGGATGAGGTAATGGCCGAGTCCCCTTGAGGTCAGCTCCGGATCAAAGAACGTGTAGACCATCGAAAAGCCATCCCGGAGCACATCTGTGATCGAGGCGGCGACCAGAGGCGCGTCCTCTTCCACGCCATCGCGATATTCGAAGATCAGGCTTTGCACCGGGCTGCCGCCAACCATGGCGCTGTAATCCCGATAAGACATGTCGGACATGCCGGCGCCATCATGACGGGTTTTCACATAGGATTTCAGCAGCCGGTATTGCTCGCGGCTCGGCTGGGCCTCGACCGGGCGGCGGATCAGAGAAGCATTGCGGTTCAGGGTGCGCCGGTCATTGCGTGACAGTTCGAAATCCCGCGTTGGCACGCGCACGCTGCGACAGGCATTGCAGCGCGGGCAAGCCGGGCGATATGCGATCGTCTGACTGCGCCGAAACCCGGCCTGGCTCAAGGAGTTGTGGACGAGATCTGCTTCCCCGATGGCCAGATTGGTAAACGCTTTCCGCTCTTTCTTGCCCGGCAGATAGGGGCAAGGGCTCGGATTGGTCACGTAGAACCGAAGCGAGCGCTCGAGCCCCGGGGGCAGGATCTGGGAGTCAGTGAACTTCATAAGTGCGACGATACACTTACAAATCGAACCGCCAAGGGGCGAATATGGTAAAGACGACCCAAAGTATGATCACCAACGGCCCCCCAAACTTCATGAAGTCCCCGAACTTGTAGTGCCCGGGACCCATGACCAGCATGTTGGTCTGGTATGCAATCGGCGTCGCGAAGCAGCAATTGGCGCCATAAATAACCGCCAGCAAGAAGGGTAACGGGTCTTCGACCTTCAGCTCCGCGGCGGCTGACAAGGCGATTGGCGAAAACAGGATGGCTGTCGCCGCATTGGACAGGAGATTGGTCAGCAAGGCGACCGCGAGAAAGATCGCCGACAGGACGGCCAGCGTGCCATAGGGCGAAGCCAGATTGACGACCGAATGGGCGATCAGGTCAGCCGCGCCGGTCTTTTCCAGGGCCATGCCCATGGCCAGCGCCGCACCAATCACGAGAAAAATGCGCAGATCGAGTGCCCGGCTGGCTTGGCGTGTGTTCAGGCAGCCCGCGATCAGCATGGCGACGGCGGCCAGAACGGATGCGTGCAGGATCGACACAAAGCCCGTCGCCGCGAGGATCACCATGGAGATGGCAATCACCCGCGCTGCCAGCGCTTTGGTTGTGAGCGGGATTTCGGTTTGGGACCATTCCAGAAGGATCAGATCGCGGCTTGAGCGCAGCTCACGAAACGCTTCGACCGGGCCACACAAAAGCAGCGTATCACCGGATTCCAGCCGGATTTCGCCAAGCTTCGTCCGAATCATTCGGCTGCGGCGCTGGATACCAAGCGTCACGGCGCGGGTCAGGCGGCGAAAGCCGAGCATTTCGACCGTCCGGCCCACCATGCGCGAGCCGGGGGCGATGACGGCCTCGGTGAGGGCCAGCGAGCCGGGGCGCGAGAAATCCTCAAGGCCAGCGCCTGACGCCTGCCAGACCTGCTGCAGGAAATCCGGTTGGCGCGCCAGCACGTTCTGGAGCGCGGCGCGTGTCGCGGCAATGATGACCAGATCTCCAACTTGCAGGCTGATATCCTCATAGGGTGGCAGGATCGCCCGTTCACCACGCTGGATCATGCGGACGGTCATGTCGGGCAGGTCAGCGAACATGCCTGCGACTGGCTTCTTGCCAAGCAGGAAATGGCCATGTGTCACTTCGATCTGAGCGACGAATTGTTTGCCGGAGGGCTGGACGATGTCATCGGAAAGACCGCGCCGGTTCGGCAAAAGGAATTTGGAAAAGATCAGGATGTAGAGCAGGCCGGCGGCCGCAAGGATCAGGCCCATAGGGGTCTGGTCGAAGAAACCGAGTTGCTGGCCGGTGATCCGGTCATAGGATTCGGCCGCCAGCAGGTTTGTCGATGTACCGATCAGCGTGGTCATGCCGGCGAAGATCGACGCAAAGCTAAGCGGCATCATCAGGCGCGACTGCGGCGCGTTCATACGCATGGCGATGGCGGTCATCACGGGCAGGAACATGATGACGATGGGCGTGTTGTTGACGAATGCGCTGGTCACGAAGACCGCAAGGAAGGCCAGAATCAGAGTTGAGACGGGCCGCTTGTCATATCCCGCGAGCAAGGCCTTGGTCGGCCCTTCCAGCGCTCCGGTCTGGAACAGTCCCTGGCCGACCACGAGCAATGCCATGATGGTGATGAGGGCCGGGTTGCCAAAGCCTGACAACAGGTCTGCCGCGCTGATGGCTTCGCCGTCGACCCCGCGTGCACCGGGAATGATGAAAACCAGCAGCAGGGCTGCCATCACGCAAACCGACACGAACTCCATCGACCACCGGTCGAGCATGTAGAACGTGATCGCGGCGCAGACGATGGCGAGGCTCGCCCACATCGGCCAAGTTTGGACGAATTCAGATAGCATTACGGCTCCGGTTCATCAGCACGCCCCGACACGTCGCCAGAACGACTAGCCGTCAGAATGTAGCAATATGCTTATCCGGCGATTGGCTGACAAGTGCGGTTCACCCGGATTGAGAGGTCTGGTGTCGGCCAAACCTGTTACGGCGCGTACACGATCAGTGGAAACGCCTGCCGAGGCGAGGATGCGCCGCGCAGCATTCGCGCGCTCCGAAGAGATGTCCCAATTGGTGCGATTCGCGTCCAGCGAGGGAAATGCGTCCGTGTGGCCCTCAATGGTGATTGGCCCTGCAAGGCCAGAAATGGCCTGGCCAAGCTGAAGGGTCAGCGCTTCGCCCGCTTCGGTCAGGGCGCCGCTTTCGCTGGCAAACAAGGGGCGGGCATCGGTATCAACCAGGTTGAGACGAATGCCGTCTGGTGCCTGAATTAGTTGCAGATTGTTTCCGGCGGCAGCGAGCGACTCGTCTGTTCGCAGCGTCTCGTAAAGGCGAAACGTCTCGGACTGGCGAATTTCCACCAGCGGACCGTTTGCGGCGGCCGTGTCTTTGCCTGTGAAGTAGTCGGCGATCATGCTCCGCGAATCCGGGGAGACGCCACTGACCAGCCAGAGCATAAGGAAAAAGGCCATCAGCGCGGTCAGGAAGTCGGCATAAGCCATCTTCCATGTCCCCATCTTGCGACGGGGCGCAGCGGGCCTTCTGCCCGGAAAGCGTTGCGTATGAGTGGTGGCAATCGCCATGCGCTTCGTGTTCCTTCATTCTGACAGGAACCCGGTTTGTAGCAGGTCTTGGTTTATGGGCGTTGAGAACAAAGGGTGTGATTTCCCTGAAATTCAATCTAATTGGGTCCGCAGGACACACGGAGATCTGGCATGGCGAAAACGGCGTTTCTTGGCTTGGGGGTGATGGGCTTCCATATGGCGGGGCATCTGGCGGCCAAGGGCCATCAAGTTACTGTCTGGAACCGGACAGAGGCCAAGAGCCTGGATTGGACCGCCCAGCACAAGGGCGAGGTCGCAAAGGACCCGGCGGCCGCAGCTTTCGGCGCTGAATATGTTTTCCTGTGCCTGGGCGATGATCCGGATGTTCGTGCCGTCTTCGACCAGTTGGAGCCCAGCCTCGGCGCGGGCATGATCGTGGTAGACCATACAACCGCGTCAGCGGATCTTGCGCGCGAACTGGATGAGCGCTGCCGTATGAAGGGCGCGCGCTTTCTGGATGCGCCGATCAGCGGCGGCGAGGCCGGTGCGGTCAATGGCAAGCTGACCATCATGTGTGGCGGCGAGGAGAAGGCATTCAATTCTGCCGAACCGGTTATAGCGGCCTACGGCAAGAATATGACGCTGATCGGTGAGAGTGGCGCGGGCCAGCTGGCCAAGTCGGTCAACCAGATATGTATTGCCGGCATCGTCCAGGGCTTGTCGGAGGGCCTGCACTTTGCCGAGAAGGCCGGGCTCGACGCGGAGAAAGTGATCGCAGCGATCAGCGGCGGGGCCGCCCAGAGCTGGCAAATGGAGAACCGCTGGAAAACGATGGTCGAAGGCCACTTCGAACATGGCTTTGCGGTCGATTGGATGCGCAAGGATTTGCGTATCACTTTGGAAGCCGCGAGGGAGAACGGAGCGAGCCTGCCGCTGACGGCGACGGTCGACCAGTATTACGCAGATGTTCAGGCCATGGGTGGCCAGCGCTGGGACACGTCCAGCCTGATCGCACGCTTGAAGCGCGGGTAGATAATCATGCGCCTGTTGGAAGTTCACCTGCCGAATGACGAACGCTACGATACCGTAATCCGGGCGGTGAAAGCGGCCGACCCGATCGATTATTATGTTCAGGACACTGAGCGCAAGGATCGCAAGCTGATCTCTGTCTTCATGCGGGAAGGCAGTGGCCAGTCACTGATCGACAACATCCAGACCGCGCTGGATACGTGCGATGATTTCCGGATCACCGTGCTTCCGGTGGAGGCGACTGCGCCAAACATTGAAGAGGCGACGGACCAGAAGGCCGACAAACGGGTTCAGGCGACGCGGGAAGAGATCTATTCCGATGTTTCCACAGGTGCGCGGCTGGACCGGGATTTCATCATCATGGTCGTGCTGTCGACCATTGTGGCGGCGATTGGCCTGAACTCTGACGGCATCGCCGCTGTGATCGGCGCCATGGTGATCGCGCCTCTGTTGGGGCCTGTACTTGGTTTTTCGATGGGCGCTGCGCTGGGCGATTTCAAACTGCTGAAGCGGGCCTCGATCACGCTGGGTTCCGGAATCGCGATCGCGCTTGTCTGTGCATGGCTATTGTCGTTTGTACTCCAGATTGACCTGCAAAGCCGGGAGCTGATGTCACGCGCTGAAGTGCGTCTGGACGGGCTGGCTCTTGCCATGGCGGCTGGTGGTGCGGCGGCCCTGTCCCTGACGCGCGGGCAGGCCTCGGCTTTGGTCGGCGTGATGGTCGCCGCTGCCTTGCTGCCGCCGGGTGCGGCGCTGGGTCTTTTTGTGGGAGCAGGTCACTGGACACTGGCATTGCGGGCAGGCTTGCTCCTGTCTCTGAATGTGGTGGCCCTGGTTCTGGCGGCCTTGATCGTGTTCCGGCTGCGGAAGATCCGGCCGCGTGCCTGGATAGACCAGAAGAATGCCGACCGGGCCGTGTGGATCAATGCGGGACTTTCGATCCTGCTGCTGGCCGCTGCCACCGCATTGATCCTTTGGCTGGACCTTGGCGCTGAGGTGTCGGTCGGCTAGGCTCGTCCGGTCAGGGAGGGGCACATGGCCAAACCGGACAACAAGACCAAGCCGACCCCAGTTTCGCCAACGGAATTCGTCGCGGCGGTCGAGCATCCCACGCGCCGCGCTGATGGCGAAAAATTGCTGGGCTGGTTCGAGGAAGTCACGGGCTATACACCCCGGATGTGGGGACCGAGCCTGGTGGGGTATGGCCGCTATCATTACAAGTATGACAGCGGTCGCGAAGGCGACATGCTGATCACCGGATTCTCGCCGCGCAAAGCCAATCTCGTCCTGTATATCATGCCGGGATATCGCGATATGAGCGACAAGCTCGCCCGGCTGGGCAAGCACAAGGTCGGCAAGAGCTGTCTTTACATCAACAAGCTCGCTGACATCGACATGGAGGTCCTGCGCGAGATCGTCGAGGATGGATTCTCTTACATGAAAGAGAATTACGATACGTGGCCGGAATAATCTGGCTGTATCTAACGGGAATGTGATCGGAACTGCCAGCGGGGCGGGTCGTTTAACTTGTGAAAGCAAGATTGGAGATCCCCCTGCATGACCGACCTTCTCAAGACGATCAACCCGGCCACCGGCGAGACGCTGAAGACCTATCCCCGCATGAGTGATGACGAGATGGCGCTCGCTATCGAGCAGTGCCACGCTGCCTACCAAGACTGGCGCCAGCGCGGTCTCGAAGACCGCGCGAAAGTCATCAAGGCCATCGGCGATGAGTTGCGCAAGCATGTCGATGACTATGCCGAGCTTATGACCAAGGAGATGGGAAAGCTCTATCGCGATGGGCAGGAAGAAGTGAAACTGTGCGCCGGGATTTGCGACTATACTGCTGAGCAGGGCCCGAAAGAGCTGGCCAGTGAAGAACGCGATATCATGTCGGGTCGCAAAGGCATCGTGACCTATTCCCCGATTGGCATCGTCTATGGCATCCAGCCATGGAACTTCCCGCTCTATCAGGCGATCCGCTATTCCATCTCCAACCTCATGGCGGGCAACGGTGTTCTGCTGAAGCACGCTGAGACCTGTACGGGCAGTGGATTGATGCTGCGCGATATCTATGAAGCTGCAGGCCTGCCGAAACATCTCTTCACCGTTCTGTTGATCTCGCATGACCAGTCCGATGCCGTGATCGAGAATGACCTTGTACGCGGTGTGACCCTGACCGGCAGTGACGGCGCCGGCCGCGTGGTGGGTGAGAAAGCCGGCAAGGCGTTGAAGAAGACTGTGCTGGAGCTTGGCTCGAACGACGCTTATCTGGTGCTGGAAGATGCCGATGTGGACCTCGCCGTCGAGACATGCGTGAAAGGGCGGCTGTTCAACAACGGCGAAACTTGCGTGAACGCCAAGCGCTTCATTGTGACTGAGGAAGTCTATGATGAGTTCACCGAGAAATTCGTGAAGGCAATGGCGGACATCAAACTCGGCGACCCGTTTGCCGAAGACAGTGATCTGGGGCCAATGGCCCGCGCTGACCTGCGTGAAACTCTGCATGACCAGGTCAAGGACAGTGTTGAAAAAGGCGCGACCATTCGCTGTGGCGGTGAAATCCCTGACATGCAGGGCGCCTATTATCCCTCGACCGTGTTGACCGATGTGGCGCCGGGCCAGCCCGCCTATGACGACGAATTGTTCGGTCCCGTGGCTTCGGTGATCCGCGCCAAGGATGATGACGATGCGATGCGGATTGCCAATGACAGCCGGTATGGCCTTGGCGGCGGCATTTTCTCGCGCAATGAAGACCGCGCGATTGAGCTGGCCTGTAATCATTTCGACACCGGCATGGTGAGGATCAACGGGTTTGGCATTGCCGCTCCAAACATGCCGTTTGGGGGCGTGAAGGATTCCGGATTTGGCCGGGAACATGGCGGCTTTGGCATGAAGGAATTCGTCAACGTCAAAGCAGTTTTCGTATACTGATCAATGTACTGGCCCGGCACGCCGCCGGGCCATTTGCTGCTTGGCGGGTTTACATATGTCTCAGAAGCCCTAGGTATGGCCTCAGTTCAACGGAGCACCCGTGCGCGCGACGCGGCCTCTGAAATTCCACCCACCACGATTGGAGCGAGACCATGACGCAAGTGAAAACGGGCGATACCGTACACATCCATTACACCGGCACCCTCAATGACGGCACCACATTCGACAGTTCAGAAGGGCGCGAGCCGCTGACATTCGAAGTCGGATCCGGCCAAATCATACCTGGCCTCGACTCTGCCATTCCGGGCATGACCGTTGGCGACAAGAAGACCGTTAATGTTGCGTGTGATGACGCCTATGGTCAGATGAACCCGGCCATGCGCCAGGATGTGCCTCGCGCAGATATTCCGGCGGAGATTCCGCTGGAAGTTGGCTCACGCCTTCAGATGCAGACCCAGGACGGGCAAGTGATCCCTGTGACAGTGGCTGCCGTTGAAGAGGAATCTGTAACGCTGGACGCCAACCATCCATTGGCCGGCGAAGACCTGACCTTCAACATCGAACTGGTAAAGATCGGCGAAGCTGCCTAATTTCTTCCGAGTTCTCGAATTCAAAGCGGCGGGTACCCAGAGTGGGTGTCCGCCGTTTTTCGTTTCAGGCAGCAGGAATGGCAGGCGAGGCGGTGGCCTTCCGGTTGGGTCGATTTGAATTTGGTCAGGTCATCCGTATCAGGATGTGTCGGGAGCAACAGGTGAGGTTCCTGAGATGGTGACGGCTTTCGCCTGTGTCACCGCTGCCACACAGCATTTTGCGAGCGGGACCAGGCCCGTGACGAGATTTTCGGGCAGATCGCTCCAGCGTAACGGGCGCTCCCATGCCGGCATCACCGGCGCGGTGTATTGATAGCGCTGTGGGTTGGGCGCATCCGCCATCGCCGTTATGTAGATGTTGCCGAAGCGGTCAATGCGCAGCAGCACAGTGCGCCCGGTCTCCTCCTGCCAGGCTTCAAGCCGGCGCAGATTCAGCCAGAGCCAGGGCCAGAAGAGTGGCCAGACAAAGGCATAATAGCGGGCGTGACGCGGGTCTGTCATGACGTGCATTATAGGCCGAGCACGGAGGGGTGGGATAAAGTTTTTTGATCGCCAGCAATTTCAAGGGTTTGTGCGGCTGGTTTGGGGGATAGCAGGAGCCTTGGACGGGCACAGCGGCAGTCAGAAAACCCCCATCTCGATCCCTGCGCCGAGGGCAGCCCCAAGCTCGCGGCATTTGGCGAGGTCTTCTTCGGGCATCGTCTTTTCCGCGAGGATTTCCGCTTCCGTCTGGGCGTGCGTGCAGATGATCAGGGGTGGTTGGACCTGTTTCAGCCGCCATCCGGTGGCAATGCGGGCCGCCTGACGCGCTGCGTTCTCGCCATCCGAACCGGCGCAGATCATCAGGCCATAGGGCCGGCCTTCGATCTCGCCGAGGACGGGATAGTAGCAGCGGTCGAAGAATTCCTTCATTTCGCCCGACAAGGCCGCGAGGTTTTCCGGCGCTGCGAAGAGATAACCCTCAGCGGTCAGCAGGTCTTCTGGGCCGGTGTCTTCCGCCCGCTTCAGCAATGTGTCGGTTTCGTCGCGTGCAGCGCCTGCGGCGGCCTCGGCCATCTGGCGCGTGCCGCCGGTGCGGGAATGATAGATGATGAGAAGCTTGGTCATGCCCCTACATTCCAAGCGTTGCGCTGTGGGGCAAGGGGCATGAGGCCAGGAACAAAGGGGCCGGTGCGGGAGGGGGACCGCACCGGCCAGGTCAAGGCGGCGGGTTAACCGGCCTTGTGCCATTCAAATTTTGCGAATGGCGCATCCACCGGCGTCTGCGCCAGATGATTGGTGTAGTTCGAGATGGTCTTCTGGGAGACGCCCAGCACGACTTCGAGGATCTGGCGCTGGGTGTAGCCCGCATCAAGGAAAGCCTGCACGGCGGCGTCATCGACATTGCCGCGATTGCGCACGACGCTGAGCGTGAAGGTGCGGAGCGCTTCGAGCTTGTCGCTTGGCAGGGGCGTTTCGTTGCGCAGGGCATCAGTAATGTCTTGGCTGACACCCATGCTGCCCGCGATGGCGGTGTGGGCCGGGACACAATAGTGGCAGTTATGCTCGACATTGATGGCCTGCCAGACAACGGTCAGCTCATCCTTGTCGAAGCTGGATGCCTGGAACAGATCACCCAGTTCCTTGTAGGCTTTCAGCAGGCCCGGTGCCTCGGCCATGACGGCGTAGAGGTTCGGGACGATGCCCATGCTTTTCTTGGCGCCGGCGAGTATCTCGCGGCTTTCTGCGGGGGCGGTGTCTTCGGTGTGGCGGGTAAATTCGGTCATCCGGGGGGGGGCTCCTTGCATTGGATGATTGTGTGCCCGTTCGTCGGGGCCCACCTCATCTGGGAGGCCGCGCTGTGAAACCAAGATCTTTTTTGAGCGATCACTCAAATGTGAGCGGAAAGGCGAGACAAGACCGGTTTGCGGCCCTATCTTGAGAACATGACACGTATGCCTGCCTATGATCGTGATGCCGCGCTGGAAGCCGCCATTCGCCTGTTCTGGGCGAAGGGCTATCATGCGACCTCGCTCAAGGATCTCGAAAACGCCCTGAATATGCGGCCGGGTAGCATCTATGCCGCGTTCAAGAGCAAGCAGGCCCTGTTCCTTGCGGCGATGGAGCGATACTTCGAGAAGATGCAAGCCGGGTTTCGCGCGCACATGGCAGAGGCAGCTTCGCCTCTGCATGGCCTGACCAGCTTTCTGCGCGCCTATGCAGAGGATGGATCCAGCGTGCGGGTGCATGCCTGCCTGCTACTCAAGACATTGCTGGAGGCGACAACGACGGATTCCGAGATTGCCGATCCTGCGCGAGACTATCTGGACTGGATGAAGGGCGAGTTCGAAGCGGGGTTCTCCGCTGCGCGGGCCGTAGGCGAATTTCCGGACGCGGCAGACACCGCGCGTCTGGCACGACGATACCAAGCGGCACTGACATCATTGCAGGTCGAGTTACAACGAGGTCTGTCCGGCGAAGAGTTGGCCGGGTTTGTCGAGGATTTGGTAGAGCCGTTCGATCGGCTGGCGGAAGAGACCGCCAGCTAACGGATCATTCTGCCGGGACGGGCGTGAGCGCCTCTTTCCAGTCATCCATGGCGTGACGATTGTCATGGTCCCATGGGTGGAAGCCGGGCTTGAACCAGGACAGCCAGACCTTCCAGCCGCGTCCGAACAGGGCCGGTTTCTTCCAGAGGAATTGCTTCACGGCGCGGTCGGCCTCTTCGCGTGTATAGCCGTCGGCTTCCAGCAGCTTGGCGGAGAAATTGGCGATATTGGCAGTGAAGTGTTTCGTGATCAGCAACATGGACAGGCTGCGCCGGAAATAGCATTTCAGCGGTGACCAGCCCTTGGTGACCTCCAGAAAGACATCGTAGGCAACGGCCTTGTGCTCAGTCTCTTCCATCGCATGCCAGCGCCAGAGGCGCTCCAGCGCCGGGTCTGTCTTGCTGAACATCGCCACACCATCGATCTCGGCATCGAACATCAGATCGGCCATCATGGAGGTGAAGTGCTCGAGGCAGATCGTGGCCATCAGCATACGCATCGGTCCGCCGGCGCGGCCGAAATTGACCCGCTCCAGGATCTCCGCCTCAATCTCTGCAACGGGATATTTTTCGCGGTCGATCTTGTTGTTCAGCAGGTGATGCTCGCGCGAATGGATGGCTTCCTGCGTGATGAAATCCTTCACATCCTCGGCCAGCTTGCCCGAAACCTCGCCGCGATAGGCTTTCACCGCATCCATGAACATGCGTTCGCCGTCCGGGAAGGTCAGCGACATGGCATTGTAAACGGCGGTGGCGACGGGGTTGCCGTCCAGCCAGGGGCGGCCATCATCGGCGGCGGACATGTCAAAGCGCAGGTCGCGCGGTTCAATGGTGATGTCTTCGGGGGTGCGTTTGCGCGTCATTGTGTTTACTGCTTTCTGGTACAGAACTGGCAATCGTCTTGTCGCAACAGGTAACACTACTGACAAAAATGTCAATAAAGAAAAAAGAACCCTCGCCCAGAATCCGTCGAACGCCGGAGGAATCGCGCGCCAATATCCTTGCAGCGGCGGAGACGCTGCTGGTCGAACAGGGGCCGCAGACGCTGCGCCTTGCGGATGTGGCAAAGGCGGCGGGCGTGGCGAATGCCACCGTGCTGCATCATTTCGGATCCATCGACGCCGTTCAGCAGGCCCTCATGGAGCGGATGATTGCCGATCTCGTGGACGCGATCATGGCAATCGAAATTCCCGCCGATGCCCCGGCAGAGGCGCGCGCCATAGGCCTGAAGACCTTGTTTGATGCGCTGGAGTCGCGCGGCGCGGCGCGGCTGGCTGCCTGGCTGGAACTGACGGATGAGACCAGCCGCCTGACCGTGGTGCGCGAGGCGGTTCAGGAAGTGGCGCAGAAAAAGATCTCGCAGGGCGGCATCCCCTCAGAGCTTGCCGAGGACATGATCCTGATGAGCGTGACCCTCGCTCTCGGCACCGGCCTGTTCGGCCCGTCCCTCGGCACACTGATCGACAAGCCCCCCGAACGCGCACGGGAGCTGACCCTGCAGATGCTGATGAGCTATTTCGAAAAGCTGGCGGGGTAAAGAGGTGAGCACTCATGCTGAGCGAAGTCGAAGCACGAGCGCGGGCGGGCAGACAACAAGGTGGACTACGATTGCAGGTCGTTCGGTTCTCGCATTTTCAGGAAGCTCTCCGAATCCAGCGCTTCGGGTAGGGCCAGTATGTAAACGACCTTATCTTTCACCGCGCCTTCTGCGTGCAGGGTTCGGGCCGGTACGATGACCTTGTCGCCTGCCACGACGGTTGTGCGGACACCTGTCCCCGCGTCCAGGAAGTCTGTTTCCCCCTCCATGATGTAGGCGTGCACTTCTTCGGAATGCCAATGTGGGTCCAACCCAGCCGATGGTGGAGACACGAAGGTTGTGGGCCAGGTTCCATTTCGTTGCACGTCTTCCATGACCTCGGAAAGCGACGAAAAGAACTGATGGTGAAATTTCACTGACATACGAAGCGCTCCTAGCATTGAGGCGCAAAGTATGGATCGTGCAGTTATCGAGATAAACCTAGCCAGTTGCATCATATTCATGCAGGAATTGCATCATGCAGATCACGGCGCTTCAAACCTTTGTCGATGTGATGAAGCTTGGCAGTTTCGCCAATGCGGCCCGCTACCGAGACGTCGACCCATCATCAGTGTCCCGCGCGATTGCCGGACTGGAAGAAGAGTTGGGATTTCGACTATTTCAGCGAAGTCGGCGAAAGCTGGCACCGACGGAAGCTGGTCAGAGCTATTTTGAGCAGATAAGAAACCTTATCGAAGATCTCGATCACGCGCGGCAGAAAGCGCAGGATCTGGCGACAGAGCCTCAGGGCCTGCTGCGGATCACAGCCTGTACGTCGCTGGGGCAGCGCGTAATCGCGCCGCTTCTCAAGAAGTTCATGGACCGTTATCCGGCGCTGTCACTCGAACTGGTACTGACTGATTCACAAGTCGATCTCGTCGCCGATCAGATCGATCTCGGGATTCGGTTCGGTCCCGAACCGGACGGCGAGATGTGCGCCACCAAACTGGTTCCGCGAAAATTTCAAATCTGTGCGAGCCCGTCTTATATCCAGCGCAATGGCGGGCTGCTTCACCCAAGAGATTTGTCAGAGCGTGAGTGTGTCCTGTTTCCGCTCCCCGGATATCGCACGCACTGGCTGTTTCGTGACGCCGCAGGCGAAGCTTTTGAAGTTCCGGTCAATGGACGGCTACTCGTCTCGCATGGTCTGACGATGACCCAATGCGCTCTGGCCGGGTTGGGGCCAACATTGTTACCAGATTGGCTCTGCAAGCCGGAGCTGGAAGCTGGTGATCTGGTAGACCTGTTTCCCGATTTCGAGTGCGCCGCAAATCAATTCGGAACGGCAGCCTGGATGGTTCATCCGTCAAGGCGCTATGTACCTCACAAAGTGGAGGCCTTCATGCAGTTCCTGCGTGAAGAAATCTGACGCGGCAACTTGCATTGAAAATTCGTTGCGTACCGTGACTGCTCTGAGCAGGTGCTGCCGGACAGCGGTAGGTACGGGCTTGATCATCCGAGCTCTACCGCCGCCTCTTCAGCAAAATAGGTGATCACGCCGCTCGCGCCGGCGCGTTTGAAGCACATGAGCGACTCCATCATGACGCGGTCGCCGTCGATCCAGCCATTCTGGGCGGCGGCCTTGATCTGGGCGTATTCGCCCGAGACCTGGTAGGCGATGGTCGGCACACCGAAGGCGGAGCTGACGCGTTGCACAATGTCCAGATACGGAAGGCCGGGCTTGACCATGACCATGTCGGCGCCTTCGGCCAGATCGAGCGCGACCTCGCGCAGGGCTTCGTCTGAATTGGCCGGGTCTTGCTGATAGGTTTTCTTGTCGCCCTTCAGCGCGGCGGCTGAGCCGATGGCGTCGCGATAGGGGCCGTAAAAGCCGCTGGCATATTTGGCGGCATAGGCGAGGATCATCTGGTTGGTGAAGCCTTCTTCCTCAAATGCCGAACGGATCGCGCCGATGCGGCCATCCATCATGTCTGACGGGGCGACGATATCGGCGCCCGCGCCGACATGGACCAGCGCCTGCTGAACCAGTTTTTCCGTGGTCGCATCATTCGGGATGGTACCGTCCTCGTCCAGCAGGCCGTCATGCCCGTGGCTGGTATAGGCGTCGAGCGCCACATCCGTGATCAGGCCGACTTCGGGCGCAGCATCCTTCATCGCCTTCAGGGCGCGCGGCACGAGCCCGTCCGGGTCCAGCGCGCCGGAGCCGGTCTCGTCCTTGCCGTCTGCGCCAATATAGGGAAACAGCGCGATGGCCGGAATGCCAAGCTCTCGCGCGCGAATGGCGGCCTTGGCGGCGTCCTTGACGCTCAGCCGATCAATGCCGGGCAAGGAGCCGACGGGCATGCGATCTTCGCCATCATGGACGAAGACGGCCCAGATCAAATCAGCGGGCGTCAGCACGTTTTCGCCAGCGAGCGAACGGATCCATGGGGCCTGGCGCAAGCGGCGCATGCGGGTGGCGGGGAAGGCTTGGGGGAATTGGGTCATGTGAGCCTCATTGGTCCAAAATCCGGATGGCTACAACCAGCCAATTTTACGCACCATGAAACAGCGTTTGGAAACGTCGAGTTCTTCGGCCTGGATACGTTCCAGTTCCAGCATCCACTCGGCCATATCACTGCGTCTGATCTCGCGAAAGCCATGCTTGGCGTAGAACGGCGCGTTCCAGGGCAGGTCGCGGAAAGTGGACAGCGCAACGCGGCGCAGCTTGCGACGCTTCGCTTCGTCGATCACACGGGTCAGCAGAGCCGCGCCAATGCCGCGCTGGCCCTGATCCGGATGGACGCTGATCTGGTCAAGATAGAGCATGCCGCCGCGCAGGGAGACCAGCGCGAATCCTACCGGCGCGCCGGTGTCCAGCCGCGCGGTGAACAGGTCGCCATTCTCTGCAGCGCTGGCAAGGATGTCGATGGGTACATGGTCTTTCAGGGCTTCTGCGGACAATAGGCCGGTTGGAGCAAACAGGGCGCTGGCGGCGCGGTCCACTTCGGCCAACACGCCGACTTCTGACGCGTCCGCATCATCGATTCCATAGCGTGTGCTGGCGTGTTGCATTGACATTGCGCGCTGCCCATTCAATTCCCGTGGAAACCTCTTACGCCAAAAAACGGGGAATTAACAATGAGTGCTTTGTTTTCCGACGAACAATTGATGATCCGGGACATGGCTCGCAAATTTGCCGAGGAGCAATTGCTGCCGCATTCGGAAGCATGGGACCGAGACAGCCACTTCCCGGTCGATGTTATCAAGCAGGCGGCCGAGCTTGGCTTTGCGGGCATTTATGTCTCTGAAGAAGTTGGCGGCAGCGCTCTGACGCGCACCGATGCGGCCATGATCTTCGAGCAGTTGTCCTATGGGGATGTCTCTACGGCGGCATTCATTTCCATTCACAATATGGCCAGTTGGATGATCGACACGTTCGGATCGGACGCGCAGCGCCAGGCGTGGGTGCCGCGGCTGACGCGTATGGAGTTGATCGCATCATATTGCCTGACCGAACCCGGTGCGGGATCGGATGCTGCCAGCCTGAAGACGCGCGCAGTGAAGGATGGCGATGATTATGTCATCTCCGGCACGAAACAATTCATCTCCGGCGCGGGCACGTCTGACGTTTACGTCTTGATGGCGCGCACTTCCGACGACGGCGCCAAGGGCGTGTCGGCCTTCATTATCGAGAAGGACACGCCGGGGCTGAGCTTTGGGGCGAATGAGCGCAAGATGGGCTGGAAGAGCCAGCCCACGCGGCAGGTGATGCTGGACGGCGTTCGCGTGCCGGCGGCAAACCGAATTGGCGAGGAAGGTCACGGCTTCCGATTTGCGATGGCAGGGCTGGATGGCGGGCGGCTGAATATTGCGGCGTGTGCCCTCGGCGGTGCGCAACTCGCGCTCGACAAGGCGGTGGCCTACGCGAAAGAGCGCGAACAGTTCGGCAAGGCGATTGCGACCTTCCAGAACACGGCGTTCAAGCTGGCGGATATGGAAACCGAGCTTCAGGCCGCAAGGGTCATGCTGTACGAGGCGGCCGGACGACTGGACGGCAAGTCGCCGGACGCGACACGTTGGTGCGCGATGGCCAAGCGCTTTGTCACGGATACTGCGTTCAAGGTTGCGAACGACGCCCTGCAGATACACGGCGGATACGGCTACCTCGCCGATTATGGTGTTGAACGGATCGTGCGCGATTTGCGCGTGCACCAGATTCTGGAGGGTACGAACGAGATCATGCGCGTCATCATCTCGCGGGACATGCTCAAGGATTAGGCCTTTCGGGCAATTTCTCAAACATTACCGATATTTATAGCGTTTTCGCGGGTGCGGGGAAGGTTTTCATGCCGTCCGTATCTGGACAAGCGGCGGTGGCTGCGCTGTTCTTTCATTCTGGTAGAGTGCAAGAGAAGGAGGACTGGCGATGCGTATGGTCCGTAAGCTGTCGATTGTGGCCGGATTCGCTGTGCTGGGCGCGTGCGCCAGTGCGCCGCCCAATCTGAATGACAATCAAATCGTCCGGGGTGAGCGCGTCGGCGAGGTCGAGTTGGGTATGAGCCTGATCGAACTGTTCGCCGTGATGGGTACGCCGCGCCACACAACGCCGATCGAAGGCACGCGGGCAACGACTTACACCTACGATGGACTCATCATCGCAGCGGATGAAAATGTCTATTGGATCATCGCGCGTGACCCGCGGTATCGCACGGATATCGGTGTGGGGACCGGCGCGGAGCAAATCCTGGCGCGTGGGGCCTATGGCAAGCCGAAATGCGTGGTCACCAAGGGCGATGAGACGCTGTACGACTATAGCGACATCTATTTCGGCGTCGACAACAAGAGCGGCAAGGTCACCAAGGTCGGCATCATGCGCGATACCCAGACTTGTGACGGGTAAGGTGGCACATTGAGCCCTGACGGGCTGTCAGCCCGGAAAGCGATTGAACCTCAATCCGATATGCGGCACCGTGCGGCTGTGGTTCAGCTGATCGGAAGAGGTGCGCTTGTGCGGGGATTGAAGAGTCTGGTTTTGGCGATGGTGGCGACGCTCGTCCTTCCACTGGCGTGGGCGCAGTCTGGGAATTGGGCCGAGGAAACCGGATCGCTTGTTCACAAGGAGGGATTTGTTGACCTCTACCTGGATGCGGATGGCGGGCGCGTTCTGGTCGCGCTGCCTGCGCCGGACGCGGAGGGCGTTGCCCTGCGCGCGATCCAGGCGACGGGGCTGACGGCGGGACTCGGGTCCAATCCGATCGGGCTGGACCGGGGCCGCGCCAATGCCGGTGAGATCGTGGCCTTCCGCAAGGTAGGCGACAAGGTCATCGCGGAGATCGAGAACTGGACCTATCGCGCCAGCGCCGACAATCCGCTGGAGCGCAAAGCCGTGCGGGATTCCTTTGCGCGCAGCTTTGTCTGGTCGGGTGAAATTCTCGGCACCGGACCGGAGGGCGAATTGTTGGTGGACCTGTCGTCCTATCTGACGCGCGACACGATGGATGTGCGCGCGCGGCTGAAACAGCATCCCAAGGGCGGCGCGTTCCAGATATCGAAGGACTTGTCCATGCCGGACGTTTCGGCGGCGCTGGCCTTTCCGGACAATGTCGAGTTTGACGCCTTTCTGACGCTGAGCAGTGACGAACCGAAAGCGGAAGTCTGGGCCACGGCAGCCGATGCGCGCTCTGTGACGCTGGTGCAGCACACATCGCTCGTGCGCTTGCCGGATGACGGCTACACGCCCCGCATGTTCGATCCACGCAGCGGTGCGATTGACGTCGGCTACTATGATTTTTCCGCGCCCCTGAGCGGACAGGTCGGGCAGTCCTTCGCACGCCGCTTTCGGCTGGAAAAGCAGGACCCCACTGCCGCGAGCAGCCCCGCAAAAGAGCCGATTGTCTTCTATGTCGATTCCGGTGCGCCAGAGGAAATCCGTGCCGCCCTGATTGAAGGGGCATCCTGGTGGGCCGAAGTGTTCGAGGCAGCTGGTTTTCCGGACTCCTATCGCGTGCAAGTCCTGCCCGAAGGCGCCCATCCACTTGATGTCCGCTATAATGTGATCCAGTGGGTGCACCGCCAGACCCGCGGCTGGTCCTATGGTGGTGGACTGACCGATCCGCGTACGGGTGAAATGCTGAAAGCCAACGTTATTCTGGGTAGTCAGCGTGTGCGCCAGGACAGGATGATTTTTGAAGGACTGGCGGGCGCATCAAAGACCGGCACTGGCGCGGCGGATGATCCTGTCCAGATCGCTCTGTCCCGTATTCGCCAATTGGCTGCGCATGAAGTTGGCCACACGCTTGGCTTTGCCCACAATTTTGCGGCGTCCTCGAATGAGCGCGCGTCGGTGATGGATTATCCGGCACCGCTTGTTTGGGTCGGCCAGAATGGGGAGCTGGATTTCTCAGCTGCCTATGATGTCGGAATCGGTGAGTGGGACATAGTGTCTGCAATGTGGCTCTACCGGCAATATCCTGATGGCACGGACGAGAATGCTGCAGGAGACGAACTGTTGGAATCGGCCTGGGGAAGCGGACTGCGATACATCGATGATCCGCAGGGGCGTGGCGTGGGTACCGCGCATCCCTATGCGAGCGTCTGGGACAATGGCACAGACCCTGTCGCCTCCCTGACGGAGGTGATGCGGGTACGGAAAGTAGCGCTTGAACGGTTCGGCCTCGGCGCGCTGCAGCCAGGCGAGCCGACCTCGCGTCTGCGGGCGGTGATCGTGCCGGTCTATCTTTATCATCGTTATCAGGTGAACGCAGCGGCGAAGATGATCGGCGGTTATGATTTCCACTATGCCGAAACGGGGCAGGCCAATATTGGCGGAGCGCCTGTGCCGGCAGATCAGCAACGCGGCGCGCTCAGTGCGCTGGTGGCAACGCTGGATCCGGCCGTGCTTGATCTGCCAGACCGGACGCTCGACCTGTTGACGCCGCCGCTGGTGTCGTTCCGTGGGGCGGGCGCGGGGGCGGAATATTTCCCAGGCGAAACCGGGGCGATGTTTGATCTTCTGACAGCCGCTGACACATCGGCCTCACAAACCTTGGGCGCCTTGCTGCATCCCCAGCGCGTTGCACGCCTGATCGAGACTGAACGCCGCGACGCGAACGCGCTGAGCTATGGTGATGTCTTGCGCGAAGTGGAGGAGGCGCTGTTCAAAGATGCTGACACGCCACGTCAGGCGAGTATCCTGCGGCGCGAGCAAGTGCGGTACGTTTCCGTACTGATAGACCTTGCCGCAAACACAAATGCGACGCCTGAAACGGTGATCCAGACCAATGCATATCTCAGCGCTCTGGCGCGCCGGATTGTGTCCCGTTCGCGGCGAGCTGATCCAGCGGATGTGGCAGTGCGGGACGAGCTCTCCCGTCGTATTACAGCCCATCTCGACAGGCCATCTCTACCCGTCATGCCGTCCACACCTGAAGTCGATATCCCGCCCGGCAGCCCCATTGGCGCAGGCAGCGCCGAAGCTTGCTGGCATTGCGATACGGCGCTGTTACCACGCTAGGCGGAGGGGTCATTTGAGAAGTTCCTGCCTCCTCACCCTGCCGCTACAAAGGGAATGGATCAGATAAACTCGACACCGGTCTCGCGACCGAGTTGCCAACGCCGCTGACACAGGCGCGGTTGTTTACTGTTGGGCAGACGGATCGAGAAGGTTTCTGGCAGATTGATTTCCTTGCGGGTCGCAAAGCGGACTCCGCCGGATGAAATGTTGCGAATATCGCACGGCACCGAGCGCAAGAGACCCAGTTTCAGAATACCTTTGGCGATCACCGGAGTGCGGCGTCCGCGCAGCTCTGCGCCGGGAAGGTCGGTCTGTCTCATAGGCGAAGAATAGTCTCAACGAGTAAACATTCGCGGTTTGGTATTGCCAGGAATTTCCAATCGGGATTTGCGGACTGTTAACGTCCTGACGCACGAGTCGGGCTTGATCCGCGAGGCGTCGAATGTAGGGGTAGACGAAACAGATAATGATCGGCGTAAAGCGCCTGAGACAAAGGGATAAAGCATGTCGAATGACGTATCGGTGGAGACCCATCGCGGTGTGGGACGAGTTACGCTGACGCGGCCAAAGGCGTTGCATGCGCTGAACGCACCTATGTGCGACACCATCTTGGCCGCCTTGGAACGCTGGGCGGCAGACCCGACCGTTCATTTGGTCATGATCGACCATGAAGAAGAAACGCGCGGGTTCTGCGCTGGCGGTGACATTCGCATGCTGGCCGATAGCGGCGCGGGGGATGCGAGCGAGGCGCGCGCTTTCTTCAATGTCGAATATCGGATGAATGCCGCGCTGAAGACCTTTCCCAAGCCGGTGCTGGCGATCATGGATGGTGTGACCATGGGCGGAGGGGTCGGCCTGTCTGTGCATGGCTCTCACCGGGTTGCGACCGAGCGCACGCTGTTCGCCATGCCGGAGACCGGGATCGGCCTGTTCCCGGACGTGGGGGGTGGCTGGTTCCTGCCGCGCCTGTCGGGCTATCTTGGTACATGGTTGGCGCTGACGGGGGCGCGTTTGAAGGGCGCAGATGTCGTTGCGGCCCGGGTGGCGACGCATTTCCTGCCATCGGAATTGGTGCCGAACCTGAAAAAGCAGATCGAAGGTGCGGATTTTTCCGTCGGTGCCGCCGAGATGCTGAACGAGATCCTGCGCGGCATGACCCATCCTGTGCCAGTGGGCAGCTTTGCGGCGCATAGCGATTTGATTGATGATTGCTTTGCAAAGGACACCGCCGAGGAGATTGTTGCTGCGTTGGACGCGGCTGACAATGAGTGGGCATCCGAGCAGGCGGCGACCATTCGAACGAAGTCCCCAGAGACTGTGAAGGTTGCTCTTCGTCAGGTTCGAGATGGCGCCAAACTTGATAACTTTGAAGAGAACATGCGGATGGAATACCGCGTTGGCTGGCGCAAAGTGCAAAGTCATGACTTCCTTGAAGGCGTTCGCGCGGTCATTATCGACAAGGACAATGCTCCGAAATGGAAGCCGGCCACGCTGGAAGAGGTCAGCGATGCGGACGTGGCGAGATATTTCGAGCCTTTGGGCGACGATGAGTTGACCTTTGGGGATTGAGCGCGAGCCAAGGCCTTGAAATAGTGGCCACACTCAAAGTTGGGGCGATTCAGGAGCATGTATGCGCGGACAAGTATTGAAGGCTGACTCTGTGGAGGGGCTAGGCCTCATCCTCGGAGACGATGGTGTGCGCTACAATTTCTCCCAGGCACAGGTGCGGGACAACAATCGGCTCGTCCAGGGACATGTTGTCGATTTCGTCGGTATGGGTGACGAGGCGCGCGATATCTATTTGCTCCAGGCTACCGGACAACCCTCTACACAGCCAGTTCCGCCGCAGCCCGTTAGTCAGGGGTATGCGGGGGCTGCACCCTATGCGCAGCCCATGGCAGTCAAGAGTGACGGTATCTGGACGTACTTTCTCAGATGTCTGTCATCCAGCTATTTCAAGTTCAATGGCCGCGCACGCCGCCAAGAGTATTGGGGATACATATTGTTTTCGATACTTGCGCTCATCTTGGCGTTTGTTGTCGACACGATCCTCACCCTATCAATATTTGGCGTCGACGACTCCGAGGGATACTTTCTCCCTCTCTTCACCGCGCTTTGGATACTTTATACAATCATTCCGGGTATAGCTGTCACCGTACGGCGCTTTCATGATCAGGATCTGTCCGGCTGGATGTACCTGCTGAACTTGATTCCCTATGTCGGCGGCCTGATCGTTTTCGTATTCATGCTGATCGACAGTCGTGCAGAGCCGAACGTGCATGGGCCTAGTCCGAAATACGGCATTCGCGGCACGGTCGACACGTTCGCTTGAGCGAATACTTTCATGATATCCAAGTCTGGCAGGCCCAAATCGTTACGTAATAGTAACGGTTAATGTATTCGCGTGGATATTAACCTTTTACTCTTGAGAAAAGGGCATGCTTATCAATTCATTAGGATTGCTCGTGTATTTCTACTCAAACTACAACAAAAGTTGAGTGAATAGTTGAGTGGTGATGAAAATGATGATTGCAGAAGCGCAGGATACTGCGAACAATTCGTTGGGCGAGTCTTTCCTGAAGTCTTTGTCTTTGCTTGAGCAGGCGCACCGTCGTCTTCATGATGTTGTGAAGGACGATCTGGAGCGCGGCGGCGAGAGGTCGCTGACCGGTGTTCAGGCATTGTTGCTTTATGAAATTGGCGAAGGCGAAGCCCCCGCATCTGTTCTTCGGGCTCGTGGCGCCTTTGCTGGCACCAGCCTCTCCTACAACGTCAAGAAACTCCAGGAAGGCGGCTATCTGATCCAGACCCGCTCCGAAGATGACAAGCGCACCGTCACGCTCAGCCTGACCGAGCGCGGTCTGAAGGTTCGCAAACGGGTCGAGGCCCTCTTCGAGAAGCAGGCCGGCGCGCTTGAGCCAACGGCCAGCGTGCGTCCGGATGACCTGTCGCAACTGAACAAGACCATTTCGCGCCTTGAGCGCTTCTGGTCCGACCAGATCCGGTTCCGCCTCTAAGCGCGCGGATTACATGGACGACTAAAAAAAAGCCCTCGCCAATTTGGCGGGGGCTTTTTCATTTTCATGGATTCCACGCGAGACAGAAAATGGTTTTCAACCCCAGATTTCTTCACTAGGTTTCTCTGCGATGAGGGGATTTGGGGTTCTTTTTCTCGGGCTGGCATGGGCCGCACCCGCTTCGGCAGGGCCTTGGTCCCAACCGCATGAAGGTTGGTATGCCGAGGCCGTCGGCACTGAAGAGGAGCTGGAAGGCGTCCGTGGAAACCGGGTTTCGCTCTACGGCGAGCATGGCTTCGCACCGAACTGGACGGTTACCGCAAAATCAGAGGCGGTGGCCTATGAGGTCGGTAGCCAGTTCAACAAGGAGTTCTGGCGCGCCACGCTGCGTCGGCAACTGGTCACCCACAAGGGGTGGGCCGTCGGCGTTGAAGGCGGCCTGGTTCATGGCAGCTCCCTGGCCGGTGTATTCGGGTGCGACGAGTGGGGCGCCGAAGCCCGCCTCAGCGGCGGCCTGTCTGGCCTGCGGGGCGGTCGCAACTTCTATGTCTTCGCGGATGCCGCTGTGATCCGTCATGAAGATGGCTGTGTCCGCCAGCGCGCCGAGTTCGGCTATGGCGTCGATATCTGGCGGGACTTCTTTGTAAGCCAGCAGCTTTGGGTCGAGCGCGGGAACGAAACGGCGGATTCAAACAAGTATGAGACCAAGCTTGGCTATCATTTCGGATGGGCCGATGTGGCGATCGGGTATCGAGAGGAATTTGCCGGAGAGTTTGACGAGCATGCTGTGCTGCTCGCCCTTATCCTCCGGCATTAATCACACCAGTCTATTCCGCAGGGACGTCTTCCGGGGTAGCTTCGGCGGTGAAGCCGGTCTCACTCATCAGGTAGGCGACAACCGCCAGGCGGTCGTCCGGTTTGCGTACACCCGCAAACGTCATGCGGTTGCCAGGCAGGAAAGTGCGCGGGTTCTCCAGCCAGTGATCGACCTTGTCGGGCGTCCAGATGAAGTCGGCTTCTTGCAGGGCAGGGGAATAGGCAAAGCCCTCCAGTGTGCCGGCCTCACGACCGAACAGCCCATGCAGGTTCGGCCCAACGAGGTTGCCGCCGCCTTCCGCCGTAATGTGGCAGGATTGGCAGAGCTTCCAGGTGCGGCGACCTCGCGCATAATCGGCGGTATTGTACGGGGCGGGCAGGGCCGCGAACGGTGATACCGCATCAACCGCCGCTTCAGCGGGGGCAGCGGCGGGCGCCGCTTCTGCCGGGGCCTTCGCCGGAGGTGCTTCCTCGGCCGGGGTGTCATTTGCAGGCGCATCTGAGCCGCCACAAGCGGTGAGCAACACTATTGCGGCGACGGCGAGGGAAGAAGTCAACTTCATGGAATTTCAGGCTCCGGAATGTTCCGGCGCACTTTGTGGGGTAACCGCACGGAAGGCAACCGGCCTGCGTCAACTGGACGCCGGGCGCGAGCCGGACATACCCGCCTTGGCTGGTCCCTGTTGAAACCGTGCGGGCAGGCGGGGACAAAGCGCGTCAGCCGGGGTATTGTAACCAGATGCCTGATTCCGCCCGCCCTCGCCCCGAGATTCGCAAGCTGCCACCTGATGTCGTGAACCGGATCGCGGCGGGCGAAGTGGTCGAGCGCCCGGCGGCCGCCGTCAAGGAATTGGTCGAGAATGCTCTGGACGCTGGCGCTCGCCGTATTTCTGTCTCCATCGAAGCGGGGGGCCTGAAACGGATCATCATCGAAGATGATGGCTGTGGCATGTCTGCCGACGATCTGCTCGTCGCGCTGGAACGCCATGCAACCTCCAAGCTCGTGCCGGATGCCGGCGGGCGGGTGGATTTGCTGAACATCCACACGATGGGCTTCCGGGGTGAAGCGTTGCCGTCGATTGCCTCGGTCAGCCGCTGCAGCATTTCATCCCGCGCGACCGGCGAAGACGCAGCCGAAGTCTTTGTTGAGGCGGGACGGATGGAAGGCCCTCGCCCGGCGGCGTTTACAGGGCGCGGCGAGACTGGCACCCGCATCGAAGTGCGCGACCTGTTCTATGCGACTCCCGCCCGGTTGAAGTTCATGAAGGGCGAGCGCGCCGAAAGCATGGCTGTGACTGACACGATCAAGCGTCTCGCCATGGCCAATCCGCATGTTGCTTTCTCGCTGGAAAATAATGGCCGGAACTCGCTGCGCTATGCCGCTGAAGCCGAAGGCGCCTCCGGCCAACTGGCCCGGCTCGGCGCAATCATGGGACGTGATTTCCGTGAGAACGCGCTGGAGATTGATGCCGAGCGCGAAGATGTTCGCCTTGCTGGCTTTGCCGGCCTGCCGACGCTCAATCGCGGCAACGCCCAGATGCAATTCCTGTTCGTCAATGGCCGGCCCGTGAAGGACCGTATGCTGAATGGCGTAATCCGCGCCGCCTATCAGGATTTCCTGGCGCGCGACC
>NZ_DGNK01000007.1:0-125 GCF_002388935.1 Hyphomonas sp. UBA4494
GCGGAGGTGGCGGAGGTGGCGGTGCGGTGGGGCGAGGAGGTTTTTGCTCCGGACGGTAAGGGGCCGCTGTGGGCATCTCCTGCCGCTCTGATGGACCGGGGTCGGGCGTGACGACTTCAACTGAG
>NZ_DGNK01000007.1:136-7076 GCF_002388935.1 Hyphomonas sp. UBA4494
CGCACCCGACGAGGATGGTCGCCAAGACCATCAAGCTGATAGTGAGTGTAACTGGCCGCATCACCATCCCCCTGTTTATGGTTAAGCAGAACCTACACAGTAATCAGAGGGATGCCAATCAAACCGACCGCAGTTGAAAACCATAAAGCATTGGATAGTGATCTGATCCGCATGGGCGAAGGCGCCGGATGGTCACGAGGTCGAAATCCCGTGTCACAAAGGCGTGGTCCAGCGGCCAAGCCAGGAAAGGGTTTTTCGCGCCATAGGAATTGTAGAGACCACGTCCACGCTTGGGATCGCAAAGGCCGGCATGTTGCTTGAACTCCCGTACCATCCAGGACCAGCCGACTTCGTTGAAATCGCCGATCACCAGAGCGGGTCGCTCCTGCTCGCGCAATTCATCGGCGACGATCATCAACTCGTCATCAAGATGCTGTGTGTCGTCGCGGGGGCGTGGCGGGCGTGGGTGGATGCAATAAAGACGCACCTCACTACCAGCCATGTCGATGTCCATCGTGAGTGACGGCACGTGATCCTGACAGAAATAGCGTTCCTGGGCCTGATTGATCGGGTAGCGTGAATAGAACAGAAGGCCGTTATGGTCTTCCTTGTCCAAAAGGTAGGTGTGGGGATAGTCCTTTTCGAGCTCGGACAATGCATCGCGCCAGCGCGCATTGGTTTCTGACAGGAAGAGGACATCGGCATGGCTGTCGCGAATGCGGGAAATGACGGCGGTGTGGTCCTCATTCTCCTGCAGCACATTTATCAGCAGAATTGAGAGCGGCGTACCGTTGGCACCTGCTTTCGCGCGGCGCAGTTCGCGTTTGCGGCCCGGTAGATAAGGCTGAATATCTGCGGCGCAGATGAGGAAGGCGACGGCATAGGCCATCAGCAGGCTGGCATTGCCGAGTTCGGCGGCAGGGTAGAGTGAGATGTAGAGGGCTGCTGCAGCGAGAAGAACAAGGCAGGTTTGAAGACGACCATAGACCCAGACACGCATCCACCAGATTTCCGTGCGCAACTTCGGCGCGATGGCGGCGAACAGACCCCATGCGCCGATCAGGCCGAAGACGGGTTCGATCAGGGCGAGCATGGTGAAGGGGCCTTTCGGGTATAGCGGGGTTTCTGGGTGGGTTCGCTGAAGTTACGCGTGAAGGACAGGGGAGGTTGCGGGCATGACTGTGCGCGAGTTCGCCTGAGGCGCGAAAATTGGATTTCACCGGGCACAAAAAAGGTGTGATCGCGGACGATCACACCTTCTCTGGTGTTTCGAATCAGACTACCGAGACACTGTGCATGCACTCGTTGTCGGTCCTCGATGGACACCGGGTTCCAGATCAGGCTCGCGGAAGCGGGCCTTTTCTTTTACCCTTTGTCAGGATCCGGTCTGGTCGCCGCCACATTCTTGCGAGCGGGCATGCGCCCAAGGCCGTCTCCCGGATCAGTTTCAGACATGCAATCGCACGGGCGAGTTGCGCGCTGTCCTGACCTAACCGCCGGTAATCCCGAGGGATTTTCCTTTGGTGACGTGTTTCGGATCGCGCTCCGGTCACGCCTCACAGCCCTTCGCTCCGGGGTCTAGCTCCCCTGTCGAAGACATCGCCTGCTTTGTCTCGCGGTCCTTCCAAACCCCTTTGCGCCGCTGTTCTCACAGCCTTGCTTCTGGCCTGGCCCTTCCTGCGAGGGCGACGTACTTGCCACCGTTCCTGAAGCGGGTCTGCTCCCGCCTGGATGTCGTTGGCTCACCGAAATGATTCCCCAAAAACGGGCATGAGTCGAGTCCCTTCTGAGGAGAATTTCACAGTTTTGTGATAGCGGCCTGAATCCGCGCATTTCTTGGTCACATCCCGGCTTGCACCTGTCGATGCGCGCAGGGCGCTGGGCATCGGGCGGCGAATGCGCTTAGGTGAGGGGCTTGCACACAAGGAGGCTGGGCCCTGGAAATCCTGACTGTACTGCCGCCGGTATTGGCGATCCTCGTCGCGCTGGTGACGCGCAATGTCTATGCTGCGCTGGGGCTCGCCTTGCTGGCTTCGGAGACGCTGATCGCCAGCTTCCATCCCGGCATGGGTGCGCTGGGCGCGATTGACCGTGCGGTCGGTGTGTTCGAGAGCACAGGCAATACGCGCGTCTTGCTGTTCTGCCTGCTGATCGGCGCGTTGATCGCATGGATGCGCGATTCCGGCGGCGTCGAGGCGCTGGTCAGTGGCCTGATGAAGCGCGGCCTTGCCTCCACCCCGCGCCGCGCGGCGCTCGCGCCGGCGGTTGCTGGGACGGTTATTTTTGTGGAGACCAATGTCAGCCTGCTCAGCAGTGGGGTATTGGGCCAGCGCCTGTTCGACGCGCATGGGCTGAGCCGGGAGCGGCTGGCCTATATCATCGACTCCACGTCGGCGCCGGTGAGCACACTGATCCTGCTGAATGGCTGGGGCGCCTACGCCCTCGGCCTGGTCGAGCCGTTCGGCTTCGAGAGCCCGATCGGTGTCGTGGCGGGCACGATCCCGTGGAATTTCTACGCCCTGCTGACGCTGGTCGGCGTCTATTTCACCGTGTTCACAGGCCGCGTCTTTGGCCCGATGAAGACCGCCGGGCAGGGCCGCAACGTGCTGGCCGAAGACGAGGAACCCATCGCCCCGACCCGCGCGATATATATGTGGCTGCCGCTGGCCGTGATGATCCTCGGCGCGCTGGGTTTCATGGCCTGGACGGGCGGCGGCAACATATTGGCCGGCAGCGGCAGCCAGTCGATCCTGTGGGCGATCTGCCTGGCCATGCTGGTCGCGGCCGTGCTGCTGGCGCTGGGCAAGGCCTTTCCCAAGGGCGGACTGCAGGAACGGGGCTTTGCCGGCATTGCCGAAATGGTGCCCGTGGTGACGATCCTGTTCCTGTCGATTGCGCTAGGCGACAGCCTCCGCGTGCTCGGCACGGGCGCCTTCCTGTCAGGCGTCGCGGCGCAATTTGTCTCGCCCATCATCGTGCCGGCGGTTCTGTTCGTGGTGGCGGGCGTGACCGCCTTCATGACCGGCACGAGCTGGGGCACATATGGCATCATGATCCCCATCGCCATGCCGCTGGCCGCCGCGCTGGGCCTGCCGCCCTCGCTGGTGCTGGCGGCGGTGCTGGGTGGCGGCGTGTTTGGCGACCATTGCTCGCCGATTTCCGACACGACGATCATCGCCTCCCTGGCGGCGGGCTGTGACCATATTGACCATGTCCGTACCCAGATGCCCTATGCGCTGGTGACGGGCGGGATTGCGGTGATCCTGTATCTGATAGCGGGCGCGGTAACCGGGGGATAAGGCGCGCAGTTCGGGCCCCGAATCTGGTCCATAAAGAGCCCATAAACTGTCCATAAATGGTACCGAACTGGCCCAGAACCGGTCCAGAACTCTGGGCCATGTCCGGGCAATGGGGGAGGGGCGCGTCGCTATCCCCTGCCTCTGGGGGCGGGATCGCCGCCGCGCCGGGCCTTGCCGCCGGCGCAATCCGATGGGGCCGCGCCCGTGGCAGTCTGCCCGGCATGAGTGATGCGCCGACCCCCTCCAACCGCCAACGCCGCACGACAGCGAGCCTGACCGCCCTGCGCCATCTGGCCCACGAGGCCGCAGAGGCGGGCGAGCCGATGCGGGAAATCGCCCGCCGGCTGGACCTGCCCTGGTCAACGCTGACCAAATGGGCGCGCGAAGATGGCTTTCGCCACAAGGACATTGCCGCCCGTCAGGCCGCCGCCGCCAAGGCGCAGGACGAGGCCGACCATATTCGCCAGCAGGCGGAACTGGCCGCGCGGCGCACGATCTTGCGCGATGAGGAGGACGAGGAAGAGAGCGATGAGCCCTTCACGCCGCGCAGCCAGACGGATGAGGAAATCACGCTGGCCCGCGCCCGGGTCGGCGCGCTGCTGGAGGCGGGATATATTCCGGAGGCGGAGCAGGACATGCGCGCGGCCCGCCGCCTGACCAGTTTGCAGAGCTTTGCCGCCCCGGTGCGCGCCGCGACCGAGGCCGCCAGCCAGCAGATGCGGCAGGCGCAGATGAATGCCGCGCTCTACCGCGCCGCGCTACAGGTCTGCGCCTGTTGGGAGGAGGGGGACACGCCGCCAGACCATCTGCCCTGGGTGGTCTCGGCCACATTCCAGAAACGGCTGGCCATTACGCGCGAAGTGGTCCTGGCGGTGGATCCGGACGATGAGGGCAGTGATCAGGAGCTGACGGAACTCCTCCTCCAGCTCGCGGCAATGGGCTGGTTCCGCAATTTCCACCCGCTGCTGCGCCAGGCAATCACCACGCTGACCCTGCAGGGCTATCACGCCCTCGCCGAAAAGGTCGGCGGCTTCCTCAAGGCAGAACAAGCCGCCCTCCCGACCCTCATCCAATGGTGCCACGCGAACGGGTATGGGTATCATGGGGAGCCATAGCGATCAGAAATCGCACCGCAATTTCCGCGTAGGCTGCCCAAGCGCAAGCGCCGGGCTTCTGCTTCCCGTGCCCCCGCCAACACCCGAGGGCCGGGGGCTTCTGCCGGAACGATGCCGAGCCAGCGCCCGTGCTTCGACCCCGGCCTTCACCGGGGCAGGCCCCGCTCAGCATGAGCGCGGCGCAGGGGCCGCAAGAGGCGGACTCATCCTGAGCGAAGTCGAAGGATGAAGTGGGAAATTGCAAAACCCCACAGGGTGGACCCGCGCTTCGCGGTACTCACCAACATCACCCGCCGCACACCCGAACGGTGGGTATCGGCACCGCCTGAACCTGCCCTACGCTTGCAGCCCGGGGAAGTGTTCTTTATATGTTCCAAAATGGAATGTTGTATGAAGATGGTCTCGCCACTAAAGGTTGATAGTTGAGTGGACTTTTAGGGAGGGTGTTACGTGAGAGAGAAAGATGTTTTGTATGCCAATTTTATCTGCAAGATAGGACGGTCGCCTATGATCGACTATCTGCAGGAAATTGTTCTTCCTGCTTTCATTAACGATAAATATTTTCGTTCGAGGGGCTCAACTAGCTTTCACATAATCGATTCTCGGCTTGAGAACTTGGGTTCTGCGGACAATCCGGATTACTGCCTCATTGGTAGATTTGTAAAAAGCACGGTGCTTCACAGGACCCAAATCTTTGATGAAAATACAGGGGAATTGACGCCGGATGAGCTAAGCATCGAGTCTGCTCCAAGCGCTTTTTTTGTGCTTAGATTGTTGGGGCACAGATTAATATATTTTGCGGAAACGCCTTTTGCGCCTGATATTGACTCTCTGCAAGCATCACTTCGAATGCATTTGAAATGGGCTTGGGAAGGCTACGTTAGAGCGCGCCATAAGGAAACGGGTGAAACTCTCAAGGCAATTCGGGCGGAAGTCCCGCGACCAACGTTGCAGATCAATACGATGGTTGGAGGCGATAATGTTCGTGCATTCATTGATAGATTTGAGAAAATCAATCGGCTTACAATTGTTGTTCATGAGCGCAACGACGAAGAGGATGCATACGACTTGGTTGAGGCGATAGAAGCCCACCGTGAATTCGTAGGTGGGAAGAAGTCCAAACTGGAAACAAGATCGAAGGAGGGGCTCGACAAGGAGGCCACGATTGAAACGATAGAAGGAGCGGGTCGCTCCGGAAACCAGTCGACAACTGTTTCTGGAATCGATGAGCAAGGAACGAAGCTGAAAGGCAACCAAAATGATTATGCCGTGACAGATCGTTTGCCCGTTCCTCCGGCTAACGCTAAAGCAAAGGGAAAGAGTCTGTTGGCGAAGCTAATGGATGCGGGGCAACAAGGAAAAGTTAGTCTCGGCAATGGAACCGAAGCTCTGAGGGAGCGAATACGTAATTTGTTTGAAGGCAATGACGACCAAGTTTGATTTTATCTCTGACTGGAAGAAAGACATCGGATCTGAGGATTCGATCTACGAGGTTGTCTTTAAAGCTGCCCCTCTCATCGGCGGTAAGTTAGAGACCGCCATTGTTCTGATTTTGTTGTTGTTGTCCGTCATCGTGCCGGTTGTTTGCGGCGTTTGGTTACCTCAGTATGTCTCTGGTGCGGAGAAGCAGCTGGAGTTTTGTCATGCATTTTCCGGCTTGGTGATCGGTTACTATGCTAGCTTGCTTGGCTTTATCACGGCAGCTTTCTCAATAATTCTTGGCTTGTTCGATAAATCCGTATTCATTGCTTTAGCGTCAATTAAGAACCGGAAGAGAGGCATCAGCGAATTTAAGTTTATGTTTTTTGCGTTCTTGTACGCATTATTCGTGTTCGGATTTTTTTTGGTGGTCTCAACATTCTTTTGGGTGGGGTCGTTTTCGGAAAGCTTTCTAACCCTATTGGGTGAAAATAGAGCGGCGCGCGTTTTATTCCTAATTGCCAATTCAATGCAAGTTATTGCGTTCCTCTATTCCGTGCTTCAGTTAAAGACTCTCGTTTGGAATGTGTATCAAATTGTCTTAGCTGATATTATTGAGTCTTCTAAAGAGAAGGTGGAGAATTAGAACCTAAGATCGGCTTGAGTTCATAGCCCCAGCTCCTCTTCCCTCAACCGCTTCACCTCGTCCCGGAGGCGCGCAGCTTCCTCGAACTCGAGGTTCGCGGCGGCTTCGCGCATTTGTTTTTCCAGGTCCGCAATGGCGGCTTTGAGGTTGTGCCCGGTTTCTCCGGCAAGTGGCAAGGCTTTTGTTTCGGCGACGCCGCGTGACTTGCCCTTGTCCTTGCCGCGGCCGCGGGCTTTCGGGGCGCCGTCCTTCTTCTCGCCGAGTTCGCCGAGAATGTCGGCCACGGCGCGCTTGATCGTGGTCGGCGTGATGCCGTGTTCGGTATTGTAGGCTACCTGTTTCTCGCGGCGGCGGCTGGTCTCTTCCATGGCGCGTTCCATCGAGCCGGTGATCCGGTCGGCATAGAGCACGACGCGGGCGTCGGCATTGCGCGCGGCGCGGCCGATGGTCTGGACCAGACT
>NZ_DGNK01000028.1:0-10340 GCF_002388935.1 Hyphomonas sp. UBA4494
CCAGTCCATGTCTCGACCTCGACGCCGTTGACGTAGACTGCGAACTCTGACGCGCCATCGTTTTCGTTGAAGAAGTTGACGGCAAATTCGTAGGTGCCGTCTTCGCCGGTGAAGGCGCCGGTTGCTGTGCCGGTGCCGGTCGACTTGATGGTCTGCCCGCCGGACGCATTTGCGTTGTCCTCGATCTCATAGTCGCCGCCGAGCGTGAGAACTTCAGCTTCGGTCTCGCCGACTGCAATCTCGCCTGGAGGCGGCGGGGGCGGTGGAGGCGGAGGTGGTGGCGGCGGAGGCGGCAGCAAGGACGCATCGGTTACGGTTATGGTGTCTATACGTGCATATTCACCGGCATTCTTGGAGCCCTCGATCGTGATCACGTCGCCCGTGTTGAGGTCGAGCTGGAAGGCGTGCGTGTCGATGACCCATCCACTGGAGCCACCTGCGCCAGTCCATGTCTCGACCTCGATGCCGTTGACGTAAACGACATATTCCGATGCGCCATCGTTTTCGTTGAAGAAGTTGACGGCAAATTCGTAGGTGCCGTCTTCGCCGGTGAAGGCACCTGTCGCGGTGCCAGTGCCGGTCGACTTGATGGTCTGCCCGCCGGACGCATTTGCGTTGTCCTCGACCAGATAATCACCTGCGAGCGTCAATGTCTCGGCTTCTGTTGTCCCGACTACGATATCGGCCATGATGGTACGCTCTCAACTAAACTGTCTTGATCCGGCTCAAGCATGAATGCTGGCCTATAGTAAATCGGAACCGGTTTGCTTGCCACATCATTCTAGTCTCACGAGACTGGGCAGCGGCCGGGGGGTAAATTGCCATGACTGTTTGAACCGGGTTTTTCAACCTCGGCACCTATCGCGTCAGGGTTAGCGGGCACCCTTGGAATTCACCACGGCCGGCACGGTAAGCAGAAGAATTTTCACATCGGTCAGAAAGGTTCTGGTGCGCGCGTATTCAACATCCATTGCGACGCGGGTCTCGTAGGATGTGTCGCTGCGGCCACGGACCTGCCAAAGGCCAGTCAGGCCAGGGCGTACCGCGCAATAGTGTTTGTACTGGTCGCCATATTTCGTGATTTCATTTTCGACGATCGGACGCGGCCCAACCAGCGACATGTCGCCCCGGATGACGTTGACCAGTTGTGGGAGTTCGTCGATCGAGCTTTTGCGGATGAACTGGCCGAGTGCCGTGATACGGGGGTCATTGGTCAGTTTTTGCGTTTCGGCCCATTCGCGACGTGCATCCGGATCTGTTGCCAGCAGCTGTTGCAGGCGATCTCCTGCATCGGTCACCATCGAGCGAAGCTTGTAACAAGCAAACTGTTCACCGTCTTTGCCGAGGCGCATCTGCTTGAAAACGGCGGGGCCGCCATCTTGCAGACGGATAAAGATGGCAATTGTCAAAATCAGGGGAGCAGTGAAGAGCAGAATGCAAGATGCCACCACAACGTCGAAGACGCGTTTGGCAATCTGTTCCGCACCCGAAGTATCGGAGCTGTGGCGAAGCGATGCGTACCTAGCCATCTCCACTTCACGTGACTCTTTTGAAAGTCTCAAACCCATTTTACGTCCCCTAGAATCTACTCATCTGCGCCGGGTTTACTGCCTCACCCAGTGCGGACCTTAACGAGCGGTTAACTCGCAAGAGCCGTTGGATGTTTATTTCTTTCAGGGAGGTTTGCAATCTCTGTACCGCGAAATATGAAAATAATTAACGGTTGGAGACAAATTTCGCGCCACAGGGGAAAGTAAAGCGCAAATAATCGAGCAATCTGTACACAAAAATGGCATGTTCGAGGCAATTTTTGCCTCGTGCGTCAGCGGTGATCGATTTTTGGACAGTCGCGTGCCAAGGCGGCACAGTCTGGAATGAAAAAGGCGGCCCTGTTTCAGGGCCGCCTTCTCGTTGATTCGCGTCTTTGTGGTGCCTAGAAGATGCGCTCCCCGATACGGATCGTATCTCCAGGTTTAACGGCCGTATTGGTATCCAGCGTGTAAGTCTCTTCGGATGTGGCGTCAGCGCCTTTGACGAATACAACTTTCTTGTTGGCTCGGTATGTAAAACCGCCTGCCGCAGCGACGGCATTCAGCACCGTCAGACCGGAATTGTAGGGGTATTCTCCCGGAGAGCCGACTTCGCCGAGAATATAGTAGGGGCGGTAGTTGATAACTTCGGCGCTGACGCGGGGATTCAGGATATAATCCCCGTCAAGCGTTTCAACGATTTTGGTTTCCAGTTCTGGAGTTGTCAGACCGATTGCTTCGACCTGGCCAACCAGGGGCAACGAGATCGCTCCGGAGCCATCCACATCAAATTCACCGGAAAGGTCCGGGTGTCCAAACACGGTGACACGCAGCCGGTCTCCATTGCCAAGGATATAGGCCGGAGCCGTACGTTGCTCGTGACTGGTCTCAGGTGCGTCTGATCTCTGAATTGCTGTGCCAGCCTGACAGGCAGACACAATCAGAAAAGCGCCAGCCACCAAGGCTGAGCAGATTGAGCGAAGAGTCATCATGTCCCCATATTCTCCGTTGTTGGCGGCAAACGCCGCTTTGCAAATTGATCCCTAAACAGGACTTGTTTCCAGAAAGCTGACATCGGTCTTGAAAAGTTTCGCTGCTGACAGGCGGCCACTAATAAAGGCGCCCGTATCGAGACCGATGCGACGATTGTCGCGGAACACACCTTCTGCAGGTGTGTGTCCGTGGACCACGATATGTTCGAATTCTTTCGTATCATCCAGGAATTCATCCCGGATCCATAGAAGGTCCCGTGCCGATTGCTGTTCAAGGGGCACGTCAGGGCGCATTCCCGCATGTACAAACAGATAGTCTCCAGCAACATGGTACGATTGAAGGGAGTTGTAGAAATTCAAGTGTTCGTCGGGCAGCCTCTCCCGAAAGCCCGTCCAGACTTTTTCCCAGGCCTTCTGGGCTGCTGTCATGGCTTCGTGGGAGGTTAGACTGGAGCGGGTATTTGGCGGTTGGAAACCATACGAATAAAGGGTTTCGCCGCCGCCGTAGCGGACCCATTGTTTGCCGAAACCAGCATCGCTCAGGAACCGCAGCAATGCTTCTTCATGATTGCCCATCAGGAAAATGGTTCGGAATTCCTTGAGACGATCACCGATCAGGAAGTCGATCACGTCGCGCGATTGCAAACCGCGATCAATATAGTCACCCAGAAATATCAGAGTCCGCTTTGTCCCCGCTGGCAAGGTTTCGGAATCCTGTTCGATTTGCTCTACAAGACGCTCCAAAAGGTCGCAACGCCCATGAATGTCTCCGATCGCGTAGATGCATTCGCCATCCGGAGCGTGACTAATACGCGGCGCGACCGCGACCGGCTCTTGCCGAACGGGTGTCTCAACCTGGTCTGCGGGTGCATTGAAGCCTTGCCGCATGCGCGCACGCAGAGACGTCGTCGAGCGGGTCAATTGAGCCAATCTCGCGATAAACGACTTCTGAATCTGTTGCGTCAGCTTGGGCATGGATGCTCTGCTATTATTGACTCGTTTATAGTGTTTTTTGCCGGAAAACCAAAGGTAGGGCGCGTTTGTCGCTTTTGGGGATGAAAGTCTCTCGCAAGAAACCTGCCGCCCAGCTCATATGCATGGTTCCCGATGCGAGACCCGCAAACAGACCACATGTCGAGCGCTTCCAGACTGCCACAGCGATTGAGGCAGCCCCCAGCACGCCGACATAGCCGAGTGGCAAGATCAGTGCTGGCCAGAATAGTGGCGATACTACGAGACCGAAAACACTGGCCAGCAAGGCAAGTATCGGGATGGCCTGACGCATTTTAAGGGTGTGGCGGTGTTTCCGGGCCGTGCGGGCGCGGCCCTTACCGTAATTGAAGTATTGCCGAGCGAGCGCCTTTACGCCGCCGCGCGGCACATACTGAATGCGAATATCGGCATCGAGGAATATCCTGCCACCCGCCTGAACCACTCGCTTGTCGTACTCTGCGTCCTCATTGTGGGAAAAGGTCTCATCGTATCCGCCAACCATCTTGAACACGGCGAGATCGAAACCGGCATGGTGCCCGTGGTCGACATAGGCTGATTTGCGACCACCCCGATGAGCCGAGCCGCCCGACCCCAAAGGCGTATCTACAACCCAGGCATTCGCGCGTTCGAAACAGGTTTCCCCCACTGCGTCCATCGGGACAACGACCGAGGCTGCGTGCGTGGTCTCGAGCGCGTCAGCCACGTCAATGATGAAGTTTTTGGGATAGATGGAGTGGGCGTCGCATCGGATCAGGAATTGTGTCTCCTCGCTGGAATGCTGGTTGGCCGCAAGGTTCAGCGCAGCCGACTGAAGGCGTTTCGGATTGTGAAGTACGCGCAAATTCGGAAACTCACCCTTCAGGCTCTCCACAATCGCCACCGTTTGGTCAGTGCTGCCGCCGTCTGCTACGGTCAGGGGGACATGCTTCAGGCGTTCATCGCCGTCCATCAGCGACCGAATACATGCTTCGATATGCCGTTCTTCATTCAGCGTTGGGATGACCGCCAGCACAGTTTGTGCGGGCGCTTCCCTGACAAGTCGACCTGCGTTTCGTTCCATTACATCGCCAAACATTTGGGTCCCCGAAGTATTTGTTGTCCGTTAGAGAGCAAAAAGCATTCCATTTTTACGATGAGATGACGCAAGTCCGCTGAAAGCGTGATGAATGTGCAAATGTTCCCCTCCCTTACGTTAATCTTGCCGTTAGCCCCGAACCTCCTATGGATAGTGTAAACATATAGGAGGAAGCAGACATGATTGGTGTGATCGCGAAATTGACGATTCAGGACGGCAAGAACGAACAGTTCGAACAGGTGGCCAAGGATTTGATGGCAAAAGTGAAGGCCAACGAGCCTGGTTGCCTGACCTACCAACTCTACAAATCCAAGAAAGAGGCTAACACCTACATTTTCATGGAGCAGTATGCGAGTCAGGCTGACTTGGAGTCGCACGGCCAGACCGAGTATTTCAAAGCTGCCGGGCCGGGGCTCGGTGCTTGCCTCGCGGGCGCGCCGGAAATTTCCTACTTTGACAGCATAGACTAGTTCGGGGCGGTTATGGATCTCTCGTTTACCAAAGAAGACCTTGAATTTCAGCAGGAAGTCAGGGACTGGATTGCGGAAGCCTATACGCCTGAACTCCGCGCGAAAAAGGCCATGTCCAAGAATGGCTATCTCGACAAGGAGGGCCAGGTCGAGTGGCAGAAACGACTATACGAAAAAGGCTGGGTCGCGCCGAACTGGCCTGAAAAGTATGGCGGCCCCGGCCTGTCAGGGTCTGAGCGATACATCCTGAACATGGAGCTTTCGGCTGCTGGTACACCTACCGTCAGTCCGATGGGCATTTCCATGGTCGCGCCGGTCTTGATGGAGTTTGGTTCCGAGGAGCAGAAGGAAAAATACCTGCCTCCAATCCTTCGTTCCGATGTGTGGTGGTGTCAGGGCTATTCCGAGCCGGGCGCTGGTTCCGACCTCGCCTCGTTGCAGATGAGCGCCGTAAGGGATGGCGACGATTATGTGCTGAATGGTTCCAAGATCTGGACCACGCATGCCCAATGGGCAGACATGATCTTCTGCCTTGTGCGCACGTCCAAGGAAGGCAAGACGCAGGAAGGGATCAGCTTTATTGTGTTCCCAATGACCCTGCCGGGGATCACAATATCCGCGCTGCCAACGCTGGACGGTCCGCTGGAAGGCCAGCAGGAAATCAACCAGGTCTTCTTCGAGGATGTTCGCGTGCCTGTTGCCGACGCCCTTGTGGGCAAAGAGAATATGGGCTGGACTTATGCCAAGTACCTGCTCCAGTTCGAACGGGGCAATGCTTATGCGCCCGGACTGCGCAACATGTTGCGCAAGGCCCGCAAGATTGCGAGCGTGGAACAGTCAGATGGTGAGGCGTTGATCCGGGATCACGATTTCTCTCGCAAGCTGGCCAACATGGAAATCAAGATCGATAGTCTGGACGCGACCGAGCAGCGGATTTTCTCCGCACTCTCGGCCGGGCAGGCGGTTGGGCCTGAAAGCTCCATGTTGAAGTGCGAAGGCTCCCATACTCAGCAAGCGATCACCGAGCTTGTTCTCGAAGCCACGGGCTCTTATGCCGCTCCGTTCATTCAGGACAGTTTTGCCGTGGCCCGCGCTGGAAAGAATGCCGACCTGCCGATGCCGCAATATGCGGTGCCGGTCGCGCCGAGCTACTTTAATTACCGGAAAGCCTCCATCTACGCTGGTTCGAATGAGATCCAGCGCAACATCATGGCGAAGATGGTTCTTGGTCTTTGACGGACATGGCGGCGTCCTTATCGGTTGCGCGTAAGCCCAGCCTGCTGACCCGCATCGCCTATGGAATTGGCGGTGCGGCCAGCGGCGTGAAGAATAACGGATTCGAGTACTTCCTGTTGCTTTACTACAGTCAGGTACTCGGTATCTCAGCCTCTCTTGTGGCTGGCGCATTGTTCCTGGCGCTTGTGGTCGATGCCGTATCGGACCCCGTCGTCGGCTATTGGTCTGACAATGTGCGAACCCGGTTCGGCCGGCGGCATCCGTTCATGTATGCCGCTATGCTTCCACTGGGCGTTGCTTATTTTCTCGCATGGAATCCACCAGCGGGCTTGGATAGTCACGGACTGTTTTTGTGGCTCGTTGTCATAACGATCACGGTGAGGCTGTGTTTCACCTTCTATGAAGTGCCGAGTCTCGCGCTCGCCGCGGAGCTGACGCAGGATTATGACGCACGAACCAGCCTCATGTCCTTTCGCTACTTCTTTGCATGGGTCGGGGGACTGGCGATACAGGTCGCCTTGCTGACGATGTTGTTGCGGCCAACTGAAACCGTGAAGATGGGATTCTTCAATCTCGACGGTTGGCATACGTATGGATTGTGGGCAGCGCTCACGATTGTCGGCGCAATCGCGATTTGTGCCGCCGGCACTCACAAATACATTCCGTATTTGAAGGCGGCGCCGGCTGCGCGCCAACTCAGTGTGGGCAAGGTATTCGGAGAAATCTTCGAAACGGTTTCAAACCCGTCTTTCCGTGCATTGTTTCTAGCAACACTATTTGGCTTGTTCGCCAGCGGCATCTCTGCAGCCTTGAACCAATACATTAACGGCTTCTTTTGGGAATTCGATACTGATCAGATTGCCGGGCTTACTGCTGGAGTGTTCGTGTCAGCAGCGATCGCGTTGGTGGTCGCGCCCATCATTGGCAAGACGCTGGGCAAGAAGCGCGGCTCAATCATTATCGGCCTTCTGGCATTCACCATCGCACCTGCGCCAGTTCTCGCGCGCTTGCTCGGCTTCATGCCGCCCAATGGCACCGATACGCTTTACTATCTCGTACTGTTAATCACAGTTTTCGATCTGGCGCTGATCATTGCAACGCAAATGCTCATGGCGGCGATGGTTGCTGACATTGTCGAGGAAAGCGAACTGTCCACGGGGCGTCGTTCGGAAGGGATATTCTTCGCAGGTATCAGCTTCATTCGGAAGCTGTCGCAAGGTGCGGGGATACTGACTGCGGCGGTCGTGTTGTCGATGGCAGATCTGCGTCCCGGTATGCAGCCTGGGGAAGTAGCCGAGACTTCGCTGAATAAACTCGGATGGGGGTATGCAGCCTCGTTGCTCGTGATCTGGATGCTCATGATCCTGTGCATCAGCTTCTATCGAATCAGCCGGGAAAGTCATGAAGCCAATCTTGCGGCGCTCGCTGCGAGAGACGACACAGACCCAACCCCCTGAAAAAACTCACTGATTTGTCATGATTGAAGGAATTGCGTCCCGCTTCGCGCCGCAATAGAGCCATACTCATGGTCCATACAATTCGCATGACAAAACACGTTTCGAAGTTCCTGGCGATTGCCGGGCTTTCGGTTCTGGCTCTGCTTGTCGTGGCGGTCTTGCCACTTTTTGCACACGCCCAACGGTTACCCCAATCGCAAACCGAGATTGATCTCAGCTTTGCACCGCTGGTCAGGGAAGCTTCGCCCGCTGTGGTAAACGTTTTCACCGAGCGCATGGTCGCCAACCGGGTCTCACCCATGGAACAATTGTTCTTCGGTGATGCGATCCCGAAACAGCGCCGTCAGAATTCGTTGGGATCCGGCGTGATCGTGGGTTCAGATGGTGTGATCGTAACCAACAATCACGTCATAGATGGTGCGGACACGTTTCGGGTCGTCTTGAGTGATCGACGGGAGTATCCGGCCGAACTTGTGCTTGCGGACGAGCGGACAGATCTGGCTGTCCTCAAAATCGACACTGAAGGCGCTGTGCTGCCCACTCTACCATACGCGGATACCCGGGCAGCCCAAGTCGGCGACCTTGTGCTGGCGATCGGCAACCCATTCGGGGTTGGTCAAACGGTGACCAGCGGCATCATCTCAGCAACGGCCCGCACGGATGTGGGCATTTCCGACTACGCCTTCTTTCTTCAGACGGATGCTGCGGTGAACCCTGGCAATTCCGGCGGCGCGCTTGTGAACACGAAGGGGGAGTTGGTCGGTGTGAACACTGCAATCTTCTCCCGATCCGGTGGGTCCAATGGTATCGGTTTTGCCATCCCGGCTGAGATGGTGAAGCGCGTTGTCGACGCCGGCATGAATGAGGGCACCTTCGTCCGTCCATGGCTGGGGCTCGCCGCGCAGTCTGTCAGCTACGACATCGCCAAGGCGCAAGGACTGGATCGCCCTGTCGGAGTCATGGTGACGGAAGTTTACGATGATGGCCCAGCGGACAATTCCGGTCTGCGTCGAGGCGATCTCGTGACCGCCATCGATGGGCGGGAAGTGTTTGACGAAAAGGGCCTGAAGTTTCTGGCCGCTGTTCGTAGCCCCGGCGACGAAGCGATACTGACCGTGCTGCGGGGGGGGAAGACGCAGAACATCGGAGTCACGGTCGAGCCGCCACCCGGCGCTCGCGAAGTGGATATTGTACTTCTAGATGGACGAACGGCTTTTTCGGGTGCGCGAGTTGTAGAGCTGTCTCCCCGGCTCGCCGAGGAGAACGGGCTCGACCCGTTCCAGAAGGGATCCGGAATCTATGTACATTCAGTGATGCGGCGTTCGATTGCCCGGAATTTCTTCCGACCAGGGGATATCGTCCGCTCGGTGAATGGTGCGCAGACAAAGACCGTAGACGAGCTCAAATCTGCGCTCGCAAAGGATGCGAGCAGCTGGGATATTGAGATCGAACGGAATGGTCGTGTGGTGCGAGGAACGGTCCGGCTCTAGGCGGCCTGGCTATTCCGCGGCAACTTGCGATGCAGCGCTCGCGGACCCCTCGAACATGTCCATCATGATGCCATAGGCATCCTCAAGCGGTAGCTTGTCGGCATGACGGGTGGCGCTTCCATCGGCGGTTTGCACCCAGAAAGCCCCATTGCGGCTGTGCTGGGAATTGTTGACCTGACCAACCAGCATGAAGAGTTCGTCAAAGGCTTTACGCACACCGGTCTTGGCGTTGGTTATCTCGAAACCTGGGTCAGTCTTTGAAATCAGCCCGGACCAGAACATGATCCGGTTGGCTGCTCGCCGCCATTCCATGATCGTTTTGCCATTCGATTGTAGGGCGTCGAGCGTTGCTTCTGCTTCAGCTGCCTCTTCCTCGGAGGCGAACGTTGCCCAAGCCTGATGGGTCATGACCGGTTCGAAGCTGACCGGTTGCGGGCCACCCGCCCAAGCAAACAGGTCTTTGAAATTGTAGGGGCGATAGACAAATTTCCCACCAATATGTTCGTAGCGTGTGTTTGCTTCCTGGCTGAGCGCAGTGGCCAGGACGATCCGGCCAGTCGGCCCGACCATGTCGAACGCCTTGCCGATAATCGCATCCATGTGACGATACGAATCCTGGATCGCGTTGCCGTAATTGAGCATTTCCTCGTCAGAAGGTTTCACCTGGTAGACGTCCGGTTGCATATGCCGCCAATACCGGTGCTGGAGATAGGCGGTGGAATTGGCGAAATATGTCGCGAATTGCGGTCGGCGCTTCGACCATGTGTTTGCAAACACGTCCCACATCAGCAGATCGAGCACGAGCGCGCGTCGCCATTTGCGGTCGGCGGAAGAAGTCTTCTCACCAGCGATCTGGTTCATCGCCTTCGTGATCGTCTGGAGTGAAAGGCCGTGGCCCAGCATGAATTTCACAAAATTGAGCGCGTCAGCACGGGTGGGTTTGGCATTCGGATTGGTGTGTTCAGCCACATGGAAGCTGATGAATTTGTGAAAGGCTTCATAGGCCGGATCGCTTGGGCGCACGCCCGCAGACCAGGGGTCAGGAACGAGGAACACTGTGTCCTTGTGGGCCGTGTCGGCATTCATCGACCCGAAAAC
>NZ_DGNK01000017.1:0-16660 GCF_002388935.1 Hyphomonas sp. UBA4494
AGGGCGGGATGGGTTCCCGGCTCGCCCCCGCCGCATCTCCGGGCTCGACCCGGAGCCCCGTGCGGCCGGCTTTCCGGAGTTGCCTCGGGAGGCCCCGGGTCAGGCCCGGGGAGGCGGCGTGTGGGCGCTTGGGTGCCAGACATCCTTTTCAACGGAGGTTGACAGATTGCACCACCTATGTAGATTTACCACTTAGCTATGTAGAAGGTCAATAATGGCAATGGAGCAGCATACCATTCGCGTTACGGGGCAGACGCTAAAGGTCTTGTCATTTTTGCTGGAGAAGCACCCTGAGCCGGTATCGGGCGCTGACATTATCAATTCTAAGCGCATCCTATCTGGGACCCTGTATCCGTTGTTAGATAGGTTGGCGACTTATGGCCTATTGAGTAGCCGCTGGGAGGATGTGGATCCCTCGGTGGTGAAGCGCCCCCGGAAAAGGCTTTACAAGATGACGGCTGACGGAGTGCATCGAGCGAGCCAAATTTTGCAGGAGCACGGGATCGCGATTAAATCCAGCCCGTCGCGCCACAATGCTCCGGTGGAGGATGGCTAATGATTATCGCTGCGGTTATATCGCTTTTATGCTCATTTGCGGTCGCTTTAGTACTAGAGCGTGCGTTGTGGATATCGGAAACTGCTATCGAGTTCGCTACAAGTAATTTGCCGTACCATGTTAAGGACGAACGTCGTGAGCAGTGGATTTCGGATATTCAAGAAATTGAGGGTTCGGCATGGCAGATTGTGACCGCCCTTGGCATTGTATGGACGTGCCGTATAGAGATATGTGAACGGTTTCTGCCGGTTAAACTGCCCAAAAAATACTATGTGTGCTGTATTCCTTCACTAGATTTGAAGGATACGACTGTTATCTCGTGGAATTTTCGTGACGATTCTGAATGTCGTAAACTGATTGCACTCTTTATAGTTAAAGAGGTGTTCGATGGGTTTGGGTCAAAAGGGCTTCGCGTAGTCAAAAACGAACTGAAGAAGATCCAAGCGGATCAAAATGATGACAGGAATGCACGAGAAAGCGACAAGCTATTCTCGACCAACGTACTGCCAACAAACGTCGATGCAGCGTTAGTTGTTGTCGATGGTGTGCTTCAGATCGTCAGGACTACTGATTAGACATCCACCTCGGCTTCCAGCGCGAATTCCTCGATGAACTCACGCCGTGGTTCCACGACGTCGCCCATCAGTTTGGTGAACATTTCGTCGGCTTCTTCCATATGGTCGACCTTGACCTGGAGGAGGGTGCGGGCGTTGGAGTCGAGCGTGGTTTCCCAGAGTTGGTCGGCGTTCATCTCGCCGAGGCCCTTATAGCGCTGGATCTTGATGCCGTCGCGGCCGGAGTCGAGTACGGCCTGGAACAGGGCGCATGGTCCGTGGACGGTAATGTCTCCGCCTTTTTCGCGGCGCAGGACGAGCGGCTCTTCATAGAGGTCTTTCAGCGTCGCCGCGCGCTCGGCCAGGCGGATCGCGTCCTGGCTGGCCAGCAGGGGCGCAGGCAAGATGGCATTCTCTTCAACGCCGCGCACGGTGCGCTGCAGGACCAGCGCGCCTTCGGCAAACCGGCCAGCCCAATTGTCTTCGCCTTCTTCCGCAAAGCGGTTGAGGCGTTCGGCGGTCTTCTCGGCTTCGGCGGCGCCGGCACCCGCGGTCATTGCGCCCGCCATGGCAGCCTGTTCCAGCAGGTCAGCCGGGGCGCGCAGGGCGAGCCGGGCTAGGTTTGCCTTGAAGTTGGAGGCCGCGCGCACGCGATCGCGCAGGTCTTCGCCCGCAATCTGGGTGCCGTCCGGCAGGATCAGGGCTTCGCCGCTCGTGCCTTCGTCGATCAGGTAGGAATCCAACTCGGCATCATCCTTGAGATAGCGTTCCGAACGGCCGCGCGTCACCTTGTAGAGCGGTGGCTGGGCGATGTAGAGATAGCCCTTCTCGATCAGCTCCGGCATCTGACGATAGAAGAAGGTCAGCAGCAGGGTGCGGATGTGCGCGCCGTCGACATCAGCATCGGTCATGATGATGATCTTGTGATAGCGCAGTTTCTCGATGTTGAACTCGTCCCGGCCAATGCCCGCGCCGAGCGCCATGATCAGTGTGCCGACCTGGTCAGATGACAGCATCTTGTCAAAGCGGGCGCGTTCCACGTTCAGGATCTTGCCGCGCAGGGGCAGGATGGCCTGGTTGTCACGGCTGCGGCCCTGCTTGGCAGAGCCACCAGCAGAATCACCCTCGACGATGAAGAGTTCGGATTTCGCCGGGTCTTTTTCCTGACAGTCGGCCAGCTTGCCGGGCAGGGAGGTGATGTCGAGCGCAGACTTGCGGCGGGTCAGCTCGCGCGCCTTGCGGGCGGCTTCGCGCGCAGCGGCTGCCTCGACGATCTTCATCATGATTTCCTGAGCTTCCTTCGGATGCTCCTCGAACCATTCTGCCAGTTTCTCGCCCATCAGGCTTTCGACCACCGGGCGGACCTCGGAGGAGACCAGCTTGTCTTTTGTCTGGGATGAGAATTTCGGGTCCGGCACTTTCACGCTGAGCACGCAGGTCAGGCCTTCGCGTGCATCATCGCCGGAAATCTCGACCTTGGACTTCTTGGCGATGCCGGTTTCGTTGGCGTATTTGTTGATCAGGCGGGTCAGCGCGCCGCGGAAGCCCGCAAGGTGGGTGCCGCCATCGCGCTGGGGGATGTTGTTGGTGAAGCAGAGCACGTTCTCGTGGTAGCTGTCATTCCACTCCATCGCGACCTCGACCGTGATGCCGTCCTTCTCGCCGATGGCGTAGACGGGCTCGGGGATCAGCTTGGTCTTGGTCTTGTCGAGATGCTCGACGAACGCTTTCACGCCGCCCTCGTACATCAGATCGATCTCATAGGGCTCGGCGTCGCGCTCGTCGCGGAAGATGATGTGGACGCCGCTGTTCAGGAAGGCCAGCTCGCGCAGGCGGTGCTCCAGCGTCTTGCGGTCGTAATCGGTCATCGTGAACGTGCTGGCGGAGGCCAGGAAGCGCACGGCCGTGCCGGTATAGGGCTTGCCCTTGTCGGTCATCGGGGAGGGGCCGCGCGTGACCAGCGGCGCCTCGACGCGGCCGCCCTCGACAAAGCGGACCCAATGTTCATTGCCTTCGCGGTGGATGGTCAGTTCCAGCCAGTCCGACAGGGCGTTCACAACCGAAACGCCGACGCCGTGCAGGCCGCCGGAAACCTTGTAGGAGTTCTGGTCGAACTTCCCGCCCGCATGCAGCTGGGTCATGATGACTTCGGCGGCTGAGGCGCCCTCTGTGGGGTGCATGCCAACGGGGATGCCGCGGCCATTATCGGTGATTTCAGCCGAGCCGTCGGGGAAGAGGGTGACCGTGACGCGGTCTGCATGGCCGGCAAGCGCTTCATCGATGGCGTTGTCCACGACCTCGTAGATCATGTGGTGCAGGCCCGAACCGTCATCGGTGTCACCGATGTACATGCCGGGGCGTTTGCGGACCGCTTCGAGGCCCTTCAGGACCTTGATCGAGCCAGCGCCATATTCCGGATTTTCAGCTTGCGTGCTTTCGGCCATTTAGGCGTCCTCATCGATTCGTAAATTCACCTTTGTTTATAGGGGGTTTGGGGGGTAAAGGCCACAGATGGGGAGGGGATTTTGCAGCCGCAAAAAGCCTGCAAATACAGGGTGTTGCAGGGGCGTTCGATGGGCAGGGCTTCCGCCTGCGGAAGACCGGGTCAGAAAACCATCAAAAAGGCCCGGAATCAGGGGCGATTCCGGGCCTTTTGGCAGACATTTCAGAGGATGAAAATTATCTGGATCAGTCCTGAAACACCGGCTTGCGCTTCTGCATGAAGGCGGCGGCGGCTTCGGCGAAGTCCGGGGATTTGAGCTGTTCGGCAAAGGCTTTGCCTTCGGCTTCCATACGGTCCTTCACGGCGTCGCGATTCATGCGGATCAGCGCCTTGGAGCGGCGAATGGCGGTCGGGGCGGCAATGGCGATGCGCTCAGCCGTGGCAAGCGCGGCCGACATCAGGCCCGTGTCCGGCTCGACGCGCGAGACGAGGCCGCAATCGAGCGCCTCCTGGGCCGACAGGATGCGGCCGGCGAGCAGGATGTCATTGGCCATGGAATTGCCCACAGACAGCGGCAGCAGCAGCGAGGAGCCTGCCTCCGGCACGAGGCCAAGCGCGGTAAAGGGCGCGCGGAAATTGGCGCTCTCGGCCGCATAGGCGATGTCGCAATGCAGCAGCATGGTCAGGCCAACGCCCACGGCGGGGCCGTTGACGGCAGCGATCAGCGGCGTCTCGGCGTCGCGGATACCATTCAGGAAGCGTGTAACCGGCGGTTCGCCAGAGGAGCGCTCGGAATCGGAGGCAAAGTCGGTCAGGTCGTTGCCCGCGGTGAACATGTCGCCTTCGCCGGTGATGATGATGGCGCGGATGGCCTTGTCATCATTGGCAGCGTTGATGGCATCGGCCAGCGCGCCATACATGGCCTGGGTGAGCGCATTCTTGCGCTCGGGCCGGTTGATGGTGAGCGTCAGGACGCGATTTTCGAGGCTCTGGGTGATGTGGTCAGTCATGGGGCGCTCCGCTTCGGGTTTCCTGCAGGGGTGTGCGGGGTCCGGGGCGGAGCGTCAATCTCTGACCGTGCTGGAGTGTCAGTCCCGGGGCTTTTTCGGGCCCTTCTTGAAGGGTTTCTTGCCACCCTGCGGCTTGGGACGCTTATAGGTCTTGTCGCCGCCGCCGGGCTTGCCTTTGCCGTGTGCGTGCGGCTTGTCCTTGCGGGGCTTGCCGGCGGGGCGGTCGTCCTGGATGTAGTCGGTCAGCGGGTCGAAGGCCTTCTCCGGCGCCGCGGCGGCGGGTTTGGGCTTCTTGTTCAGGTGCGGTTTGCGCGGCGGCTTGCCGGGCGTGCGTTCGCGGGAGGGGGCATAATCTTGGCGCGGCGGCTGGGCAGGCGGCGGGCCATCCAGCGCAAAGGCGCGCAGGCCTTTTTCCAGCATGCCATCATTGCCGATCACCTCGAACAGGCGTTTGGCGGCGTCGGGCTTCAGCTCGACATGCGTGTCGGCCGGATTGATGCGGATGGCGCCGATATCATCACGGCCAAGGCCCCCGGCCTTGCACAGCATGGGCAGAAGCCAGCGCGGCTCGGCGTTTTTCTTGCGACCGACATTGATGCCGATCCATGTCGCGTCGTCAAAGCCCTTGCGGTCCTGGCGCTCACGCTTTTCGCGGGGCGGGCGGTCGTCGCGGTCGCGGCGATCAGAGCGTTCGCTGCGATCACGGGACGGGGCGCGGTCATCGACATCGCGCAGGTCTTCCGGCGCGGTGCGCCCGGCGCGGTGGCGACGCACGAATGCGGCGGCAACCTGTTCGGCGCCGTAAGTGTCGATCAGCGTACGGGCGAGTTCGGCCTCATTGGCGCTGGAATCTTCGGTAAAGATCGGGTCGGCCATCAGGCGGGCATCATCGAGCGCGTTGATTTCGTCCGCAGACGGCGGTTTTCCCCAGCTGGCTTCGATCTTGGCATCACGCAGCAGGCGCTCGACGCGGCGGCGGGCACGCGGGGCGACCAGCAGGGCGCTGACGCCCTTGCGGCCAGCCCGGCCGGTGCGGCCCGAACGGTGGAGCAGGGTGGCCGGATCGCGCGGCAGGTCTGCATGGATGACGAGGCCGAGGTTCTGGAGATCAAGGCCGCGGGCGGCGACGTCTGTGGCGATACAGACGCGGGCACGGCCATCGCGCAGGGCCTGAAGCGCGTTGCCGCGTTCCTTCTGGCTCAGCTCACCCGACAGGGCGACCACCGGGAAGCCGCGATTGCCCATGCGGCTGATCAGCTTGTTGACGGCGGCGCGCGTCGTGCAGAACACAATGGCGGTCTCGCTGTCGGAATGGCGGACAATGTTGACGATGGCGTTCTCTTCGTCGCCGGGGGCGACGAGCAGGGCGCGGTATTCAATATCGACATGCTGTTGCTGTTCAGCGGCCGTGGTGATGCGCATCGCATCCTTCTGGTAGCGCGCAGCAAGGGCGGCGATGCCCTTGGGCACGGTGGCCGAGAACATCAGCGTGCGGCGGGTTTCCGGCGTGCCTTCGAGAATGTGTTCGAGTTCCTCGCGGAAGCCCATGTCGAGCATTTCGTCGGCCTCGTCCAGCACGACAACGCGGACGTTCGAGGCATCCAGCGAGCCGCGACGGATATGGTCTGACAGGCGGCCGGGTGTGCCGACGACGATGTGCGCACCGCGGGCAAGCGTGCGGCGCTCCTCGCGCATGTCCATGCCGCCGACGCAGGTGGCCATGCGGGCGCCGGACTTGGCATAGAGCCATTCCAGTTCGCGAGCGACCTGTTGGGCAAGCTCGCGGGTTGGCGCGACGATGACGGCCAGCGGCGTATCGGATTTCTCGAAGCGGTCTGCCCCGGCGAGCAGGTCGCCAGCCATGGCGAGGCCGAAAGCAACGGTTTTGCCTGAGCCGGTCTGGGCGGAGACGAGGAGGTCCTTGCCGTCGAGTTCTGCTTCAATGACAGAGGACTGGACGGGGGTGAGCGTCTCGTAGCCACGCTGTGCGAGGGCCTCGGCGAGCGCCGATGGGATAGAAGGGGTATCGGTCATTTGGTAGGGCTTTCTGGGGCGCTGGCGCAGCTTTCATGCGCGCCGCGGGAAGATTTTGCCCCGTATGGCACGTTTTTGCAGTCGGCGCCATAAAGGGTACGCATGTGAGGGCAAGCCTCAAATATCCGTATCCCCGGCGCATGCTAGGGTCTCATGCGGTTCCTGCTGGAAGCCAGCCGCGGGAGGCTCCGGCATGCGCCGGAGACACGGGGTGAAGTTAACCNNTTTCACGTCGAGCCGTTCGAGGCCGCGGAAGAAGGGCAGCGCGCGCCAGACGAGGTCTTGCGGGGGCAGGGACAGGTCTGGATAGCGCGCGAAGAGTTTTTCGAAGATACGCCGGGCCTCCATGCGGGCAAGCGGCGCGCCGATGCAGATGTGGGGTCCACCGCCGAAGGCAACATGGCTGGCGCGTTTCTGCGTGATGTCGAATACGCCCGAATTTTCGAACAGGGTCTCATCCCGATTGGCCGAAGCGAGTGAGCAGAAGACGACCTGATGTGCCTTCATCGGACAGCCGGCAACCGTCCTGTCGGCCTCAACGATCCGGGATGTGGCCGAGACGGGGGCCTCGAAGCGCAGGACTTCCTCCACCGCCTGTCCGGCAAGGGCGGGATTGGATTTCAGTGCGGCGAGTTGCTCGGGATGGTTCAGGAACAACCAGACGCCATTTCCGATCAGGTCGGTCGTGGTGAGGTTGCCGCCGACCAGAAGCGCGCCCAGATTGATGCGAATTTCATCATCCGACAGCGGAGCATCACCGCTGGCCTGCAGCTGGACCATATCGGTGATGAGATCATCGCCCGGCACTTTGCGGCGGGCTTCCATCAATTCGGTAAAATAGGCATCCAGCGCGTGACTGCCTTGTTCCATCCGGGCGGTTTCTTCAGGTGTCCGCACAGGGTTCAGGCTGAGGATTACGTCTTCTGACCATTGCCGGAAATCGGGAAGGCGGTCTTCATCCACGCCGAGGATGCGCGCGATGACAAGGACCGGAATCGGCACGGCAATCTCTGACATCAGGTCGAAAGTGCCGGACGCGGGCGCGGCGTTGATCGTGTCGTCGATGATGGCCTCGATCTGAGGCTTCATCTTCTGGATGCGCGTGTAGAATGCCTTGGCCAGTGGGGGCCGCACGCGGGCATGGTCGGGATCGTCAAGGAAGAGGATGGAGGTGCGGCGGGGCTGGTCCTCGTCCTCGACCAGCTGGCGTGAGATGGAGCCTTCCTCGGCATTCAGGGGATGGCGGACAAAGCTGCGATCATTCACCGTTTCGCGAATGTCGGCATAGCGCGTCAGAAACCAGGTCTTGGCCATCTCGTCACGCAGTACGGGGCAATTATGGCGCAGGGCCTCCAGTGGCGGGTGAGGGTCGTTGCGGGCGTCGGGTGAGAAAGCGGTCACTTCCAGCACGGATTGCGGCACGCGCGGTGTGCCCGGATCATCGGCCATGTTTTCCTCCCTGTCCGGTCTTTGCGCCGGATCATATGAACGAAGCCTATCATGGATTTGCGCTGAAATCGTGGGTGACCCTGCGGGAAGGCGTTGAGGGCCAGGAGGCTCGGATGTCTATTTTCCCCTTGAATGTCGTAGGGAGAGCGCAGGCTAAATGATTGTGTAACCCCTTGTCGCTTGCCTTGACGCGCAACTGCGTCAACTTCAGTGACGGCCTTACGGAGCTTGTAATGACTCAACTCGTCAGCGATCACATCCTGGAAGATACCGGCGCGGATATGCCGGTACACGCCAGCGCATATCCCATGCTGGAAACCGACTTCGAGCTTTGGAATCCCAATTCCTGGACGCGGGGCCACCCTCATGACCTGTATGCGCGAATGCGCAGCGAGGCGCCGGTCATGTGGTCGAAAATGGGCCGGGGCGGCAGCGGATTCTGGTCGGTTACGAGATATGAAGACATCAAGACAGTCGAGTTGAACCCGGCAATCTTTTCGTCCGAGCGGGGCGGTATCAATATGGCCGTGCCACCGCGTGAGCATTGGCGGCCCGAAGTCCTGATCCGCGCGGCGATGGACAATCTGATTTCGATGGACGAGCCGCGCCACATGCAGATGCGGATCCAGCAAAAAGACTTCTTCATTCCGGCCTATGTCAAAGAGCTGCGCGAGAAGGTCAGCATGAAGGTCGAGTCGCTGCTCGATGATCTGGAGGCGAACGGGCCTGAGCTGGATTTCGTCAAATTCTTCTCCAACCAGTTGCCGCTCTATACGCTGTGCGAAATGCTGGGCGTGGACGAGGAAGACCGCCAGAAAATCGTCTACTGGATGCACTATCTGGAAATGGCGAGCCAGTTCATGACGAACCCGTTCCGGACCTTCCTCAGCGAGCCGCTGTTTCCGCTACGGTTCAAGAAAGTGGTCGAAGAGATGTTTGCCTATGGCGCACGTGTCATGGCTGACCGCCGGGCCAATCCGCGCCATGACCTGTTGACCATGATCGCGCATTCAAAGCTGGATGATGAACAATTGCCGCAGGAATACCTGGATGGCTCCTGGTTGCTGATCATCTTCGCCGGCAATGACACGACGCGGAACTCGCTGTCGGGTACGATCAAGCTGATGACCGAATGGCCGGACCAGCGCGCAATGGTGCTGGACGATCCGTCTCTCATTCCGCGCATGTCGGAAGAGGCCTTGCGCATGGTTTCGCCGGTGAAGCATATGCGCCGCACCGCGCTGGAAGAGACAGAACTCAACGGCCAGATCATCGCCAAGGATGAGAAAGTCGTCATGTGGTATGGGGCAGGCAATCGCGATCCGGACGTCTTTCCGGACCCGGACAGGTTCGACATGATGCGTGACAATGTCGACAAGCATATCGCCTTTGGGCACGGCATTCACAAATGCCTCGGTTCGCGCGTGGCACAGATGCAGCTGCGCGTTGCCTATGAGCAGATCTTCCAGCGTTTCCCGAACATCGAATTCACCGGCGACATCAAATACGGGCCGAACGCGCTCGTCCATGCGATCTCGAAGTTGAAAGTGAATCTCTACGGCAAGGGCAATTCGCGACCGATACAGGTTCAGGTGAAAGCGATGGAGTCGGCTTAGGCCGCCTGCGCCTTGAAGGCTTTGTGTTCCGGTTCGATCAGGCCGAGTTTCCAGTAGGAGCTGACATAAGTCAGGTCTTTCCGGGTCGGCTTCTGTTTACGGAAATAGGTGCGTAGCGCGCCTGCGAGGGCGAATTCGCCGGCAACGAAGACGCTCGGCTCCCCGCTGCGCCAGTCGAGGGTCTGCACCGCCTGTATCAGCGCTTCGCTGGGTGCGTGCGGGTCGGCTTTTATGATCCAGTGCATGCGGATACCCGTTGGTGTACGGATAGGTTGCCGGTCCTTGTCGCTGGGGATTTCAAAGAAGGCGTCACCGATGGCATCAGAGGGGAGCGCTTCAAGCTCTACCGCAGCGGCGGGGATGGAGGAAAGGTCCGCAACAAAGAGGTACCAGTCCGCCCCCTCGGTGGAAAATTTCAATGCGCCGGGGCGGGAGACCAGAATGCGGTCGCCGCCCTTGGCCAGCCTGGCCCAGGGGCCTGCAATGCCTTCATCGCCATGCACGACAAAATCCACGTCGAACTCATTTTCAGCTGGTCGCACATGGCGCAGCGTGTAGGTGCGCATGGCGCGCTTGGCGGTCTGCAAGTCCAATGGCGGCGGGCCGATTTCTCCGGGTGCCGGGGCGAGGATTTTCAGATAGCCCCCCGGCGCGCCGGGCGAGAAGTCAGCCGCGAATTCGGATTGGAAGGTGAGTCGGACCATGTGCGGGGTCAATTGCTCGCGGCGCAGGACAATGGCTTCGGCGAAATTCGGTGAGGACATGAGCGGCATACCTGTATCGAGAATTATTCTCATTATCAGATAACGATTATGCTGGCGGGATCAACCTTCAGGCCGGCAATTGGTCCGGCATAACACTTATGTGCCTGCAGGCATGGCGCGCGGGATACAGCTGGCCGTGGCTTGCGCGAGCAAGGTGCCATCTTCGCGGCGCAGGAAGCCCTGTGTGAAAATACCGGCACGTCCGCGGCGCACACACTCGCCGCGCCCAATCAATCGCTGGCCGACCTGGACCGGGCGAATATAGCTGGTCGTCATTTGCAGGGTTGGTGACATGGCAGGTCCGTCCTGCACGATAGATCCGGCAAGGCTCATCACTTCGTCCAGCATAGCCGATACGAAGCCGCCCTGCGCGTCACCGCCGGGGTTGGTGGCCTGTACCGGCAGGGTAAAGGCGGCATCGACCCAGCCAGCGTCCGGATCAAAGGCGATCAGTTCAAAACCCAAAAAGGCCGTGGCTTCGGGCGGGGTCGTGTTGGTCAGCAGGTCCTGCCAATAGGCACGCTTGTCAAACGTCATCAGCCGAGCCGTTTGAACAGCATCGGAATGGCGGTGGCAGTGGCCTTGGCCACGAGGTGACCGTCCGCGTCAAAGCATTCCGCTTCCATGAAGGCGGCCGATTTGCCGAGTTTCAGGATACGGGCCTCCACGCTGGCCTTGCCTGGCATCAGGCGGCGTAGATAGCTGGTCTTCATTTCGAGCGTCGGCGCGGTCATCGTGATGTTGGAAGCTATGATGACGCAGGTGCTCATCGCCTCGTCCATCATGGCGGAGATGAAGCCGCCCTGAACCGCACCGGTCGGGTTGGCAAAGCTGGGGGAGACGTCGAAATCCATCCGAATGCGCTGAGCATCCTGTTCGACTTCAGCCAAGCGCATACCGAGCGTATCGGAGCAGGGTGGGCGCTTCTTGGAATTCTGGAAACGCGCGAGCATGTCGGCGTCCGAGACGCGGGGTTTTTTGGTATCTACCATCAGATCGGGCGCGGCCTATTTCCGGCGGAAAGCGTCGAGATTTACGACCGTACCGGGCTCTTCCTCGGCCTCGACGGGCGGCACATCAGCGGCAGTGGCTTCCCCCGCCGGCGAGATGACCGACGCGTCCTTGTCCGGCGATTCGAAGGTCAGTCCGAAGTTCACAGACGGGTCAACGAAGCGCGTGATCGCGGCATAGGGAATGTGCAGGTGCTGTGGCACGCCCGAGAATTTCAGGATGATCTCGAAATGGCTGTCTTCGACTTCCAGGTCCCAATACTGGTGCTGGATAACGATGGTCATTTCTTCTGGGAACCGTTCGACAAGGTAATCAGCAATCTTCACGCCCGGCGCCTTGGTGCGAAAGGTGAGATAGAAGTGATGATCACCCGGCAGGCCATTTGTGTTGTAGCCCTTGCGCAGGGCTTCGCGGACAACACCGCGCATGGCAGCCTGGGTGAGCGCTTCGTAGCCGATATAGTCCGTCATAGGCGCGCGAGTTCCCGGTTTGGTATGGTTGAACCTGTGACCCATACAGTAAGGTCCGGAAAAGAGGCCCGCAACGGCCTTCGCACAAGGGGCGAGCAAAAAATTGTTGCTCGCTTGTTAGCCGCTGTGACTAACCCCTTGTGGTCATGGCGATCTTTTCCGCCATGGCGCCTCGATATTTCCTGTTAGTAATTTGCAGGCGGGTCGCTGGCCGGGAACGACTCGTCGAGTTCCTCGTCCACTTCGTCCCACTCTTCGGGCGGGTGTTCCATGTTCTCTGCACCCGCCGGACGGACCTTCTTGTGATGGGTCGGTTCATCCTGATTGTCTGTCTCTGGATCGGGCTTGCGGGTTTTGGGGTCAGTTTGCTCGGTCATGTGAATCTCCTTCGTGCCGGATCAACGCATTTGGCGGCGTTCGGTTGCGTTGGGAGGCAATCTCTCTAGGCTGCTGGCGACAGACCAGAAGACTGGCAACAGGGGAGGACAGGCTGAATGATCATGCAGATGCCGGAGACGGGACGCGACTGGAACGATGTGCGCGCAGAAATGGTTGCGCGCGGCGGGGGCGATGCGCAATGGCGCGACGGGCGCACGGCGGTCTATGTCTTCAATGCCGGGCCGGAAATTTCAGCAGTCCAGCATGATGCCTATGGGCTCTACATGGCGGAGAACGGTCTGGGGCCGCTGGCCTTTCCAAGCCTCGCGCAGATGGAAAAGGAAGTCATCGGCATGGGGTTGGGCTTGCTCCATGGGCCGGACGGATCCACCGGGGCGATGACATCCGGCGGGACCGACTCGATCACGATGGCGATGAAGACAGCCCGCGACTATGCCCGGTCGCTGGGCAAGCCGCGCGAAGGCCAGAATGTCGTGCTGCCGCAATCGGCACATCTGGCGTTCGACAAGGCGGCGCATTTGATGGACATCGAAATCCGCCGCGTGCCGCTGAAGACGGACGGGTCTTATGAGGCCGATCCGGTTGCCATGAGTGAAGCGGTGGATGCAGCCACCATCATGATGGTCGGTTCGGCGCCGAACTTCCCGCACGGCATTATCGACCCGATTGCGGCACTGGGCGAGGTGGCCGTGAAGAACGGTGTCTGGCTGCATGTCGATGCTTGTGTGGGCGGATATTTCGCGCCGTTCGCGCGGATGAATGGCGTGCCGGTGCCAGCCTTTGATTTCGAAGTGCCAGCGGTTCAGTCGATGAGCGCCGACCTTCACAAATATGGCTATTGCGCCAAGGGCGCCTCCACCGTGCTGTTCCGGAGTGAGGAGCTTTACGCCCACATGCCGTTCGACATGGCGGGCTGGAGCGGCGCGCCGATGAAGACGCCGACGCTGGCGGGCACGCGGCCGGGCGGGGCGATCTCCGCGGCCTGGGGCGTGATGAACACGCTGGGCGTCGAAGGGTACAAGCGGTTGCAGGGGCAGGTCTGTGCGACGCGGGAGCGAATGGAAGACGGCGTGAAGCGGCTCGGTTTCGAGATTGTCGGAAATCCGATGCTGGGCCTGATGGCCTTTCACCATCCCGATGCCCATGCCTTCGCGATTTATGGCGAGATTTTCAGGCGTGGCTGGTTCACATCGGTCACGAAAGAGCCGCCGAGCCTGCACCTGATGCTGAGCCCCAAACATGCCGATGTGGCCGACGCCTATCTCGCAGACCTCGAAGCCAGCGTGAAAGCGGTGCAGGCTGGCAAGGCCGGTGAAAAGGTTGAAGCGCGCTATAGCTGACAGGTCAGAACGCCAGGGAGGGCGGATAATGGAAACCAAGGGCAGAACGGCGGTCATCACGGGCGGTGCAAGCGGCATCGGCGCGGCGTTGGCCGAAACGATGGTGGCCGATGGCGGTCGCGTCGTGATTGTGGACATCAACAAGGATGCGGCCGAGGCACATGCGGCCAGGCTCGGCGATGCCGCGCTGGCCATCGCCTGCAATGTTGCCGATGTGGCGGGGGTCGAGGCCATGGCCGGCGAGGCCTGGAACTGGCTGGGCGGGGTGGATCTGGTGTTCGCCAATGCTGGGGTCAGCGTGGCGCGGCCGCTGATGAAGGCCAGCGAGGCGGAGTTCGACGTAACGATGGGCGTCAACCTCAAAGGCGTCTGGGCGACAGCCAGGGCGTTTGCCGCACGCATGATCGATGCGGACCATGCCGGGCATCTCTGCCTGACCGCGTCGGAACACGCGCTGGGCCTGCAGCATCCGGGCAATGGGTTTTACACGGCGTCAAAGCATGGCGTGCTGGCACTGGGCGATGTGTTCCGCGCCGAATTGCCAGAGTCGATTGGTGTCAGCGTGCTGTGCCCCGGCCTGACGGCAACGCACATGCCGGATACAAGCCCCGCTGCGACGGGTATGTCGGCAGATGAGCGCCGCAGCGACATGGCCCGCGCCGTGATGGCCGAAGGCAAGCCGCCTCTCGAGGTTGCGCGACATACGTTGGACGAGATTGCGCGCGGCACATTCCTGATCGTGCCGGAGCCATCGGCCTGGCTGGCGGCGGAAAAACGCGCAGATGAAGTACAAGACGAATTCGCCCGACAGGCACCGATGGGGCCGGACGCGATGAAGTATCATGTCGGCGCGGTGGTCGAGCGGCTGATGAAGAAGACAGGTCCCGGTTTGATGTGATCCAATTGTGATCCGGACCGCTCGGCTTTTTCCTTGACCGGTTCGGCGGCCTGCGGTTTTCTTGAGATAGCGCTAACAGAAGACTGTGGCCTTCAGGGAGATTGTCATGACCGAATTCACGCATTCACGCAGGCGTTTCATGGTGCTGAGCAGCGCCACGCTGGCAGCAGCGCCATGGCTGGCAAGTTGCGCGAGCGCAGAAGGCAGCGCCGCGATCCCGGCCAAGGCGATTGGCATGCCCTGGCCTAATTGGGGTGAACTGCCTGACACACCGCCATCCGCGCCCAATGCAGGCAGTGTCGGCTTCGCGGTGATGGGGCTCGGCGGCTATGGCATTGGCAAGGTCCTGCCTGCGCTGGCGAATGGTGAACGCTGCCATGTTGCGGCGGTTGTGTCCGGCAATCCGGAGAAGGCGAAGACCGTGGCCGCCGCCTATGGCCTGCCGGACGATGCTATTTATTCGTATGAAGACTTTGACCGGATCGCAGATGATGACCGGGTAGATGCAGTTTACAATGTGCTGCCGACGGGGCTGCATCTGGAGTGGACCGAAAAGAGTTTTGCGGCAGGCAAGCATGTGCTGTGTGAAAAGCCGATGGCCCTGTCCGTGGCCGAGTGCGAGCTGATGATCGCGGCCTCGGAAGCGTCAGGCAAGAAGCTGATGATTGCGTATCGCTGCCATTTCGAGCCGTTTAACCTGCGCGCCATGGAACTGATGCGTGAGGGTGCGGTTGGCAAGATCAAGACGATCGAGACGGCTCAGACCTATCGGATGGGTCCGACCAGCGTGGCGGAAAACTGGCGGGTTGTCCGGGCGCTTGCAGGGGGTGGTCCTCTGGAAGATTATGGTATCTACGGATTGCAGTCGGCGCTGTACCTCTCCGGCGAAATGCCGGTCTCTGTAAAGGCCGTAACAGAGCAACCGGCGAATGATCCGCGTTTTGCAGAAATCTTCTCTACAGTGACGACAGAGATGCGTTTCCCGTCCGGAGCCGTGGCCAATATGGTCACGTCCTATGACACGACACCCGGCCGCAATCTTGCGCGGGTCGAAGGGGAGGGCGGTGTGCTGATGATGGAACCTGCAACCGGCTATGGCGGGCATAAGATGTCGCTGGTGCGCGACGGTGTCCGCGAAGACCTCGTGCCCGGCGATCCCGATGTGCAGTTTGCCCGCATGTGTGACCATATGGCGGATGCGATCCGGGAGGATGCAGCGATCCTCACGCCGGGTGAAATGGGCCTTCGCGACATGGCCCTGATTGAGGCAATCTATCGCTCTGCGGCTGAAGGGCGTGAAATCACGCTCTGATTGTTACAGGAAATTCGAGTTTCCCTCGCAGAATCGTGGCTGGACGTGGGGCCGTCGCGCCCTACAGTCCTTCTGTCGCCAATATTGGGCTGAGGGGCCAAACCATGATCACGCTGCACCATCTCGAAAAGTCGCAATCCATCCGCATCCTCTGGCTGTTGGAGGAGTTGGGCGTGCCGTACGAGGTCAAACTCTACGACCGCGACCCAAACACGCGGCTGGCCCCGGCAGAATACAAGGCGGTCTCGCAGCTGGGCACGGCGCCCTGCATCACCGATGGCGACATTACGCTGTCGGAGACGAATGCGATCATGGACTATATCCTGGATACGCATGATGATGGCCGCCTGCGCCCCGCGCCGGGCACACCGAACCGGGCCGATTACCTGTTCTGGTTTCATGTCTCGCAGGGAAGCCTGCAGCCTTTGCTGACCAACAAATTCGTGATGATGGCAATGACAGCGCGTGCGCCATTCTTCCTGAAGCCTGCGGCGAAGATGCTGGTCGGCGGATTGGACAAGGCGTTCTTCGGTCCGCGCCTGAAGGCGTTGATGACCGAGATCGAAAAAGCACTTGGCAAGAGTACATGGTTTGCCGGTGACAATCTGACAGCGGCAGATATCGTGATGGGATACTCGATGGAGTTGGCGGCGCACCGGGCCGGCATGGATGCCGGGAATTATCCGAATGCGCACAGATTCCTGCAACAGATGCGCGCCTACCCGTCCTACCAGCGCGCGCTGGAAAAGGATGGCAAGGGCACGATCCTGCTCTAGCGATCAGTCCCGGCGGCGCATGGCCTCG